>NZ_JADEXU010000009.1 GCF_015206895.1 Nostoc sp. LEGE 12450 | reverse complement strand
CCCTAACCCTCCCCTTATAAAAGGGGGACTTGTGTATACACGGTAGCTTTTATAAGGGGGGATTAAGGGGGGTAATTCGGCGTGAATTACGAATTATTTAAGCCTTAACCGCAATTTGTTTGTACACAGACAAAGCCTGAGCAACACATTGATCCATGTTGTAGTACTTGTAGGTCGCTAATCGCCCTACAAAATAGATCCCTGGAGTTTCATCTGCCAGCACCTTGTATTTCTTGTAAATTTCCTGATTCTCAGAACGCGGTACAGGATAATAAGGGTCTCCCTCAGCTTTGGGAAACTCATAAACAATACTAGTTTTAGAGTGTTCTTGACCAGTTAAGTATTTAAACTCTGTCACACGAGTATAAAGCTGTTCATTGGGATAATTTATTACTGGCGCTTTTTGAAACACAGTCGTGTTGTGCGTCTCATGCTTGAAATCAAGCGAGCGATAGGGTAGTTTGCCGTAGCGATAATTAAAGTATTCGTCAACCGGCCCGGAGTAAACCATCTCGCGGCAAGGTATAGCTTTTTGAATTTCTTGATAATCAGTGTTGAGCATTACCTTGATGTTCGGGTGATTAAGCATATTCTCGAACATCCGGGTAAAGCCGTGCAGTGGCATTGCCTGGTAACTATCGGTAAAATAGCGATCGTCACGATTAGTCCGTGTGGGAATTCTGGCGATTACTGATTTATCAAGTTCCGATGGGTCGAGTCCCCATTGCTTACGGGTATAATTACGGAAAAACTTTTCATACAGTACTCGACCAACTTTGCTGATCACCACATCTTCACTAGTGCGGATGTATTCTACGGGTTCAGCAAGGGATTTATAAAACTCTTCCACCTCAAATGAATTGAGATTCATGCCATACAGCTTGTTGATGGTGTCGAGGTTGATCGGAATCGGGACAAGTTGCCCGTCTACACTGGCAAGGACACGATGTTCGTAAGACCGCCACTGAGTAAAGCGTGAGAGGTATTCAAAGACTTCGCGGGAGTTGGTGTGAAAGATGTGGGGGCCGTATTTGTGTACAAGAATGCCATCATCATTGTAATGATCGTAGGCATTGCCGCCTATGTGGTTGCGCTTGTCTACAACCAGCACTTTTTTACCTTGAGTTGCCAAACGTTCTGCAATGACGCTACCAGAAAAACCAGCGCCGACAACCAAGTAATCGAAGACAAAATCTCTGGTAATGATATTTGGTGCTTGTTTACCAGCTGCACCTGTGGAGTTAGCTTTGTCTTCACCATCACGGGCTGCGATCGCAGAGTCAATCAACTTCATCATTGATGCCCAAGTGCGATCCCAAGAAATCTTTTCTAAAAAGACATCAACTCGGCTCAACCATTCTGAGGCTGGGGTATCTTCTTGCATTGCAAGTTCTGCGGCGGTAACAAACTCAGAAACTGTATCTGCAATTCGTACCAGCTTCGACTCTCCATAAGGACGCACTACATCTCGAATTGAGGTAGATACTACAGGTCTACCTGCGGCAAGATATTCTGGAGTTTTGGTAGGGCTAATAAAACGTGTTGACTCGTTACGCGCAAACGGCAACATTGCTAAGTCCCAGCCTGCCAAATAGGCAGGTAGTTGTTTATAATCTCTGCCACCGAGATAATGGATATTTTCATGCTGTGGCAGATTTGCTGGATCGATTTTGACAACTGGCCCAATAATTACTAAATGCCAGTCGGGACGGGCTTCGGCAATACCTGCAAGCAGTTCAATATCCATCCGTTCGTCAATTACGCCAAAGAAACCAAGGCGAGGATGGGGAATATGAGCTTGATCTTCTGGTTCTTGAAGATTTCTCGCCTGGCCAAAGTGGGCGACATCTACACTGCTGGGAAAGGCATAAACATTGGGGTGCTGGTTCACTTTACTTTCGTAAAGGCTTTGTCCGCCTGTAAATACTAAGTCTGCACGGCTGAATAGTTCGGCTTCGTAATTCTTTAAAGTGGGTGATGCTCCTTGGAATGCAGACAATTCATCCATGCAATCGTATACCACGGCTTGGGGTTGCAAGTGGCGGGTAAAAGCGATCGCCATTGGTGTGTAATACCAACAAATGTATTTGTTGATATTATGCTCTGCAAATAAATTATTAATTAGTACTTGTAAATCTGCGTTGATTGCCTCTTCACTTAAACCTTGTGGTAGGTGTGGCATGACCACAACTACTCCATTAGAATCTTGGTTTACATCTAACCTTGCCAACGGTTCTTCAGAGAAAATTGGCTCCTCAATAAAGAAGACTCGCTTTCCTTGGGCGCAGCGACTAAGAAGATGTTGTGGTCTTTGATAGACGAAATTCCAACGCAAATGAGATAAGCAAACTATATCAGGTGTGTCTTTAAAGGTTTCCGTTGATTGAACTTTTTTGTTAGACGAAGTTAAATTCAACCGTGACTGATTCGATGATTGCGTTTCAGCTAACTGCGATCGCTTTGTTTTACGCTGCTTCGGCGAAATAACATTGCTGACACCATTGTTTTTGACTTGAGATTTTTCACTTGTCATAGTTCGTCTCATTATTTAAATTATTAATTCTGACTAGCCAAACGCTAATACCTTTTCTTTGTAAGGCAGCACCAAGCTTACTTTCATACAAAAGCTTGCAACATATTTTGCTGCTTTTCAATATCGAATGGGTATAATAAATACTTGGTTGCATTAATAACAATGTACCGTTTTATATCTAATTTTTTCATCTACCCAAATAAATATAAAGTTACCTTTTTCTTAAGTCCTAAGCACTATATTTTTATAAAAATCTAAAATTTAAAATCAAGTGAATGTTAATTTATGTAACGTACTTTTTATTTATAAACCTATGCAAATATAGTTGTGTTTGTCTGTTCGGTTTCGTACACAAAATCATTAAAACAATTATTTTTAATATTAAAAATAATAAAATTAGCTTATTTATAAGCTTGCTTTGTTATTCATATTAAATATTTTACCCTAATAGTATGTGTAAATTGATAATTTTTTAGGTAAAGGCAGTATTGCTTTTTACAAAATACATACTTTTTTGTTACCTTGAATACATATTGTTGTAACAATTATTTTATGAACCATAGTAAATGAAGCAATTTCTTTTATTGTTGGTTTCTTTGAAAGAAGTATTATAAATTTCACCCTGATGAGATATATGTTCTATATGTTCTCTCAACCTTGGGTAGTTTAAAAGCTTTTTGACTGTGTGTACAATTACTCGTAATTCAATTCATAAACCTCATGCGATCGCTCCATCATTAGAAGCGATCGCTTTTTTCTATCTCAGAGTTTTCAAATAAATAGGTAGTGCTGGAAGCTTTTTACTCTGAAAGATTTAATTTGTTCAATTAAAATTATGACTTTAGGTATAAAAACTCAAACTTAATCTTAAAACGACTGACAGAGAATACATTTAAACCTGTGACAGATAATCACAAGTTTTATATTAGCTACAACGTTAGTTATCACCCTATAGCAATCCGATAGCGAAGCGGTAGCAATTCATCGAGCGTCTTTAATTTCTGTTCGTGCAGGAAGGCAACAGGGAATAAGCAATCTTACTACAGCCAATAAACCTCTTTGAGCTATAGAGGATTTTTTCAATAATCAAATATAAGCCCTATATTAGTCGAAGGAATTGCGAGTAATGAATGCAAATGTTTTGTCAGCACCTAAGTTTCGTAGCGGTCAAAAGGTAGAGTTTATCGGCGGAGAAGGCATCATCAAAAATTACCGCCCTCAGTCAGGTAGCTGGGTTTATTTGCTAGAGATGCCTATGGGTTTAGAGCCAGAAATGGGTCGAGTTGGTTATGAGACTATGATTTGGCTATATGAGGTAGATATCTATTCGCCCTTAAATAATTTGTCTCAGGATAAAATGTTAAATCATGAGCAAAAAATGCCATTTCTAGAAGTTGCTAAAACAAGGAGATATGACAAAAATAGAAATATATTTTTTAATGCAGAAAAAAAGCATAAAACCCAAATTACCCAAACCTCTAAGCCTTGTTTAAGATAGCATTCATTACTTTTGGTAGAGTGAAATATATGAAAGGCAAAGTTGAATTATAAATATTGTCTTTAGACAGTTAACCAGCTAGAAGTAATCTATTTATATCTATTAAAAAATTAGATTTTCATGATTTCTTAGCTAGCGGTTACTATTTCGTAAACATCTACACACTTACCAAGAGAAAAAAGATGGAAAACATTAACCAGGCAAAAATGATCGAGCGTTACATTGCTTTGGCTATCGGAATCACTTATTTACTTTTAGGTTTAGCTGGATTTGTACCAGCTTTAGTTTCATTACCAGGAACGAACGAATCTTTTGTTCCACTTGATGAATCTGCTGGTGCTTATTCTGCGGGTTTTGGTTATATCTTTGGCCTAATTCCCACCAACTTTTTGCATAACATTGTACGTTGCGCCGTAGGATTGTTAGGAATCACTTCTTACAACAATACTACCACTGCGCGTCTATTCAATCGTGGTTTTGCAGTTTCTTATGCATTGCTGGCGATCATAGGATTGTTGCCTTTGGGTAAGACATTTTTCGGCTTAATGCCATTGTTCGGCGCTAATGTTTTGCTTAATGCATTAGCTGCAATCGCAGCTGGCTACTATAGCGTTGTCATACCAGCTAAAGTGAGCGGTGTTAATGTATCGCAAAATCTTCAATAGTTACTGATAGTCTGCGGTGTCCAGGTAGGGCCATTGCAAGATGGCCCTCCTGGTTTCCAGATCAGCATATCTAAGCAGATTTGCCGCATATCCATGTTTTGCGTCCAAGCATGGTAAACAACATACTCAGTCTTACCATCTGGCCCAATAACAATAGAGTTATGTCCCGGCCCTCTAACAAAATTAGGAACAGACTTTAGCACCCGTGGCCCGGTTTCGTTACCTGCATCAGAGTAAGGCCCCATCACGTTGTCAGCAACGCCATAATCTACACCATAGTTCTCAGTTTCCCAGCGTCCACCGCTATAAAAGCAGTAGTATTTCCCTTCATGCTTGCGAACGCAAGGGCCTTCTAAAGTATGCCAATCATAGATTTCACCGTACATCAAGCGGTTGGCTAAAAACCGTTGCCAATCGGATCGCGCACGTAAAACCACTTTCCCTTCACCAGCAAGCTTAGTCATGGTTTGGAGGCGGTCTACAAACAACGCTGTACCAACACGCGCTGCATCCGATGTATCCAGAAAGTCACGGGCGTAAAACAAATACCACTGTCCATCGTCATCCTGGAATGGGTGTGGGTCGATCGCAAAAGGACAAGATTTTGGATCTACAAGTGACTCACCAACATCTTGATAAGGGCCTAATGGAGTATCGCTTGTAGCCACACGTAACTGATGATTCTTGTCTTCATGTCCCACAGAATAGTAGAGATAAAACTGTCCATCGCAGTAAGCAACTTCGGGGGCCCAGAAATTATCGCCAAGGGCGGGGTCTGGCCGCAATAGTGCGTTACCAACATAATCCCAATTCACAAAGTCGAAAGAGCGTAACAGAGGAAAGACACGCGATTTGTTATTGGAGTTAATATTTGCTGCATCCGGTATTTCATCTACCGTTCCTTCTGCTTCTGCTGCGCCCGTGCCGATTGCATAATATATCCCTTCGTGTTGCCAAACGAAAGGGTCGGCAAAATAACCTTTGTAGACCGGATTAGTATAAGTTTGCATCTTAATTCTGTAAATATTGCGATCGCAAAAGGTGAAGCTAATAAATTCTAGAGCAGCAAAGTTAACTAAAGCAAGGTAGCAGCAAAAGGGTGAATTGAAGGAGGCAGGAGGCAGGAGGAGGCAGGAGGAGGCAGGAGGCAGAAGGCAGGAGGTTCCGCTTAGAAGGGGATTCAGCACCATACTTAACGGGAGCCACCAAATTAAAAATTTGGTGCAGTATTCCTTCTGCCTCCTGGCCTCTGCCTTTTTTGATAAAAATTAATAGAGTAGAATTTTTTAAAATCAAGCGAACCAGCTTAAAATTTAGATAAAAAATTTTAAGCTGGTTCGCTTGATTCTAGGTTTAGGATAAATTGCGGCAAACTTTAGAGAAATTAAGTCTTGAATGGCAAAAATGAACATTCTATCTTGATTAGATGCCAGAACCTTTTTAACGAGAGTCCGTTCCTTGATTAGGATGACCAGGTGACTTAGAACCTCCAGGTGCTTCAGATTCAGCACCACGATGAACATCTGTACCTGATTCTTGACCAGTCATCCGATATCTTTCATCAAGAGGAGTATCACCCTCTTCTGTAGTTGGCACAGTTGTTTGGGTTCCAGGGTTATCTTGAGGATCATATTTAACTTCATCTTGCCGACTATCCGGAGGAGTTTGTGATGTCATAAAAAATTTGTACCTTATTTGATAGGTTATTTTAATAAAATAATAGCTTTCAGTTCCTCAAAGATTTCCTATCCTTAGATAGAACTAGTTGTATAACTTTTTTAATAAAATTCTTTTAATAAAAATGCTTCAATTTGGTAATTAAAACCACAATCTAACTTAATATTTGCTAATAGTTAGAATAACTTTACCATCGTTATAACCAAAGAATAAATTTATCAACGGTTCCTACTACATGAGGTACAGAGATTTGTAGGGACGTACAGCTGTGCGCCCCTACCTTATACCTCACGAAAGCGAGAAGTGACTAATGTCAATTACTAGTATTTGAAATTTACATAAGTTTCAAGTTTTTCTTTAGGTAACTGTTCAACTACCTGACACCGCAGCATCTGCCTCATCTCCACCGGTAGGCTCTCATAGTAGTCTTGTTGGAGAGTCAATTCTACTTTTGGTGTGTGCAACCAATGCATCGCATAGCCCATGACTACCATAGGTCTTGGCTGGTTTGTCCGATTTGGGGAACCCCGATGCAGTGCTAAAGGCGATCGCACCATCACGTCACCTGCCTGCATATAAAAGGATTCCATCGGAATTTCACCACTGGCAACCTTCTTTAATCCTTCTTCTCGCGGTAATACATGAGTACCACGAGCCATTTGGAACGGGCCGTTTTCTGCGGTTACTTCCACCAGGGGAAAGTTAACTGCTAGGGCGTAAAGTGGTGTAACTATGCGATCGCTAAACAATGGGCGAAAATCCCGATGGATCTCCTGATAATCTGAACCCTGAAATGGGACATCAACGCCCATCTGAACCATCACGTATTCTTGGAAAAACACGCGCTCTAGGACACCCATAATCACTGGGTTGGCAAAAACTAATTCATTAGCAAATGGATAAATCCAAGGCAAGGTTAGATAGTAGCGGGAAATTTCACGAGGAGCCAACCCACCTGGTTGATTTTGACGCTCGTGAAATAATTTTTCAAAAGCTTGTGTCCACTCGTCAATTAATTTTTGCTCAAAAACACCAGGAATCACACAAATTCCGTCTTTATTCAGTTCTTGAGCGAACCGGTCTAGGTCGGTAGCTGAATATTTCGCTATACCGCCTATACTTTGAACCATCTTTTTTATCCTCTTCAACTTATAACTAGAGTCGTATTAATATCAGACCTCTAGGAGATTTTTTAATTGCTCGTCGATGGTAGCGCACTATTTTCAAAATTAGTGGCTGATACCGATTCTCCGTAACAATTAATTAAAATTATTTATGCCTAAGTAAGTTGGTAGAAATAAACCAAATTATGTTACCAAACGTAAATAGTCTTAAAGTCTTTACTAATGACCAATGACAAATGACAGCCCTTGCCAGTTAGCTTTAATTGCGCCAATCTACTTAATTACTTTGCAAACTAACTCTTTGATGCTCCAGCCATTGCAACACTATCGCCTGGCTTTGAAGGCCATCTGACAGTCAGAATAGTGCAGTCGGACTCAGCAAGCCACCAATGGGGAACGCCTGCACACCAAAGAACATAATCACCTTCACGAGATAATAAAATTTCTCTATCTTCAAATTGCAGCCGAAATTCTCCGTCAATGAGAATTGAAAGCGTAGCAGCTTGGTTATTTACTGCCCATTCAGTTCTACTGTCACCTGCTTTGTGAACAGCCCATTTTACTTCTAGCATTTCCGTGGAACGTGGATC
Organism: Nostoc sp. LEGE 12450; assembly: GCF_015206895.1. Taxonomy (GTDB): domain Bacteria; phylum Cyanobacteriota; class Cyanobacteriia; order Cyanobacteriales; family Nostocaceae; genus Nostoc. The sequence goes on along the minus strand of NZ_JADEXU010000009.1, from coordinate 82,000 downwards.
GTCTTCAGGGGTGATAAAGTGACCCATGAACCATCCCCAACGATTTACACCTTCAATGGCTGCATTTCCATAAACAACTTTAGGCTGCATCACTTAACTCCAAGGAAGGAACCAAAATTTGTCCGTTGTAACCTGCTTGCTTGTATTGTTCAAGAACATAGGTTGCAATACTTCTCGCTTCACCAGCCACAACTAAAGCGACACTTGCACCGCCAAAACCCGCACCGGTGAGTCTTGCACCAAACACTCCCGGAGTTTTTTGCAACAGTTCCACTAGAGTATCCAGCGGAGGTACGGACACTTCGTAATCATCTCGCAAACTGGCGTGGGATGCGTTCATCAACTCGCCAAAGCGCTCAGATGTTACTCCCTGCAATACTTCCAAGACGCGGTTATCTTCTGTAACCACATGACGGGCACGCCGCCGTAGAGGTTCGGGTAGTTTTTCTGTTACCTCAACATCAGTAATATCTCGTAGTGCCTTAACTCCTAGCGATCGCGCCGCCTCCTCACATTCAGCCCGGCGCTGGTTATAACCACTAGTTGCCAGGGTGCGGGGTACACCGCTATCAATAACCAAAATCTCGGCGTTGTCTGGCAAAGGCATCACCCGGCGTTTTAAAGTCCGAGTATCTAAAAATAAGATATGTTCAGTATCAGCCAAGCTAGAAGCCATCTGATCCATGATGCCGCACTGCACGCCAGCATAATGAATTTCTGCTTGCTGGGCGAATTGGGCGATTTCAACGTCATCAATGGGAAGGTTCAGAAGTTGGCGTAATGCCCGAAGTGTTGCCACTTCTAAAGCCGCGCTGCTAGACAAACCCGAACCCATAGGAACCGATGATTTAACGTACACACAAAGCGATGGTATTTTGTATCCTGCCTTTTGTAAAACTTCAATACAGCCAAAAATATAACTGGCAAATCCAGACGGGGAATGGTTTATATCTAAAATGCTCACTTGCTCGTTGAGATTTTCCGAGTAAAAGTGATGATGGCTATCGCTACTCAAACCTAGCTGTACCGTCGTGGATTGAGGAATCGCAGTTGGCAGAACGAAGCCATCGTTATAGTCGGTATGTTCGCCGAGTAAATTTACTCTTCCTGGCGCACTGGCTTGAGTTTCAGGTGGTTTACCGAATACTTGTTGAAAATCCATAATTTTTAATTGTACAAAGGTACAGGGCGCAATCTTGCTTCTACCTCAACACTAGGAAAATTTGGATCAAAAGTCAGATTTTCCAACTTTCCATCCTTGAGAATCACAAAAGTATCTTCAACCTTTGCCCCTGGTAAACTAGGATTGCAAGCGACAGCAATACCTTCTGCCAAAGTATCAGTAGTAGTTGGATTTGCTACGATTTCTCGCGCTAAATATCCAGTGGTTCCTCCTTGGTGATGTTCGCGGATGGCGTTGGGAAATCCATGCTGCTCATAAGCCTCAGCTAGGGCGTGATAAACTGCATCGAGTGTGGTTCCGGGTTGGCACAAATTCAAAACTACTGCTTCTATTTCGCGCACATGGGAATGCAATTCGGCCTGCTCGCCTGAAAGCTCACCAAAACAAACAAATCGAGTCAGATTTGCATACAAACCATAACCTCTAGCGCAAAACACCAGCATCGCTTGCCGTCCAATCTGTTCTCCCGTGGGTGTAGCATGACGGTATAAGGGTAAACGCCTTTCACCCGCTACCAGTGTCAGCGCTGGATGCAACCCTTTCGCCCATAAAGCCTCTGCACCCGCACCCGCTAATTGATATTCTGTCCAAGTTGGCTTGGCGGCTTTGAGTACCTCTGTCATTGCCTGACTAGCTTTTTGCCCAACTTGACGATATCGCTCTAATTCACTTGACATCATTACCTGTTTATGTTTTTGCAGAGATGAGGGTAACGGCTTTTCTAAATTGGAAATGGGGCGATCGCTAATTGCTATTTTGCCGCTAGTGGCATCACGAACAAAAGACTCACGGGCAGCATAATCAGCCCAAGGGTTCACATACACCTTAAAATTAGCAGGCAGTTCTTCATCCTGAAGACGCTGCGCTTCAATTTCATCCGTCAATACCCAGGCATCTTCAGTAGTTACTAATACTTCTGCTACACCAGTTTCAGCAGTCAGCAGCACGGTGTTAGAAGCACCAGCCGTCGCCCAGGCAAACCAGTCTGTACCACGCAAACGCACGCCTTGCACTTCAGATTCACGCAAGGTTTGCCTGATTAATTCGAGCTTTTTGGAGACTTCCTCGTTCATAGAAAATTAGTAACCAGATGATGAATACAGACAATTATGAGATTCATCTGTGTTTATATGCGTATGTCTACGGTTTGAAAAAAGCGTGAGTACGGTATTATATCGAGTTTGGCATTTCAATATTTACAACTACTACTTGCAATACGGTTCAGATAAGCATTTTTCACTTTTCTTGTGGTCTGGGGAAAGGGAAAGGGATAAAGGGTAAAGGATTTATTCAAAACCTTTCCCTTTTTCCCTTTCCCCTTTAACCTAACCGTATTACTACTACTTGTAATCCCTTTACCTTCTCCTCTGGTAAAGTATCATCGGCAAATATACTCACTTCGCTAATTGGTAATTTTATAAAAACTCAAAAATTTAAATTTCATCCAGTTGCTTAAAAAAGTGTATTCGCAATTACAGAGCAACTTCATATCGACTAACTCCTCTAGGCGAATCGCACATCAAGCCAAGGTAGTTCTCAAGAAAGATGTACTCATTAGTAAATTTTTGAAATTATAAAAGCGCAGGAGCTACTAAAGATATCAAAAAAAAGCCCATGAAATCCCAAGAGACTCAAAACAAAATAACAGAAAATAATGTTCCCCTGCCAGAGAACACAGCTAGCGATATGAATCCCCAAGAAACCGGGAAATCTGAGCCTATTACTCAGGTACAAAGGGATAGTGTAATCACCAATCAGGACTTACCCAACCCACTGGTTCGCTATGGTTTTACCCTGGTTATATTGGCTACTTTCTTATTTGTTGTCGCCATTTACTACGGAATTATTAACCCCTAAGTAATTTATCTAACTCAGTTTTTCCAAAAACTACGATGTCTTGGTATTACGGCTTACCATGTCCTAGATAAACTTGAGCTTAGTTTTGTGTTTTATTTTGCTCAAACAATCGTTATCATGGCACATACTTACAAAATTTAAGCTCGTGTTAATAACAAGTAGTAAATTTTGCAGCTTTGGGACTGTATTTAAGACTACAAGTTCATTTAATAAAATATCCTCCGATAGTTAGATGGAAATGGTAGTCATTAATTAGTTTATTACTTCTATGGAAATGAATTGCATCATACCGCCTAATGATGTAAGTCTAAGAATTAACCCTGTTTTATACTCAATACTCATCAGCTTTTGCTATTTAGATTGACATCCAATTCAAGGCTGAAAGGGTGCTGATTCAATTGTAAAAAGTTGCTGGCTCACTAGAACTAGTAACTTGGATTAGCGTTTAAGGAGATGTAATTAAATTGCATGGCCACAAAATATCCTAAATTTAACCAGGATCTCGCACAAGACCCGACTACACGTCGGATCTGGTATGCGATCGCTACGGGAAATGATTTTGAAAGCCATGATGGTATGACCGAGGAAAATCTTTACCAAAAGATTTTCGCTACTCACTTCGGTCACGTGGCAATCATATTTCTGTGGGCATCTAGCCTATTGTTCCACGTAGCTTGGCAAGGTAATTTTGAACAGTGGATTAAAGATCCCCTGCATATTCGCCCAATCGCCCACGCAATTTGGGACCCTCATTTTGGCAAAGCAGCAGTAGAAGCTTTTACCCAAGGGGGCGCTCCCTATCCTGTTAACATTGCTTACTCTGGTGTCTACCACTGGTGGTACACCATTGGAATGCGGACGAACAATGACCTCTATCAAGGTTCAGTGTTCTTGTTGCTGTTAGCAGCATTGTTCTTGTTTGCTGGTTGGCTCCATTTGCAACCTAAATATCGTCCCAGCTTGGCTTGGTTCAAGAGTGCTGAACCTCGTTTGAATCACCACTTGGCAGGTTTGTTTGGTGTTAGTTCTCTGGCTTGGGCTGGGCATCTTATTCACGTTGCCATTCCCGAATCTCGCGGTCAGCATGTTGGTTGGAATAATTTTCTGACTACCTTACCTCACCCAGCAGGTTTAGCACCTTTCTGGAGGGGTGACTGGGGTGTATACGCTCAGAATCCTGATACAGCAGGGCATCTGTTTGGCACATCTCAAGGCGCAGGGACTGCTATTCTGACTTTTTTGGGTGGCTTTCATCCCCAGACTGAATCGCTATGGCTGACCGATATGGCTCATCACCATTTAGCGATCGCAGTTATCTTTATCGTTGCCGGTCACATGTACCGGACTAACTTCGGGATTGGTCACAGCATCAAAGAAATGCTCAACTCCAGAAGTTTCTTTGGCATTCAAACTGAAGGTCAGTTCAACTTACCGCACCAAGGGCTATACGACACCTATAACAACTCGCTGCACTTCCAGTTATCTATACACTTGGCAGCGCTGGGCACTGCTCTGTCGTTAGTGGCACAGCACATGTACTCGATGCCTCCTTACGCCTTCATCGGTAAGGACTACACAACACAGGCGGCACTGTACACTCATCACCAGTACATCGCTGGGTTCTTGATGATTGGTGCATTCGCCCATGCTGGTATCTTCTGGGTTCGGGATTACGACCCAGAGCAAAACAAAGGTAACGTCCTGGAGCGCGTACTTCAGCACAAAGAAGCGATTATTTCTCACCTGAGTTGGGTGTCGCTATTCTTAGGCTTCCACACCCTTGGTCTGTATGTCCACAACGATGTTGTAGTTGCTTTTGGCACTCCTGAAAAGCAAATTTTGATTGAGCCAGTGTTTGCTCAATTTATCCAATCTGCTCACGGGAAACTACTGTATGGCATGGATGCTTTACTATCTAACCCAGATAGCATTGCCTATACAGCTTGGCCCAACTACGGTAACGTCTGGTTGCCAAACTGGACAGCAGCGATCAACTCCGGCACTAACTCCCTGTTCTTAACGATTGGGCCTGGTGATTTCCTGGTTCACCATGCGATCGCTTTAGGGTTGCACACTACCACATTAATTTGTGTCAAGGGCGCATTAGATGCTCGTGGTACCAAATTGATGCCTGATAAAAAGGACTTCGGCTTCACCTTCCCCTGCGATGGGCCTGGTCGGGGCGGTACTTGCCAAACTTCCTCTTGGGAACAGTCTTTTTATCTCGCCATCTTCTGGATGCTGAATCTCCTTGGTTGGGTAACTTTCTATTGGCACTGGAAGCATCTAGGCGTTTGGCAAGGTAACGTCGCTCAGTTCAATGAGAACTCTACATACCTGATGGGTTGGTTCCGTGATTACCTCTGGGCTAACTCCGCTCAGTTAATTAACGGTTATAACCCCTACGGCACAAATAATTTGTCTGTCTGGGCTTGGATGTTCCTCTTTGGACACCTGGTTTGGGCAACTGGTTTCATGTTCTTGATTAGCTGGCGTGGGTACTGGCAAGAGTTAATTGAAACTCTTGTCTGGGCACACGAACGCACTCCGCTAGCTAATTTAGTTCACTGGAAAGATAAGCCTGTTGCTCTGTCTATTGTCCAGGGTTGGTTAGTAGGTCTAGCTCACTTCACAGTTGGCTACATCCTTACTTATGCAGCATTCCTCATAGCTTCAACTGCCGGGAAATTCGGTTGAAATTTTTGATAGATATCCTCTGACCTTAGCTATCTCCCCCTCTATACCGTCAGGTTAAAGGGGGATTTTTGTATATTGAAAGCAATTGAAAGCACTAATATCATTGTGACTATCTAGTCATTAGCAGATTACTAAGTAAGCTGCCACAATAAAATCAAACTATAGCAATCAGTTTTGATTTATGAAATTATTTGCGCGGTGCAAGGGCGATAAGGGGGCAATAGGCAACAGTTAAGAAGCTTCTTTGAGTTGTACTTAATTTTTTCAAAAATCAAATACGAGTCCTAGATGTAAAGAAAAATAAACTAGGCTAAAACCCTTGTAAATATTGCCTTATTCCAACGACAATTATTTACGCCCACTTACTTATTCATGGTTCTATTGTGGATGATTTTAAAAATAAACAGAACTATTTTCTTGTGCCTCAATCTCAATTTTACGAGATTGATTTAAGCCTAAGCAGACTGGAGAATTTAAACTAATCCGCAGTGTAGACAAAATTAAGCATTAATCTAAATTCACTTAAAGATCACTTCCAATTTCTTTAAATATATTTGTGTTTATAAACACACAGGAGCTCAGAATTAATCTCAGCCTATAGGTAGAAGTTAGGTCAAGTAATATACAGTTACTTGGTAATTATAAAGAAGAAATAATCGAACCACAAAAGGACAACCACTACAGCAAACGCTGCATCAGGCGCTTGAGCAAAAGCAGCCTTACTTGATTTAGCTTTTTGTATTCAAAACCCTGTTGAAAGGAGAGTTAATGATTTCACAGAACCTACAAGAACAACAACCAAAGCCGCCATTTCCTGAACAACAACAAGAAGTGCCAGGACTAGAGTCACAGATGAAACCGAAGCCAGATTATGGCGAAAATTCTTATTCTGGTTCTGGAAAACTACAAGGTAAAGCGGCTATTATCACGGGTGGCGATTCTGGCATCGGGCGGGCAGTCGCGCTTGCCTTCGCCCGTGAAGGTGCTGATGTGCTAATTGCTTATTTAAACGAAGAACCGGATGCAGAGGAAACCGTTCGCATCGTCGAAAAAGAGGGGCGTAAGTGCGTCGCTATTGCAGGCGATATCCAGCAAGAAGCGCAATGTCAACAGATTATTGAGCGGGCGCGGAGTGAGTTCGGCAAAATCGATATCCTCGTTAACAATGCTGCTTTCCAGATGACGCGAGAAAGCCTTGATGAGATTTCGTCAGAGGAGTTCGATCGCACCTTCAAAACCAACATCTACACGATGTTCTACCTGTGCAAAGCCGCAGTGCCACACATGCAACCAGGTAGCGCCATCATCAATACTGCTTCCATCAATGCAGCCGAACCGAAGCCGAAGCTACTGGCGTATTCGGCGACCAAGGCGGCGATCGTAAACTTCACTGGTGGGTTGGCGCAGTTACTAGCCGAAAAGGGTATTCGAGTTAACGCTGTCGCGCCGGGTCCCGTGTGGACACCGTTAATTCCGGCAACTATGCCAAACGAACAAGTGACACAGTTCGGGCAGCAGTACCCAATGAAGCGCCCCGCACAGCCAGCCGAACTTGCACCAATATACGTGCTGCTAGCTTCTTCCGAAGCCAGTTATGTTTCAGGCGCGGTGATTCCCGTTACTGGCGGTCAGCCCGTTCTTCCATAGCGCTTTGCTTTGATGCCAATTTCTATCAGTCTCATTGCAGATGCTTTGGCTAAACCTGCCCTGGCATTTGCGGATCTGCCGAGAACCTGCTTTCAAATCAATTTAGTGGGACGAAATCCAAGTCAATACCATTAAGTCTCACGTCTTCAAGTTCTTGGCAGACTATCTATCAGCATAAAGCTGTACTCTGACATTCTGCTTTATGCCCAATAACAGATAAACGTACAAAAATCTTGTTTGAATGAAAAGTTATGGCTATTTCCCTGAAACCTCTCCGAAACCAAGTTGTTGTCATTACAGGTGCTTCTAGTGGTATTGGCTTAGTAACCGCTAGAATGGCGGCAAAACAGGGTGTAAAGCTTGTCCTGGCTGCACGAAATGAAGATGCTCTCCGTCAACTGGTTGATGAAATTCGTGGCAAAGGTGGGCAGGCGATCTATGTCGTAGCTGATGTTGGGCAAGAAGAAGATGTGAATCGCATCGCCGAAAAAGCGATCGCTGAATTTGGCGGTTTTGATACGTGGGTTAACAATGCAGGCGTATCGATCTTTGGTCGTTGTATGGATGTTTCAATCCCCGATATGAAGCGGATGTTTGACACGAACTTTTGGGGCGTTGTCTATGGCTCCCGCGCTGCTGTGAACCACTTCAAACAGCGCAAAAGCGGCAGCAGTGGGGCGTTAATCAATGTTGGCAGCTTTCTGGGTGATCGAGCGGTGGCGGTTCAGTCAACTTATTCGGCTTCAAAACATGCGCTGCATGGTTGGACAGATGCCCTACGAACAGAGTTGGAGGCTGAAGGCGCTCCTGTATCAGTAACATTGATTCACCCCGGACGCATTGACACTCCATACAACGAACATGCTCGCAGCTATATGCCAAAACAACCTGCACATCGCGGCATGATTTACCCACCCGAAGCGGTCGCTGAAGCAATATTGTATGCGGCAGAACATCCGAAACGAGATATGTTCGTCGGTTTCCAAGCTAAGGCTCTGGCGGTGTTGGCTGGTATCTCACCACGGCTCACAGACAAGTTGATAGAGCTTTGGGCGTTTCCCTCGCAACAATCTGATCGCCCCTCGCGCGATCGAGAAGACAATGCGCTCTATCGAGCTGGCTACGGTATGCATGAGCGGGGGACTCACCAAGGCTGGATTCGATCGGGCAGCCTCTACGTGAAGGCTAAGAAGCATCCTGTTACCACAACGATTATTGTTGTTGGTCTTAGCACCTTAATCTGGTGGTTTACATCGTTTGCGGTTTAAAGTTACTAAACTGCCAGAATTGTTCTAGACAATCCATCCCTGTACGCCACGAGATTATTACGAACATTCTGAGTACCCCGCATGAACTGGTATCCAATAAAATTAACTACCCACATTAATAAGTATGTTTTTGGCGGTCGTCTCATTCAGGAGCGGCTCGGCAAGGGTAATTTCCCAGATAGTTATTGTTGCCGAGACGTGGGAGATAAGAAGTTGTCAAGGTTAATCTTGAACAAGCTGCTGCATAGAGTGAAACTACTCTACCTCCAATGATTGATTGAGATAATGAAAGCCCAGTTATCAGATGACTGGGCTTTTTTGTATGCGATGTCTACGACGGGCTGCGACGCTCCTGCGCCGCTCTAAGCGTACTCCTACGGAGAAGCGAAGCGAGCTACGCGTAGCGTCCGTCTCGTAGAGAAGCCATGCCGCAGGCTTTACGCTACGCTATCGGTGTCGCTCTTAGCCGCTATCCTTTATACCTGATATTTACTTGATAGTTGCTTGTTGATAAATAAGCCCATTAATTTATATAGAAAATTCTTGAAATTGGAGATTTAGTAAATTTACTGTATTTTAATTCAGTAGCAGAGGGAATCATCATGCACAACCACATCTCGCGCCGTGCGTTCTTCATTGGCGCGGTGAGAGCGGGAGCGACCGGACTTGCCGCTACGTCCCTTTCAAGAACCGGAGTTTTCGGCAGCATCGCCGTTGCACAAAGCCAACCTCAGCTACAGCTCAACCTGCCCCCCTACCCGTTCTTTGACAACCTCCGAACCGTCATGAGCGAGAATCGGGATCTCCTCGACCGACTCGTGAGCGCCTACGCGCGTGCGACCCCGGCGGCGAGTCAGAATCCGATCGACTTCCTCTCACGCTACGTCCCGGTGTACGTGTTCGAGCAGACACTCCGACCGTCCGAACCCGGCGACCCGTCGCTTTCGACGTTGCTGTGGCTGATGCACCTCGCCGGGTATTTTGGCGGCGTGTGGTTGCGCGACGCTTTCATCCGCTTCCCGGTGCCGGGTTCGCCGAACCCACGTCCCGGATTTTTGCCGACTGCGAATAGCTTTAACGCGATTGTGACGCGAATTAACGCTGCGCTCACAGCATTCAACGGCAACGATGCCGGAGCGATCGCTTACGCTGAGGGGAGTCTTCGGGGCGGGCAGCTCCAGGGACTCACTGACAGTTACGGGTATAACGCGGGCTACCTCGACCAAATTCTCACTGGTTCAAAGCCGACGAATGCGATGGCTCCTGTGGGCTACTTCATCTACAACCCAACCTTGCTCTTTGAAGGCACCTATGCTGTCGAGGAGATCCGCCCGCTCGACAACTGGCGCAGACACGCCGAGCAAGCCGCAAGTCGGCCGGGCAGTCGCTACGCTGAGATTGTCAACGTTGTTGGTGGTGTTGACTCACTCCTGGCGATCCAGTCGGCCGGGGTTGCACGGGGCAAAGCAACGTGGCAGCCCCAGAACGTGTTCCTCGCGATCGCGAACTACGACCAGCCCACGTATGACCTGCTCCTCGTGACCAGCGCGTACTTCTTGCAGTGCATACAAGCCACTGGGCTGGCGGCACTTGCAGCATCGGCAGTTGGGAACGCAGACTGGGCGCGGGCCGCCGTGCGATCAAACGCAACGATCGTGCCGTATGGAGGCAGCTACAGCGTCGGGCTGTTTGACAACACTGGTCAGCTGCCGACGTTCACGATGGTCTGACGGTTGACTGGTCGCCGTGGCCTGCGGCCTCCGAGGTTCTATTCAGCATCTGACTTTTCACGGGAAGTCATGCATTATCAAGAAAGGCAGAGGGCAGGAGGCAGGAGGCAGAAGGGAATGCTGCAACAGTCCTCTGGCTGTGACCGTTCGCGCAGCGTCTCCAAGAGTTGGGAACAAGGGTCTAAAACCCCGCCGTCTACACGGTGCTTACAATTGGGCGGGGTCTGAATTCCCGCGCAATTGTTCCTTCTGCCTTCTGCCCTCTGCCTCCTGCCTTCTTCAACCCAGCTGCTCTTAGCGGAGTGCGAATCTTACTTACTGAGCAGCCTGAAAGCACGGCAAGCCTGATTGCGTATTATGTCCCGGATTTAGAAAGCGACATAGTTATGCCACTTCGATCGCTAGGTCATTCAGACGATGACATACGCGCACTTGGTAAAGTTGGAATTTAAGCCATCACCCTGGCTTTCTTAATTTTGAATTTCTATAAAATCTGTTTGAAAGCTTATGCAATCTGGCAAAAAATGGGCTATCCAAATGGCAAGTCTGTAAAATATTGGCTTCAGGCTGAAAAGAAGTTGATAGATTTTAAAATTTAACTTTATTCGGTAAATTAAGCTCTGAAGTTAACTGTTAGCAGTCATTACTTGATTGATAAGGGTTTGAGCTATTTTCTACCCAAGTATTTAAGATGTAGCGCGTAGGATGCTACAAATCCAAGTGTTTTTGTAGTATCTCTTGCGATACTAATCATTCGCAGGCTTAATTGATGTTGCCAAGCATTTATGCAAATCAGTTGCACTTGCACTGGCAAACTTGACTTTATCTTCAGAATTGGGGTGGTTGCAGGCAAAAATGCTATCTGTCTAGCAATATTCAATGGATGGTTCCGTTATTCTCTTATATAACCTGATTTTAGTTATTTTTCTTTTGTTTGCTAATGCTTATTGACTAATAAATGATTTTAAAACATTTATTTAAACAATTTATATAAATAAAATTTTCATGACAACCACTTTATTGTGTGGCAGATTTATGATAGTTAATAGGCACCTAAATTTAATGCTTTTTTTGAGATAACCTGGCAAAGATTAGTAATGTATATGCCATAATGTCACGAGCTAGGGGTATATAAACTTATTGTTATACTTCAACACGCAAGTAGAGAAGGTATCAGTATTGACTACGAAAAAATATAATGCTACTAGCTCGAACCGATCGATGAATGATGCGGTAAAAACTCCTGCTATATCCGGGAATCCAATATTTGGATCTGGATTTAATCTATAGCAGGGGTTGATTGAGTTATGGATAGGGAGGAAATTTAATGAAATTGTTAGATTTGGAGAATCCTGAGGTTAAGTTAGCCTCTAAAACCGATGGTAATTTTGTGGACTTAACAGCAGCACACCCCCGGCCATTGTTAAAGCGATCGCGCTGGCAAAGTTTAAATGGGCTGTGGAAATTCGCATTTGATGACCAGGGAAAATGTGTTGAACCCGGCGATTTTAGCGAATGGTCTCATCATATAGAAGTTCCTTATGCGCCCGAATCTACCAAAAGTGGGATTAATGATCGCGGGTTTCATCCAAACTGCTGGTACGAGCGAGAGTTTGAAACACCACCAGGGGACGGCAGATTACTGTTACACTTTGGCGCTGTGGACTATCGCGCTCGTGTGTGGGTAAACGATAAATACATAGCCGAGCATGAAGGTGGACACACCTCTTTCACTCTCGATATTACCCATGCCTTAAATGACAGTGGTACTACAAAGGTAACAGTGTGGGCACAAGACGATCCGCACGACCTCGCCAAACCTCGTGGTAAACAAGATTGGCACTTGAAACCCCATAGTATTTGGTATCCTCGCACAAGTGGTATTTGGCAGACAGTCTGGCTGGAGAGCGTAGGTGAGACTTATATCGGTAATCTTCGTTGGATTCCCGACTGCGAACGGTGGGAAATTGGGTTTGAAGCTGGGCTGGCTGGTAATTTACCTACTTCGGGTGTACAAATTAAAATTAAACTCAGCGCTGGCGATCGCGTGTTAGCAAGCGATACTTATGAAGTATTCAATGGAGAAATTACCCGCCGCATTGTTCTGAGCGATCCGGGTATTGACGACTGCCGTAATGAATTACTGTGGAGTCCAGAAAAGCCGACACTGATAGATGCTCAAATTCAGCTATGGGATAAAGATCGTCTTTTAGATGAAGTGCAATCTTATACAGCGATGCGGACTGTGAGCATTCAGCGCGATCGCTTTATGCTCAATGGTCGCCCCTACTATCTGCGGCTAGTTCTCGACCAAGGCTATTGGCCTGAGACATTAATGACTCCACCCAGTGACGAAGCATTACGACATGATGTAGAACTCGTCAAAGCTATGGGTTTTAACGGTGTACGCAAACACCAAAAAATTGAAGACCCCCGCTTTTTATATTGGGCAGACGTTTTAGGGTTGTTAGTATGGGAGGAGATGCCCAGCGCTTACCGCTTCACGCCGAAAGCTGTGGAACGGATGACCCATGAATGGACGGAAATCATCAAGCGAGATGTCAGCCATCCTTGTATTGTGGCGTGGGTGCCGTTTAATGAATCTTGGGGTGTGCCAAATTTGGTTGAAACGGCGGCTCATCGTAACTACGTGTTGGCAATGTATCACCTAACTAAAACTCTCGATCCGACTCGCCCAGTAATTGGTAACGATGGTTGGGAAAGTACAGATACCGACATCCTTGCTATTCACGACTATGAACGCCAGCCTGAGCGATTAGCTCATCGCTACAGAGCGGATATTCAAATATCGGATTTATTTGAGCGTAGTCGTCCTGGGGGGCGTATTCTCACCTTGGATAACTATCCCCATCAGGGACAACCAGTGATGTTGACCGAGTTTGGTGGTATCGCCTATGCCCCCATTGACCAACCTAATGCCGATCAAGCTTGGGGATATGAACACTGCTCAAATATCTCCGAACTAGAAATGAAATACGCGGCTCTGCTCGAAACAGTTAATGACATTGAGCTATTTAGCGGATTCTGTTACACACAATTAACAGATACCTTTCAAGAAGCTAACGGTTTATTGTACGGCGATCGCACGCCGAAATTTCCCATTGAGGCAATCCGCGCAGCAACCCTCTCAGGACAAGGTTTATGTACTCCCACAAGCTGTTAAAGCCCGACGGACGCAAACTAAAGTTATACAGTCGCTACCCAATTACTAGTCAGTTAGAAGCCACTAGCCCTAGTAATGAGCCAGTGCAAGCTAATCCCCACTTGCGCTGGCACCCCTTGCGGGGTGAATGGGTAGCTTATGCGAGTCACCGTCAAGGGCGGACATTCATGCCGCCCCCAGAATATAATCCCCTCGCACCTACCACCAACCCTGAGTTTCCAACGGAACTACCCCAAGGTAAGTATGACGTGGCAGTGTTTGATAACCGCTTTCCCTCAATGAGTCCGACAGCCAACAATCCACCTGATACCATCGTGGAAACGTTACCAGCGAATGGAGCCTGTGAGGTAGTGGTTTTTACTCAAGATGCCAGCGCCTCCTTGAGTTCCTTGCAGTTGGATCATCTGGATTTGCTGTTGGAAGTGTGGGGCGATCGCACCCGCGAACTAGGACTAAATCCCCAAATTCAGTATGTGTTGCCATTTGAAAACAAGGGTGTAGAGGTGGGTGTAACATTGCACCATCCCCACGGGCAAATTTACGCCTATCCTTTTATACCGCCTGTTCCAGCGCGGATGCTGTCAATGCAGCAGGAGTATTATGAAAAACATCGGCGGGGTTTACTGCAAGACTTGATTCAGAAGGAGATTGCAGACAATCAACGGATTATTTATCAAGATGAGTATGCGATCGCATTTGTCCCGGTATGCGCTCGTTATCCCTATGAAGTCTGGATTGCACCAAAAGAGCCAGTTAGCACTTTTATGGATCTTACCCCTGAACAACGTTGGGGACTTGCTAAGGCGTTAAAAACTGTCACTCTCAAGTATGACGGCTTGTGGAATCGCCCGTTTCCTTACTTGATGGCTTGGTTCCAAGCACCCACGGATGGTTTAGCCCATCCCGAAGCGCATTTACACGCCGAGTTTTTTCCACCATATCGGACAAGCGAAAGGCTAAAGTATTTAGCGGGAACTGAACTTGCGGCGGGGATGTTTGCCAATGATGCTTTACCGGAGGAGAAAGCGAAGGAACTACAAGCTGTGGTGGTAAATATTGAAGAACCAATTTCGGTGTGACAGGATTTGAAACTGTAACTTAATTTCTGGACAAACCTACCCATTTATTAATGTTTGTCCACCTCTTGAATTAGTTCATCAGCAAACTGTCCTAGAGGATGTTTGAAAATTCTACGCTTGTATTCAGCTCCCTTTTTTTTAACGGGGAATAACCTTTTCAAAGTCCTCCTTAAAAAGGAGGATTTAGGAGGATCTAAAGTTTTGGATACCTCAGTCACCACTTTTCAAACAACCTCTTAAGCATCCCTGATTAGAAAAGATGGTTTTTAACTTTTTTGTAATACCATTTCACTTTAAAAATAATCATACAAATACTTAGGGCCACAGCATTGCTATGCCCTTACGAGAAATCTATATAACTCCAGACTGGATTCTGATAGTTCTGCTATAAGCCTTCTGATAGTGTATTTCTCCAAACAAAAGAGTTTAGGCTAGGGGTGCTTAGTTATAAAAATGAGAGGTAATAGTTATGCCTGGTGGACATGCTAGCCATAAAGGTGCTTCTAATAAACCCAATATTAATGCCAATGGAGTAATTGATGATGCTGCCGATCAATCATTAAATCCTGACGATCTCCTGTCTGAGGAGCAGACTAATACAGAAGTCCATAGAGTCGAAGAAAGTGTTAAGTTCCCTCCTGCTACCGAACGCCCAGGCGAAAAATCAAATACTAGTACCTGAAGTAACGATAGGGCTCATATTTGATTTTTGAACAGGACTTACGCAAACAATAGCCCAAACCCTAATTTCCAGGTAGAGGCAATTCATGAATTGCCCCTAGCGCGTGTAGTTTTGCGTAAGTCCTAATACTAAGAAGGAAAAACAAACGGCATACTCCTAGTAGTTCGCCAAGTGAACTTGGCGGGGTAAAGGGTAAAGGGGAAGGGGGAAAGGTTTCAAATCCCTTAACCCTTACCCCTTCCCCTTTACCCAGCCATAACGCAGCATTTTTGGGTTGGCAGACTACTAGGTCGAAGCAAGCTACGCGCAGCGTCTCGTTAGAGAAAGACGCATAGGCACGTTCGCGGAGCGTCTCCAAGAGAAGTGGCTTCCCGCAGGGTAGGACACCAATACTTTTCGGTTAAACCCAATAATCTCTCTTTTGGTCTGGGGAAAGGTTAAAGGGTAATGGGGAAAGGGAAATTCAAACCTTTTCCCTTTCCCCTTTCCCCCTTAACCGAAAAGTATTGGGTAGGACACAAAGAAAGAAGTTAAAAGGGTTTGGCGCAACCTCACAAAGAAATGGTATCACCGCTTTGCATCTACACCTGCCATGCAAAACACCTGATTACCCTTATTTTGCTATTACTAATATTTTGGATAAAAATATGAGCGAGAACGACCCATCTCTATCAAATCCAGCTATTTCCCCAGATCAATCTGTTGTTGCATCAGGGCAAGCCGAACCTAATACACCTACTAATGTTGCAGGGAGTGCAATGTTAGATGCACAAGCCGCAATCGGAGGAAACGAACCGGAGGGAGATCCGACTAACTTCCCTATTGCTACCAACTTTACAAAAGCTGACGCAAGTGGCGATCCCAAAACTGCTGGAGCTTCTACTATTATGGGGCCTTATTCTACAGACGAGCAACTCTCCGAAAAGGGTTCCGTCAATCTCCAGAACAATCCAGACATTCCGAGCGATCGGATGCAAGGAACTTTGCCTGATACCGACCCGATTGGGATGCCGATTGATGCTGAAACCAACCTTCAAGAGTAGTCTAGTTCAAATTGCTTTCAACGGCGATCGCAGGAGAAGGACTGGGCATCTTATTTTTTGGATCTCCTGAAATAAGTGTTCCGGCTTTGAAGTATTTTCAGCAATCCATCATTTCAACAAAAAGCTCAAGTCTTGTATTTGAACAAAAACGGGGTATTAGTCGATGGACGTAGAAGAACTCAGGCAACTATATGCCGCAGGAGAGCGAGACTTTAGTATCGCTGACTTGAGGGGTGCAGTCTTAGAAAACATCAATCTCAGTGGTGCGATCTTACATGGGGCGATGCTGGATGAAGCAAATTTGCAACAGGCGAATCTCAGCCGGGCTGACTTAAGCGGGGCTACGCTCAATGGTGCAGATTTAAGAGGGGCTAATTTAAGTAAAGCCGATTTGAGTGATGCAATTCTTGACAATGCAATATTAGAAGGTGCAATTCTTGATGAAGCCGTTTTAAATCAGGCTAATCTCAAAGCTGCTAACTTGGAACAGGCGATTCTTAGTCACGCTGACATCCGTGAAGCTGATTTGAGTGAAGCTAATTTGGAAGCAGCAGATTTGAGCGGGGCAGATTTGGCGATCGCGGATTTACATCAGGCAAATCTGTACCAAGCTGCATTAGAAAGAAGCAATCTCACAGGAGCTAATTTAGAGGATGCCAATTTAGAGGGGACTATTTTAGAGGGCGGCGACAACAATCTTGCAACTTAAGTTCTGCTAAAGGCTGAGTAAATAGATTTCTCAGTCTAGCAATGAGAAAGAGTCCTTACAGGTAGAGGATAACCGTACCATCTAACACTCAGTAAAATTGCCGCTTAATTTGCTATTGACTCAATCATGTATCTAATGGTTTATGTAGCCTTACCTAACAACTTTACTATTAGACGAATAACTCACTGATTGATTTAGACGGCGAAAGGAAATGTCTCTGGTGGTTCAGTTGTTTCCCAAGAGGGAGTGCGATCTAATGGTTGCACTCCCGTAGTGTCATCAATATGGATTACAGCATCAAACTGGTCAGGTAGTCGAGCGTAGAAATAATGGCTTTGACGCTCGGTTTCGGGCAGGTAAATTACACCGATCGCTCGCTCTAATCGCGGTTTTTCTAGTCCTGTAACTGCTTGATTTTCTTGCCGTAAATTCAGTAAAAATTGAGGTAAACCTGCTTCATGAAATAAAGCTTCGTAACTGTCAGATAATGCTGGACGAACTTGTTTAAGTTCAGTTACACCACCCCAACCAGAAGCAGCCGTAACTGTACCCGTATAAGTTGTAAAGCCTATAAGTACGGTATCATCACCATATTTATCTCGTACCAATTGCCCGAGGTTGAGTTCACCCGCAATTCCCATATCGGTTGCTCGTACATAGCCCAGGTGCGAGTTGTGCGCCCAAACCACAATCTTTGAGCGGTCTCCTTGCTTATCTAAATGGGCGGCGAGGTGATCTAGGGTTTCTGCCATGTGGCGATCGCGTATGTTCCAAGACAACACTTGCCCATGAAACATTGAGCGGTAGTATTCCTCGGCATTCTTAACCAGTCGGGCGTTCTGTTCGGCATAAAAGAACTCGTCTTCTGCAACCTGACCATCACGCCCTGCATACTCCGCAATCCGGCGTTGCAATTCCATCAATTGATTAATAACTTCTTTCTCACAAGACTCGCTTAGTCCAAAAGCAGCCGCATAGCCATAAGCTTTGGTATCTTCTTCAAAGTGTTCCAAGCAAGAATATCGGTAGCGTGCCCGTTGTGCAGCTTCTGGGTCAACTTTGTCCAGGTAAGCAAGAACCTCCGATATTGAGGTATACATACTGTAAAGGTCAAGCCCGTAAAAGCCAACTTTGTTTCTATCTTGCGGTAGTGCATCATTATACTGACGTAGCCAACCGATGAAGTTCACCACATCCGTGTTGCGCCACATCCAACTTGGAAAACCCTTGAAGCCTGCGGTCGCTTCAGCTGGTGTAGGGTTGTCATTAATTCCCCGTACATATCGATTAACACGGTAGGCATCCGGCCAGTCTGCCTCCACTGCTATAGCCGTAAAGCCTTTTTCTTGAATTAGCCGCTTAGTAATAAGAGCCCGTTGTTCATAAAATTCATGAGTGCCGTGAGACGCTTCGCCAATCAGCACAAAGCGGGCATTACCAATTAAATCCATGAGTGGGTCGTAGTCTTGGGCGGCACCTGTCAGTGGATGCGCTACTTCATGTAATGCATCGGTTAGCTGTGTTGCTGTTGCTTCTGACATAATAATTAGTTATCAAAAGTTTGTGTTCTTGACTATGATTTTAGATCCTGTCAAAGGAGCGGCAGTGTTAGCGCGATGGGCTACACCTAGCCGTAGGCGATCACAGATCGTAAATCTAATGTTTTCAAATTGCTGTATTGTACTTCCATCTTAAAAGTGACTAAGGATATTATTCTCTTACTATAGTTGTGGAATTTAAACTATCAGCTTGCCAAAAGGTTTAATTTTTAAGTGTAAACTTTAATAAAATTAAGCATTAACACTTATAAAGAAAAAAGTATTTGGCACTCGATGGATGAATACCAATATTATTAAAGTCTTTTTTGGTAGCAGATAATTTTATAACTACAGTAATGCTTTGAATAATTTTTGATGCTGATTTACCCACAATATGAACGCCCAAAACTTATAGAATATACATTATAAAACATTGCAAAGTAACAGTTTTAATCAATCACTACATATAGTTAAAACATAATTATAAATTCTAATGATTCCCATAGCGATAACTATTTTGATCAGGAAAAATCATTAGCCCAAGTAGATACGAAATAACGAATCAACTATCAGAAAATATCATCTTAACAACATTAGACGATCTGTATAATTGAGCTAGGCTCTCAAGCTTATATCCACTGTTGTACGGAACTGCTTGTTGTTTCATTGAATTTGCGGCGTTGATTGGCTCACGATTCGATTTTGATAGATTTGGTTTAATTCCTCGTGCTAGTCCCCGCCAAACGGACTTAATCATTTTGGTAGGTACTCTCAACATGAAAATGTCTCAACCAACAATGCGGCTTTATGAGCAAATGCCTGAGCCAAAGTATGTCATTGCGATGGGAGCCTGCATGATTACTGGAGGTATGTTTAGCGCCGATTCTCCGACTGCTCATGGGGCTGATAAATTATTCCCCATAGATGTTTATATACCTGGTTGTCCACCTCGTCCTGAAGCAATCATGGATGCGATTATCAAACTTCGCAAGAAAATATCTAATGAATCAATGCAGGAACGGGGCAAAATTATTCAAACCCATCGCTATTACAGTACTACGCATCACATGAAGCCTGTTTCTCGTGTTCATACAGGTGAATATATGCGATCGCCTTCTCTGCAAAAGCCTCCTAAGGAGTTGGCAGAGGCTATGGGAACAGCTATACCTCCTGCTCTTCAGACTGTGAGAAAAAAATTAGAAGCTGAATGAAGCCTTTCAGGTCGCTACTAATATCTCCAGAAATTAATTATTGGTTGCCTGAAACCCTTGTAGAGACGTAGCACTGCTGCGTCTCTATATTCATTTTCGGAGATATCTAATTAACCATTGCTAGTGATCGACCGAACCCATAATGATGTCGATGCTACCTAAAATAACTGGCGTTGCTGAATGAAGAGATGAATTGGTTTATATAGGTACAGTTTTATACTTTAGATAATGAAGTAATAATTTAACTGGGTATCTCAGCATTTCTTCAGGCTTAGAATAGCACAAGGTTTTGCGGTGAAGGCGTGCAAGATAATGACGTAATCGGGTATTTTCATTTTCCACCCTTGTCATATATGTTTTACTAACAATTTGGTCTCCATCAGGGATAAAACCGCCGTCATTTGACAGTGCGGCTCAATCACGCTGGAAAATTGCACTTTTGGATTAGCAAAAACTCATAAGCCTTCTTGAGTACGGTTCCATTACTGAAAACTTCCGGCAGTGCAATACCTTATCCCAAACTTAGAGCATACCCGATTGATATTGCACGCTCATTCAATCGGCGGTAAGCGTAGCCATGCCGTCAGGCTTATCGCTTAGAGATATGGTTGCAAAATTCCTCTTCTTCTGCTTAATTCTTTGTCACATACTTGTAAATTTTCTCCACGACTTACTTATTGACATCTATATTTATGTAGCGTCTGTCTACGACACGCTACGCGAACCTAAAAAAGCTTGACAACCATATTGAGAGACTTAACGAGAAAATTCTAGTTTTACTTTATGCAACACAACCAAGTTTTATAATCCAAAACTTGGGTTTTTATTTATTTTTGTCCCCATAATTGATTGCTCTTTATCCTTTATGAGAAATTTCGAACTATTAATTGTAATAACTTCATAAATTTCTGGCATAAACACAGAACCTAAAGTAGCTATGATATCTGCAATAGAAATCTTAAAAGCTAATGGTATCCGGAAATTAAAAAATGATTTTGGCATATTTTTAACATTTAAATACAATTTTTTTTTGCTGACGTACCATACCCCAGTAAATTTATTACCTGTTATTAGTTCCTTTGGCTTGGAGAAAAGCAATATTTGAACCCTAGTTTGCTCATAAGTCATATCATCTTTAAATTCAATAGTGATTTTTTCTGAAAACGTATTAAAACGCCATTTACCCAATAGTAAAATTTCTATTTCTATATCAGAAAGTTTGCTATTACTCATGTTTATCCTCAAATCGCTAAGTTCTTATCCATTTCAACACCTCCGGGTCTTTCTCATAGCGGTAGGTGAAACCATCTTTAGTAGTAATAGACTTACCAAGGCTAGCCTTGCTTCTGACAGTGTTAATACTAGAGTCTGTCAATGCTTGCATTTCTTTATGAGAAAGCCCTACACCTGTGCCTATATCTGTCAATATTTCTGGTTGGCTTTTAGATTTGTTAATGGGTGTAACATCTATTGTGATTTTGCACTTTTCAGGAGCCTTTATGCCAATTTGTTTTCCTTTTTGTAACCGATAATCTTGTACACGAAGAAGTTGCCAGTTGGAATCTTGTGACAATTCCAAAACCCATTGATGATAATTAAATAAACTTTCTCTATGTCCAACACTGATAAAAGTTGTTTTCGTTGATTGTAACTGTTGATATAAACTATCTTCGTTGTTTAAATCTAAAGCACTCGTTGCTTCATCTAAGATAGTGAAACTAGGATGTGTAATTAATAGCCGTGCAAAAGCGAGGCGTTGTTGTTCTCCTAACGACAATATATTTTCCCAAGGAACTTCAGTATCAAAGCCATCTACGCGGGTAAGTAAGTGTTGCAGGTTAACTTGTTGCAAAATGTGTTCAAGTTCGCGATCGCTCATTTTCCTGTCTGTGTGAGGATAGAGCAACTGTTCGCGCAAAGTCCCTAAAATGATATAAGGGCGTTGGGGTAAGAATAATACTTCTTTTAGAGGAGGACGCACGAGACGACCAGTTCCTGCATTCCACAAACCAGCGATCGCTCTCAACAAAGAACTTTTACCCCTACCACTAGGGCCAACAATCAATAAACCTTCTCCTGGCCCAACAGTTAGTGACAAGTTTTCGACGATTACCTGTTCATAATTTGGCGTTTGTAAAGTGACATTCTCAAAAGCTAAACGTTCTTCTTCTATAATTTTAATAGTATTTACGTTCTCTGGTTGTTTACTAGCAGCCTGTAGCGCATCTGAAAACTCTGCTAAACGCTTTACATAGCTAGAAAATCGTCCTGAAATTCCAAACTCAGATATTAGTTCTCCTAAAGCATTAGAAAACATAAAGCAAGCAAAACTAGCTTGGTTTATTTGTCCATAATCAATTTGATCTTGAAGAAATAAAGGTGTAAGAATAAACATCGAAAATACGCTAATGGCAGACTGATATGCTCTGCCAAAAGCATCTTGTCCCCTCTCCAAATTCAGTCGACGTTCAGCAGTTTTTAAAACATTATTAAATCGACGCTGAATTATATTTAATTCTTCATTTTCCCCCTGAAAAAAAGCGATTGATTCAGCGTGATTACGAACATGAGTTAAGCAATAGGCAAAATCTGCTTTAAATGCAAGTTCTTCTTGGTTAACTTTATTTATTCCTTGATTCAAGTAAATAGCTATTAAATTACCTACAATTGTATAAATAACTAAATAAATTGCGATTTGTGAAGAAACTATCCAGAGAATTATCAAAGAACTTCCCATTTCTAAAGATTTTTCTAGTAAAGAAGATGAGAATCTCAAGCCAATACTAGTAATAGGTTCTATTTCTTGGGATAAGCGTTGATCTGGATTATCTATATCAGATTTAAAATTGATTTTATAATAAGCTTGATTACTTAAATATTTTTCTATAACATGGAGATTTAGCCATTTGTACCAGTCAAGAATTATTTTTTTTCTGACATATCTCAAAAGAGTTACTAATAAGACCATCCCAACAATAATGAGACTGGACAGCCATAAAGTACTATTGTATTTATCAAGGTCTCTCTGTTCAATAACAATATCAATTACATAGCGATTCCAGTAACTATTTGCAGCATTTGCACCGACAATTACGACTATTAATAATACTAAGGAAATGAGCATTCCCCATGAGCGAATCACATCTGAAAAGGCTCTTCCTTCTGGTTTTGTTGGATACCAATAAGGTTGAGCAACTACTTTCACATCCTGCCAAAATTGAATCAAGGCTGAAAAAGGATTTGTTGTGTTTTGCTCACGCACAGATGGAGTTTGCATATTCTAAAAATGTAGCCGTTACTAATTACACTAGTAATTTTTAAATGGCCTTTGAGAATTAAGTTAGACTCAAAGGCCATTTTTCCTTTTAGATAAGTTCAAAAGCTTGTTTTCTAAGCTTTTCGACTTTTGAGAGCCAGTTGCAACAAGAGTGGCTCGCCGCAAGGGCGCACTGGCTCCTTTTGACTTCCGCCTTACGGTACTAGGTCAATGGTTCCTCATCAACAATTTCGACTGTTCTCGGAAAAGGGCCTTGGTCAGGCTCAGTAACGACTACTGGGCTAATATGATGTTTCAGTTTGAGTTTTAACTCATCTGAAATGGGCAATTCTTGAATTTCTTTGAGAAGAAATCTGACAGATTCAGTTTTGCTACGTTCTGTATAGATGAGCTTAAGAATGTTTTCAATTCCAAATCCCGCTATATATTCCCCTAAAACGGCTACCAGCCCAAGTAAGCCTAAACCTCCTAAGAGGCCTAAAGGCCCGCCCAGCGTTGAAAGCATAGCGACAACGGCAGCGACATTACCCCCTGATGCACCCGTTGCGATCACGAAAAGTATGCCAGGAAGGCCTAAACCAGAAATTTTTTTGACGAGTTCATCCATTGTACTTACCTACAATCCTTATAAAGTGAAAACATGACTAAGAGAGTCATTACTAATTTCTTTCGTGAAGAAATTAAAAATCTTATATCTTTCACCAACTAACTGGTGCAAGATGTAAGAAATCTGATTTAGCCCAACAAAAGACTACACAGTTCATCGATTTGTTGACTTTTGTTAGATATTAATCGATGGGCTATAGCTTGTAGCTGACGAGTATTTTGAAGTTTGGTATTATCTATTTCTTCTAGTTCACTATCTAACAATGTTTGAAAGCGATAATAAAAACTTTTAGCTTCTTTATCACTAGGTTCAAATAACTGTTCTAATTCTCCAGCTACCACTTCACTACCACCGTCAAACACAATATTTAAAAGTGGTCTTCCCCATTGTAAGAGTCCCCAATTTTTGACTTCTTTATAAGGGTAAACACTCGTCAGCGAACCTGTACCTAAAGAAACTACTAAAATATCTTCTGTATTCAGGACTTTTTGGGCTTTTCGTTTACTACTAATTTGTGCTTCTAAAATAGCTAAATGGGCTGGATTATTAGCAAATACTCCACCATCGATTAAAGTATAGGCGATGCCGCTATTGTGGGGGTTTACAAGCCGATGAGGAGCAAAATAAGTCGGAGTGGCACTAGTTGCTAATGCTGCATCTAAAAGCGAAAAACCACCACATAACTTCTGAAAATTCTTAGATTCTATTTGCTGTTTTTCTAGTTTGTTTGTAAAGAATATCGGAATTCGTTGCTCGATATCGTAACTCGTTACAAAAACTTCTTTGAGATTATTTTCTATAAGGGCATTACCAAAATATTTTCTTAAAATTTCTTCTTTGCTTTCTGAAGGATATTTTGGCTGAAGAAATATATCCTCTAACGGGCCAAGTAGCCTTTCAAACAACGGCTCATAAAATATTTCTACCCCATACTCAATAAATAACTGTAGGAGATCCTCAGCAGTGTATTCAGCTACTGGCAAGTTATCAGATACATCGGAACTTAATCGTGGGTTAGTTAGTCCAAGTGCTAAAATTCCGCCACTGGAAGTGCCAGTAATTAAATCAAACAAACTGAATATAGGTTTTTGTGTCCGCCTTTCAATTTCTGCTAGGAGTAATGCAGGAATAATGCCCCGAATACCGCCTCCATCAATGGAAAGTATTTTATATTTGGGACGGGCTTTTGTATTCATGGTTTCTGGCGATTCCTCCTGAGTTAATATTTGTACTTGTTGGATATTGACGGGATCTTCAGTTTGGTCTGTCTTGGTTTCCTCATCATGTGGCCCAAGAGCGATCGCAGTTGGAATAATCTCGGATTCTTCGCTCTTTGTTTCTGTCTGTTGAATTTGCTTTGGTTGGTTTTCGTCGTCGCTTACTAACGATACCGTTGCTGCTAATAGACTTGTGGTTAGTGGTGAGACATTTTCTTCAGGAATAACTGCTGTCTCAGTCTGGATCTCTTCTTGAATATCTTCTTGATTAGATAATTCTGCTGCAAATATAACTGGATTTGATGATTGTGTTGCGAATGGAATTTCTGCTAAAGTCCAAATAGGATTACCACGAAAATTTCCTTGATAGGACTTTCCAGTTTGGTTTTTGACAGTTGTACCTTGCCCATCGTCTAATTTCCAGTAAGCCACCAATCCTTCTTCATCTCCGACTATTAGCCCACAACGATGAGTCTGGATTTGTGCTTGTGTACAGGGATAATTCCAAACGCTAATGTTTGCTAATTGTCCTTTGAAATAGACTTGTTTGTGTAACGTTGCTCCCAAAGTTATAGAACTTGTGGCTTTGTTTAAAGATGAACCTCTAAGAGAATCGTTATATTCACGATCGTCAAGGTATACGGCTAGTTGGCCACTATTAAAAACAATAGCAAAAAAGTGCCATTGTTCTATAGTTAATTCTCCTTGCCCGAAGGTTTTGATACCTTTGCTAACACTTTCATCTATGTAGACATCTAGGTTTCCTGTTTCACTGATGCCGAATTCAAAATTATCGCTGAATCTCTCTGAAGAACGGGCAAAAAATACATTGCGCGTTCCGTAACTAGTGGCTTTATTTGTTAGTTCATGTGGATTTACCCATCCTGAAACCGTAAAAGCTGAACTTCCTTGAGCGAAAACGCCGCCAATATCGTTTCTACCAAAATCTATATAATCCTTTACCCCATCAAATGTCAAAACTGTTTGTGTATTTACTAGGTTTATCACAAGGATTTAATCTCCAAATATCAATAATTTTATAATCTTAAATAAAAAATTTAGTATTAATAAACTTAATAGTGAAATCTCAATAACACCTTTCAAAATAGAAGAAAATAAATATATACAAGGCTCAAGTACCTAATTTTTATTAGTCAGTAATACTTCTGCGATCGCCTGCGAAATGGGGTAGTGTGGTGAATATATCTCCATCCAAAAAAATTCCCCGACTGGGTTAACTTCGAGGAATACATACCGACCATCGGGGGTGACAATAATATCAATTGCTCCATAGTTTAAGCCAAAATAAGCCATCAGTTTGAGCAGTTTTTTCTCAATATCTTCTGGCAAGTCGTAGGGTTGCCAATTTTTAACTAAAGCTCTCCCCTCTTTGCGCCAGTCGTAAGTAGATCCTGACAAGCTTTGGGAATCTACTGCGGCAGTAAATACGCGGTGTCCGACAATAGTTGTCCGCAACTCCAGCGCCTTGGGCACATTTTCTTGAAACGTCATCGGACAAAAACGTAGCCCTTCCATATTCTCCAGATCGTCATTTGTAACTGGAGTGGTAAACACAACGTTTTCTCGCCCCCGATCGTCATAAATAGCAAAGGAAGAAAGCATCTTGGTAACTATACCTTGGCTACACTCTTGAGCAAATTGCTTGACTGCTTCTGGATTGTTTGAAGTCAGAGTACGTGGAGTTACAAGACCAACTTCTCGTGCAATTTGCAATTGTAGTTGCTTATTATTAGCCCGATCCACATTGGACATTTTATCGAAGTGGAATCCCTGAAGGCTGGCAATCATACCCCTGACTGTGGCGCGACATTCGTTAATTGACGCATCTCTGTATTGCTTGTCCATTGAGTCGGGGATTTTTTGTCCGTAGCGCATCCGCCGATACCAAACTGAGGAGACTTCACTCAAATCTAACTTTTGTTCGCCATCAGTAATCATTACCCGTTCAGTATCGCCAGAGTAAATATCTAGCTTGACTTCGGTGGGATATCTGTCTGTGTCAAACCGAAATGCTTTTTCTCCTCTAGCCTCAATTTCTTTGATGACTAGAGGAATGCTTTCGTTGTCTTTACTAAACGTGACTATTAATACGGTCATAAAAAGTATGAGGTGTGAAGTATGTAGACACCCTTTGGGTGGCTTACCACAGGCTAGTATCAAATATTAAATTTTTGATTATTCATTCTTTCTTTGAAGTAGGGCATCTGCGATCGCACTTCCAATAGGCAAGTCTAAATCTTTCTCCAACATTCCCCACTCTCCCACAGGGTTGATTTCCAAAAAGACGTATTCCCCTGATGGTGTGACGATGAAATCTAACGCTCCAAACAACAGCCCAAATTTACCCATAAAGGCTTTGATACGGCTAACTACTTCATCAGGAAGCTGGTGATGTTGCCATGCGCCAGTATCAACACCAGGTTTACGCCAATCAACTTTGGCTGCTGCATACACATCTGCATTTAGCGCCCCCACAAATACATTACCATTCACATACACCACCCGTAATTCCTGTTGCTTTGGAATTTGCTCT
This sequence comes from Nostoc sp. LEGE 12450, assembly GCF_015206895.1. Classification (GTDB taxonomy): domain Bacteria; phylum Cyanobacteriota; class Cyanobacteriia; order Cyanobacteriales; family Nostocaceae; genus Nostoc. The sequence continues at coordinate 54,517 of NZ_JADEXU010000009.1, read as the reverse complement.
TGAAAAACCATTGGGCAATAGCGCAGTGACTCGGCATCTTGTAAGTCTTCTTCCTTGACGATGCTGGTGTACAGAAAAAACGAGGAGTTAGCTTCCATACTGCGGGAAAGAGGAGTTAAGAGCTTGCTCACCATTTTGCCCTTGACTTGCCCGAAAAACTCTCGTGCTGCTTGGGCTTTGTTGGTGACAAGAGTCTGGGGAATAACAAAACCTACTTCAGACGCAATCCGCAGTTGACGCAGCTTGTTACTTGCATAATCTATCCGCTCTAAATTATCTACCCATGTAGCTCCCTTCAGGCTGTCCCAAAAACCATCTAAAGTTGCTTGTGATTCTCTAATGCAGGCTTCTCGGAACTTTGGCGCTAATTCTTGACTCAGTTTTGGTTCCCAAATACGGCGCATCCACACAGCTTGCACCTGCTCTGTGCTGATAGAGTGGTTGTTACATTCTATAGTGTGGTAGCTTTTAGACTTATCAAAATGTGCTGTTAATTGCACTTCTAGAGGAAATTTATCAGTATCTAGACGAAATGGTTGCACCCCTTTTTTTGATAAGGCTTCTGCCACTCTATCTATAGTGAAGAAATCACCACTGTGGGTGATTAATAAAACAACATCACGAGACAGATGCATATATTTTTTTGATAATTTTAGGAGGTAGCTATTAAGAAATAGCGAAAAATTGCTTTCTATAAACCAGGATTTTTTAAGAATCTAGGGGTCTAAAAAAGCAATCATCTCCATGTTATGGATAAGGTAATATGAAAGCGATCGCCTCTGGCGGGCGCTCTGCGCCATCGCCTCTCTAAGAGTAGTTTTCAGTTATTTGATAACTGCTACTTTATTAAATTATGATTCAGCCAATTACAAGGTATCTTTCCGAGAAGAAAGGGCAGGAGGCAGGAGGTAAAACTATTGCTATTCTTAGCATTTACGCTTGTTTGCCATTAAGTCCTAACCTATGTGGCTACGGCTATACTTTCAGATGTAGAAGAGTAAATAAATTATTTATCTTCCAAATCTGAAGGAAACTTGTAAGTCCAAGGAACCTCTGTCCCTTCAGTAGCTTGCTCTTCCAAGAAACGCGCAAAGAATGGTACCGCTACAACATTCACTGTTTTGACTGTGTTTATAGGCATAGATTTCTCCTTGAAAAAAATTAATTTGTTTTTCAACTTAAATATATATCATTAATTAAATATTTTTTCAATGTCAGTTAAGACAGTTAAGAAATAATGATTCTAAGACAGTTAAGAAACTTAAGAAAGTTAGGAAAGTTAAGTGGCAGTTAAGGAAAAACATCTGTCTTAAGTTTCTTAAGTTAATTATTTTAAATGCTGTTGCATTTTCTCTAGAAAAATGAGATTATGCTTAAATTGAAATTATAAGTATGTTAATTTAAAGAAAACAAGTTTGTTTCAACAATAAATTAGTCTCTATCAAAAAAGAGTAAAATCATCAGTAATATCAGGAGTTAGTTATACTGCGATCGCAGCCACACTTACAGCGCTGGGAACTCCGTTTGGTATCGTAGGAGGTATAAATATGTTTGGTCTAATAACGGTTGTAGGAAATAGTCTAAGAGGATATGGAATTAAAGCCAGGATCAACGCTATTTATGCAAATGTAGCAAGACCGAATCTGTAAGATTGCTTCTCAAATAAATTAAAAATTTACTCATTATAGAAAAGCTTAAGCCTTGTTATATAAGTCAAGTCATTTTTATCAAAGGTTCAGTAAGGTAATATTGATTTAAATAAATAGAATATTTAGGAAGATGTAGAAACTAAGACAGTTAAAGAATTAGAGTTAGTTTTTAGTGAGTTTAATTATGAACGATGAAGCAGAAATTATTAACATTCAGTCAGAGGCGATCGCCATTATTGGTATAGGGTGTAGATTTCCAGGAGCAAATAATTATAATGAATTTTGGGAAAATTTAGAGAAAGGGGTTAATAGTGTAACGGAGATACCTCAAGAACGATGGAATATTGATAATTTTTATTCTTCAAATATGGAACTTCCCAATACAAGCACTAGCAAATGGGGAGGATTTATCGAAGATGTAGATAAATTTGATGCTAAATTTTTTCAAATATCAGAGAGAGAAGCTCGGCGAATAGATCCTCAACAAAGGATCATGCTAGAACTGAGTTGGTCATGCTTAGAAGATGCTGGATATTCACCATTAGAATTATCAGGAAATAACATTGGTGTTTTTATTGGTGTTTGTAATTTCGATTATAAAGAATTACAAGATAAGGGCGAATTTATTGAAGGATATAATTCTACAGGTACATATACTTCTATTATTCCGAATCGAATTTCCTACTTTTTCAACTTTCATGGACCGAGTATTCCTATAGATACTGCTTGTTCTAGCTCACTTGTAGCCATACACCAAGCAGTGAATTCACTCAATCAAAATGAATGTGAGATGGCATTAGTTGGTGGTGTCAGTATATTGTGCACACCGACTAGTTATATCTCTTTTAGTAAGTTGGGTATGTTATCACCCGAAGGTAAATGCAAAACCTTTGATGCTCAAGCAGACGGTTATGTGCGAGGTGAAGGTGCAGGTGTCATTTTATTAAAACCTTTGAGAAAAGCAATTGAGGATAAAAATTATATTTATGGAATAGTTAAAGGGAGCGCCATAAATCATGGTGGTCATGCTCGTACTTTAACCTCTCCCAATGCTTATTCTCAATCACAAGTTGTAAGGTCTGCATGTATAAAGGCAAATATTACACCTGATACAGTATCTTATATAGAAGCTCATGGAACAGGTACGCCATTAGGTGATCCAATTGAAATTAATGCTTTAAAACGAGCATATACACAACTATATCAGCACTATGGTATTGAACTAACCGCAGAAAGCTATTGTGGATTAGGTTCAGTAAAAACAAATATTGGACATTTAGAATCAGCAGCAGGTATTGCTGGGATCATAAAAGTATTATTGGCAATGAAATATAAAAAATTGCCAAAAATTAATAATTTTCAGCAATTAAATCCTCGAATAAAGTTAGATGGTAGTCCCTTTTATATAGTAAAAGAAACAAAAGACTGGCAACATTTAAAGACAAAAGAAGGAAAAATTATTCCTAGACGAGCAGGGGTAAGTTCCTTTGGTTTTGGGGGTGTTAATGCCCATGTAATCCTAGAAGAGTCGTCAGTGCCAGAAGAAATAGTGGTGACGAAAATTGAGCGTCCAAGCCACTTGATGGCACTTTCGGCCAAAACTGATAAGGCTCTAGAAGAACTAGCAAGAAAATATCAAACCTATTTAATATCTGATTTGAAGATATCGTTAGCAGATATTTGTTACACCGCCAACACTGGGCGATCTCATTTTGACTACCGCCTTGCTATTGTGGCCGACTCTAGAGAGCAGTTGGCCGAGCGACTCACTGCTTTCGTATCTGGGAAAGACACCGCCGGCTTAATTAGCGATCGACCTGGCAAAAAGCCAGCAAAGATAGCCTTTTTATTCACTGGTCAAGGCTCCCAGTACATCAATATGGGTCGCCAACTCTACGATAGCCAACCCATCTTCCGCCAAACTATCGAGCAGTGCGATGAAATTCTCCGCCCTTATCTGAAGCATTCTTTGTTAGAAGTACTTTATCCTAACCAGGCTCTTGAGCAATCATCTTTGTTGGATCAAACCGCCTATACCCAACCAGCATTATTTGCTTTTGAATATGCCCTGTATCAACTGTGGAAATCTTGGGGCATTGAACCAAATGTGGTGATGGGCCATAGTGTAGGCGAATATGTTGCTGCTTGTGTGGCTGGCGTTTTCAGCCTAGAAGATGCACTTAAACTCATTGTCTATCGGGGACAGTTGATGCAGCAATTGCCTTCTGGAGGCGAGATGGTTTCACTGATGGCTTCAGAGTCAAGAGTGCGGGAAGTTATAGCGCCATTTCATGACACAGTGGCATTAGCAGCCATCAACGGGCCCGAAAGTGTAGTGATTTCGGGAGCCAGTGAAGACATTGCTGTTATTTGTCAGCAACTGTCAACACAGGGGGTAAAAACGAAGCGGTTACAAGTATCCCATGCTTTCCATTCTCCATTCATGACACCCATGTTGAAGGAGTTTGAACAAGTAGCTAGTCAAATAACCTACGACCAACCCCAGATACCATTAGTCTCTAATATCACCGGACAACTTGCTGACGAGAATATCACCAATGCACAATACTGGGTGAATCACATCCGGCAAACAGTGCGGTTTGCCGATAGTATGCAGACATTACATCAACTTGGGCATGAAGTCTTTTTAGAGGTTGGGCCTAAGCCAATTTTGTTGGGTATGGGTCGTGAGTGTTTGCCTGAGAGTGTGGGTTTGTGGTTGCCTTCTCTGCGTCCGGGAGTGCCAGAATGGCAACAGTTGCTTTCAAGTTTAGGTGAGTTATATGTAGGTGGAATGGCAGTAGATTGGTCAGGGTTTGACCGCGACTATTTCCGTAAGAAAGTTACATTACCCACTTATCCGTTTCAACGTCAGCGCTATTGGATTGAGAATACACCCGCTAAACCTCAACGGCAACAAAACTCGACAAAACTGCACCCACTATTAGACAAAAAGCTTCAGCTGCCCTTAAGCAAAGAAATTTTGTTTGAGTCTGAATTCAGTAGCCAAACCCTACCGTTTTTAGTAGATCATCAAGTTTATAACCAAATTGTTGTGCCTGGAGCCTGTTATCTCTCCTTGCTATTGGGTGCAGCAGGATTGACTTTCGCCAATGAGTCATGTCTGTTAGAAAATATAGTTTTCCCCCAGGCATTGGTTATCCCCGAAGATAAAGCACGTACCGTACAGTTATTGCTGTCACCAGAAGAGAGTAGCGCATCTTTCCAACTCATCAGCTTTGATACAGTTCCGAATGGGAGTACTCAGGTAAATCAGTGGCTAGTCCATGCCACAGGGAAAATCTCACAAGGCGTTAACATTACGCCAGAAACTGTCTTTCTCCAACAGATACAGACGCGCTGTACTCAACAAATAGCTGCTGTGGAAATTTCCCAAAGCTGGCAAAAGCGGCAGATTCAATTTGGTGCAAGCTTCCAGTGGCTTGATTGTGTCTGGTGTGGAGAAGGAGAAGCCCTAGCCAAGCTCAAATGGCTTGATCTAGTAGATGATTTAGAGGAGTATCAATTATATCCAGGTCTTCTGGATTCCTGCTTGCAACTGACCAGCTTTTTCTTCCCTAGCGAAGACACTTTTGTACCCTTCGCAATTGAGAGTTTCCAATTTTACCAACGTCCCCAAAGTCAGCAGTTATGGTGTCATGCAGTACGATGTCTCCGACGGGCTACGCCTACACAATCTGAGAACTCCGATTCGGACAACCTTGTAGCAAATATCAGGCTATTTGACGCTAACGGGCAGTTGATTGCAGACATCAAAGGTTTTGAGGCTAAAAAAGCGACTCCTAATACTTTGTTGCAAAGTCTCCAGTTAGACTTCAAAGAAAATTCTGTAGAAAATTGGCTGTATGAAGTAGAGTGGCAACCTCAAGTGCGCTTTAGCAATGAGCAACTGTCTCCAAATTACCTGCCAGCACTTGCAGAAATTAGCCGTAAACTTCAGCCACAATATTCTCAATTGATGGCTGAACCACAGCTAAAAGTTTATGAGGCAGCAGTCAGCCAGTTAGAATCACTCAGTATTAACTATGTGCTGCAAGCCCTGACAGCAATGGGATGGAAACCGCAATTAGGGCAGCGCTTCACAACAGGTGCGATCGCTAACCAGTTAGGAGTAGTCAGCCAACATCAACGGCTATTCAAGCGACTACTAGAGATGTTAGCAGAAGTAGGGGTGTTAGAGGCAAAAGCTTTGGAATGGCAAGTTATCCGCGAGCCAGAAGACAGCGATCCGCAAGCTAAATTAAATGCCCTGTTAACTCAATATCCAATAGCAAATGCTGAATTAACTCTTCTAGGACGTTGCGGCCCATCATTAGCCCAAGTACTACGGGGCAAATGCGATCCATTGCAATTGCTTTTCCCCGAAAACGACTCAACTACAGCCCAATTATATGAGAATTCGCCACTGACAAAAGTGATGAATATCTTAGCTCAACAAGCCATAATTTCACTTGTCGAGCATTTACCAACTGGACGGGGATTGAGAATATTGGAAATTGGCGCAGGAACTGGTGGAACAACCTCTTACCTGCTACCACATTTGTCCTGTGAGCAAACCGAATACCACTTCAGCGATATTGGGATCTCTTTTACTCAAAAAGCCCAAGAGAAATTCCAGGATTTCCCATTTGTAAAATATCAAGTATTAGACATTGAAAAAGACCCCACAAGCCAAGGATTTGAAAAGCAGCAATATGATGTAATTGTTGCTGCCAATGTCTTGCACGCTACCCAACATTTACAACAAACCCTCAAACACACCAAACAATTATTAGCACCACAGGGCATATTAATTTTATTAGAAACAACTCAGCGTCAGCGTTGGCTTGACTTAATCTTTGGGTTAACTCCAGGATGGTGGCGATTTAGTGATTTGCACTTGCGCCCAGACTATCCCTTAATTAGTGCTACCCAATGGCAAGAAGTATTGCAAGAAACTGGGTTTATAAGCACAGCTAATATATCATCTACTCAACAGAATCAAAGCATTTTATCAAGAGCAATGGTAATGCTGGCACAAGTACCACCATCACCAAATGAGTCGGTACAAGTTGAGCAAAAACATTGGTTGTTATTCGCAGATCGGCAAGGCATAGCGCAACAGTTAGCTGACAAGCTAGATACTAACTCACAACTTTGTACCTTGGTATTTGTTGGTGAGGAATATGAACAATTAGATCAGCAACAATTCAAAATTAACCCAAGTAACCCAGAACATTATCAAAAGCTATTACAAGCAATCAATAGCAAACCCTTGAGTTTATATGGTGTAGTTCATTGCTGGAGTTTAGATACAGTTAAAGCAGCAGAACTCACCGCAACTGATTTAACTGCGGCATCTTTACTAGGATGCGGTAGCACCTTGCATTTAGTCCAGGCATTGACAGGGACTAATTTATCCGATCATCCTCGCCTCTGGTTAGTAACTCAGGGAGCAGTAGCGATCAGCTACGCTGGGCGGAACGCCATCGCCAACCTAGAAGGAGTAGCGCAATCAAGCTTGTGGGGAATGGCAAGGGCGATCGCTACCGAACATCCAGAACTCAACTGTGTGCGAGTAGATTTACCTCCAAAGGCAGATGCAAAAGTGGTGCAAGCCTTATTTGAGGAAATTTGGTTGCCGACTACAGAAGACCAGGTTGCCTTTACAGACCAACTGCGTTATGTCGCTAGGTTAGTTCGCTATCAGAAGCCTAAAGATTATTTAGAAACGGCAGCACCAAAACCTCTAAGGTTCCGTGAAGATAGTACCTACCTGATAACTGGCGGTATGGGTGGTTTAGGTTTATTGGTAGCTCGTTGGATGGTTCAACGGGGAGCAAGGCATTTGGTATTAGTTGGGCGTAGTAGTGCAAATGTTGCTGTTCATGAGCAACTTCAAGAATTAAAACAAGCTGGCGCTCAAGTAAATGTTATTCAAGCCGATGTGTCTGATGTCGAACAAATCACAAAAGTACTCTCAGAAATTGAGCAAACTCTACCACCACTGCGCGGAATTATTCATTCTGTTGGTGTTTTGGATGATGGCGTTCTACAACAACAAAACTGGCAACGCTTTGCAAAAGTTTTGGCTCCAAAAGTAGAAGGAGCTTGGCATCTGCATACTTTAACTCAGAACCAGCCTTTAGACTTTTTTGTGATGTTTTCTTCTATAGCTTCTTTACTTGGTAATGCAGGTCAATCTAACCATGCGGCAGCCAATGCTTTTCTTGATGCTTTAGCGCATCATCGCCAGGCTCAAGGACTAGCAGGTTTGAGCATTAACTGGGGAGCTTGGTCACAAGTAGGAGCCTTCGCAGAGCGTCAACTTGATGAGCAAACAAAAACACGGGGTATTAGAACGTTTTCTCCAGAAGAGGGATTAGTTGCTCTAGAGCAATTACTGTGTCAATCTTCTACTCAAGTTGCAGTTATGCATATAAATTGGGTGCAGTTTTTAGAAAAATCTAATTCAGTTTCGCCGTTGTTCACTAACTTTTTACAAACTTCAGTAAAAACTGTGGTTATGCAATCTGAGGTGGTTGAACAAATCAAGACAACAAATATTACTAAACGTCGAAAACTTTTGCAGGCTCATATTTTTTCAGTAGTGGCTAAAGTCCTCGGTTGGCATCTATCAGAATCTATTGATCTACAAAAAGGCTTTTTCGAGTTAGGGATGGATTCACTAACTTCTTTAGATTTGAAAAATCACCTGCAAAAGAGTTTAAAATGCTCTTTGCCACTAAATTTAGTTTTTAAGTATCCTACTGTAGATTTGCTAACTGATTATCTATTGGAAGAACTTGGCTTAGATTCTGATGAGAAATCAGACAAAGAAGTTCAGGAGGAAAGTAATGAGCCATTTCAACTAGTAAATATCAAAAATAGTAATAGGATTAAGATAGAATTATGAATTTATTAGAATTTTTACAAGACATTTCTTTTAAAGGAATTGAGTTGGGGCATGATGGAGAAAAATTACTAATAGATGGTTCCGAAAGTTTATTAACTCCTGATATCATTGCTCAACTCAAACAGCACAAAACTGAAATTTTACAGTTACTGCGCGATCGCCCAGATATTTTTAATATTTATCCTCTTTCCTACGGTCAACAATCCCTGTGGTTTCTGTGGCAATTAGCACCTAAAAGTGCAGCCTATAATGTAGCTTTTGCGTGTCGTATTTGCTCACCTATAAATGTTACAACTTTACAAAAAAGTTTCCAAATTATTCTTGAGCATCATCCGCAATTACGTAGCAAGTTTTTTAAGCAAGATAATAATGTTGTTCAACAGATCCATCAAACTCAGTTCACAGATTTTCAGCAGATAAATGCCTCTACCTGGAGAGAGCAAGAGCTTGAGCAAAGAGTTTTTCAGGAATACCAACAACCCTTCAACATCGAAAATGACTCGATAATGCGGGTGCGTTTGTTCAGTTGCTCACACCAGGAACATATCTTGTTAGTGACCATACACCATATTGCTGTTGATGCTTGGTCTGTACTATTACTAATAGAAGAGTTAATAACTGTCTATCTTGCACTAGAGCTAGGTGTTCAGCCATCTCTAACTCCTCTAAAGCATTCCTATATAGATTACGTTCGTTGGCAAAGAGAATTATTAACCAGTACTCAAGGAGAAAAACTGTGGAACTACTGGCAGCAAAAACTCGCAGGAGAGTTGCCTGTACTCAACTTGCCAACAGATAGACCAAGACCAGCTATACAAACCTATAACGGCGCTTCTCATAATTTCAAAATATCCCAAAAGCTCACAGAACAACTGAAAAAGCTAGCTCAAACAGAAGGCGTGACCCAATACATAGTTCTGCTAGCTGCATTTCAGGTTCTCTTGTATCGTTACACGGGGCAAGAGGATATTCTGGTTGGTGCGCCCACATCAGGTAGAACTCAACCGGAATTTGTGCCACTAGTTGGCTATTTTGTCGATCCAGTGGTTATGCGGGCGAATCTTTCAGGAAATCCCAGTTTTCAAGAGTTTCTTACTCAAGTTTGCCAAACAGTATCAGAAGCATTAGCACATCAAGATTTTCCCTTTGCTCTACTGGTAGAAAGATTGCAGCCACAGCGCGATCCGAGCCGTTCTCCTATCTTTGGGGCTGTATTCAACTTCCTTTTCCAGAACTTGGGGCAGTTTGAGCATACGCAACAACTGTGGTTAGGAGGTGAAGTAGATAAAGAAGGAATTAAACTCAAACCTTTTGAAATGCCTCAGATGGAGGGTCAGTTTGATCTAAATCTGACGATCGCAGAAGCAAGTTCTTCTTTATCTGGGATTTTTAAGTACAACACTGACCTTTTTGATGTCAGCACTATCGAGCGGATGCTGGGGCATTTTGTGACCTTGCTGGAAGCAATTGTGGCTAATCCACAACAAAAGATTTCGCAATTGCCAATACTTACAGAAGTTGAGCAACATCAGTTATTGATTGAGTGGAACAACACACAAGTGGAGTATCGCCAGGATAAATGTATCCATCAATTGTTTGAAGAACAGGTTGAGCGAACCCCAGATGCAGTAGCAGTTGTATTTGAAAATCAACAACTGACTTACTTTGAATTGAACTGTCGCGCTAACCAGTTGGCGCATTACTTGCAGTCTTTGGACGTGGGAGCGGATGTGCTGGTTGGGTTGTGTGTGGAGCGATCGCTAGAAACAATCGTGGGAGTACTGGGTATTCTCAAAGCAGGTGGAGCTTATGTGCCACTTGACCCCGATTATCCGACTGAGCGTTTAAGCTTCATGTTAGAAGATGCTCAAGTTTCGGTGCTGCTGACCCAACAGCAATTAGTAGAGTCTATTCCCAAACATCAGGCGCGTGTCGTCTGCTTAGACAGCGACTGGGAAAAAATTGCTCAAAAAACCGAATCAAATCCGAAAAACACCGCGACACCAAGTAATCTAGCTTATGTGATCTACACTTCGGGTTCCACAGGTAAGCCCAAGGGCGTTTTAGTCAATCACTCAAATGTAGTTCGTTTGTTTGCAGCCACAGCAGCATCGTTTAGCTTCAATCAAGATGATGTGTGGACAATGTTCCACTCTTATGCATTCGACTTTTCCGTATGGGAAATTTGGGGTGCTTTGCTTTATGGTGGACGACTGATAGTAGTGCCTTATTTAGTGACGCGATCGCCCGAATCCTTCTACCAATTACTAGCTCAAGAACAAGTCACAATTCTCAATCAAACACCTTCAGCTTTCCGTCAATTAATTCAAGCCGAACAGTTAACAGCAACTACTGGCAATTTGAACTTGCGTTTGGTTATCTTTGGTGGGGAAGCTTTAGAACTCAAGAGTTTACAGCCTTGGTTTGAGCGTCATGGCGACAAGTCACCCCAATTAGTGAATATGTACGGGATTACGGAAACCACTGTACACGTCACTTATCGCCCATTGAGCAAAGTTGATTTAAATAGCACAGCCAGTGTAATTGGTCGTCCGATTCCCGACTTACAGGTGTATGTGCTGGATGAATATAAACAGCCAGTGCCGATTGGCGTTCCTGGTGAAATGTACGTTGGTGGTGCAGGGGTGGCGCGTGGCTATCTCAATCGTCCGGAACTTACAGCACAGAGGTTTATATCTAGTCCTTTTGACAATTCAAAATTATATAAAACAGGAGACTTAGCTCGTTACTTGCCCAATGGCGAGTTAGAGTATTTAGGGCGCATCGATAACCAAGTCAAAATTCGCGGCTTCCGCATTGAGTTGGGAGAAATTGAGGCACTACTAGCGCAACACCCAGCTGTTTGGGAAAGCGTGGTGGTGATACGAGAGGATGAACTTGACGACAAACGTTTAGTAGCTTACGTAGTACCGAAGGTAAAACAATCTTCTACAGCCGCAGAACTACGTCAGTTCCTAGCCAACCAACTCCCCAGCTATATGGTGCCAAACACTTTTGTGATGCTGGAATCCTTACCCCTGACATCTAACGGCAAAATAGACCGCCGCGCATTGCCAAAACCGGAGTTAGACAGCACACTGCTAGAAAAATTTGTCGCCCCACGCACCCCAATCGAAGAAATGCTGGCACAAATTTGGGCACAAGTGCTGAAAGTAGAGCAAGTAAGCATTTACGATAACTTCTTTGAGCTTGGGGGACATTCGCTACTAGCAACGCAACTGCTTTCACGCATTCGCACCAGCTTGAAAGTAGAACTACCATTGCGTAGCCTGTTTGCCGCAGCAACACTAGCCGAATTGGCACAAGAGATGGGGCAGTTGCAGCAACAAATACTTCGACTTCGCTCAGTACAAGACTTAGAAAAAACCTCTCTACCCATCTTACCAAGAGCAAAGAATGCAGAATTACCACTGTCTTATGGCCAACAGCGTTTGTGGTTTTTAGACCAGTTCGAGCCGAACAGCGCCATCTACAACATACCTACAGCTTTGCATCTTCAAGGAACTCTCAAGGTTGCAGCCTTAGAACAAAGCTTGCGAGAAATTATTTATCGCCATGAAGCGTTACGCACCAACTTCATCACAGTTGATGGAAAACCTTCTCAAATCATTCAAACGCAAACAAATTGGACGTTCTCAGTTGTTGAGTATCAGCATTTATCTACAACTGAACAAGAAATTGCCACACAGAAATTAGCGCAACAACAACTTATTCAACCCTTTGACCTAGCAACTGAAGCATTAATTAGAGCGACATTAGTAGTGCTTAATAAGACAGAACACGTCTTGTTAGTGTGTATGCATCACATTGTCTCTGATGGCTGGTCAATGGATGTATTTGTTCAGGAGTTAGCAGCACTATACAATGCTTATTCTCAAGGTCAAACCTCTCTACGAGACGCTACGCGAACACCCCTAGCACCATTACCGATTCAGTATGCAGATTTTGCAATTTGGCAAAGACAGTGGTTGCAAGGGGATGTACTGCAAAGCCAATTGAGTTACTGGCAAAAACAACTGGCAGATGCACCAGGTTTATTAGTGCTTCCCACAGACCGACCAAGACCTGCTGTGCAGAGTTTTGCAGGGGCATATCAACAGTTTGCACTTTCCAAGCAGCTAACTAGTGGGTTAATACAGTTAAGTCAAGAGCAAGGAGTTACCCTGTTCATGACGCTGTTGGCAGCTTATGATACTCTACTTTACCGCTACACAGGTGTAGCAGACATTTTGGTTGGTTCACCGATCGCAAATCGCGATCGCAGTGAAATTGAAGGGTTAATTGGCTTTTTTGCCAATACCTTAGTCATGCGTACCAACTTATCAGGCGATCCTAGTTTCTGTGAGTTACTGGGTCGTGTTCGGGAAATGGCAATGGATGCATACTCTCATCAGGATTTGCCTTTTGAAATGTTAGTAGAAGCATTACAGCCAGAACGGGATCTAAGCCATACACCACTGTTTCAGGTGGCCTTTGTCCTCCAGAATGCTCCCATGTCTCAATTGGAGTTGACTGGGTTAACCGTTAGTCCACTGGTAGTAGAAGGTACAACTTCCAGGTTTGATTTGACTTTATCAATGCAGAACACTGCTGCTGGACTGGTGGGGCTGTGGGAGTATAACACTGATTTATTTGATTCTAGTACCATTGAGCGAATGACGGGTCATTTTATGACATTGCTCGCAGGTATTATTACTAACCCCAATGAGCGAATTTCGCAATTCCCACTGCTGACAGCAGTTGAGCAGCAGCAGTTACTTGTTGAGTGGAACTCTACTCAAGCTGATTATCCACTAGATAAGTGTATCCATCAGTTATTTGAGGAACAGGTGCAGTGTACACCGGATGCTGTAGCAGTGGTGTTTGAAAATCAACAACTGACTTACCACCAATTGAATGCCAAAGCTAATCAGTTAGCTCATTACTTGCGCTCATTGGGCGTACAAGCAGATGTGCTAGTGGGCATTTATATAGAACGCTCATTGGAAATGATTGTTGGACTGTTGGGGATTCTTAAAGCGGGTGGTGCTTATGTACCACTTGACCCAGACTATCCCCAAGAGCGTTTGAGCTTTATGCTTGAAGATACTCAATTGAGAGTGCTGCTGACACAACAACAACTTATTGAAAGGCTGCCTGAGCATCAAGCGCAAATTGTATGTTTAGATACTGACTGGCAATCTATTTCTGTATCAAGTCAGGATAATCCAATTACTGGTGTGCAAGACAGTAACTTGGCTTATGTAATTTACACTTCCGGTTCGACTGGAAAGCCCAAAGGAGCAATGAACACTCACTTGGGGATTTACAATCGCCTACTGTGGATGCAACAAGCTTATCAATTAACACCAGTAGATTGCATTTTACAGAAAACTCCTTTTAGCTTCGACGTTTCAGTTTGGGAGTTCTTCTGGCCATTAATCACTGGAGCGCGTTCAGTTTTGGCTAAACCAGGTGGACATAAAGATAGTGCTTACTTGGCCAACCTAATCCAGGAACAGCAGGTGACTACACTGCATTTTGTACCTTCTATGCTTCGGGCTTTCGTAGAAGAAGAAAGTGTAAAAAATTGTAGTAGCTTAAAACGAGTTATCTGTAGTGGCGAAGCTCTGCCTTTAGAACTCCAGGAACGCTTTTTCGCTCGGTTAGACTGTGAATTGCACAATCTGTATGGGCCAACAGAAGCGGCAATTGATGTCACTTATTGGCAATGCAAACCAGATACTAATCTTAGGACAGTGCCTATTGGTCGTGCGATCGCCAATACACAAATTTATATTTTAGATTCTCACTTACAACCAGTGCCCATTGGCGTACCAGGAGAATTGCACATCGGTGGTGTGGGGTTAGCACGAGGCTACCTCAATCGCCCCGACTTAACCAACGAGAAATTTATCCCTAGCCCATTTAGCGATGATTTGCATTCACGGCTTTACAAAACTGGCGATCTTGCACGCTACTTAAGCGACGGTAATATTGAGTACCTGGGGCGTATCGACAATCAAGTTAAGCTGCGGGGCTTCCGCATAGAGTTGGGAGAAATTGAAGCCGCGCTAACACAACACCAGGCTGTGGGAGAAACTGTAGTCATCGCCCGTGAAGACGATCCTAACAATAAGCGTCTGGTAGCTTATATTGTCCCCGACCAAGAGTATGCCTTCCCAGTTTTGCAACTACTTCGTTTTAAAAACAAAGGTCTGCTGAATGAAGAGTTACTCTATGAGTTGCCCAATGGCATGGTGATTGCCCATTTGAATAAAAACGAAACAGAATTCGTCTACAAAGAACTTTGGGAGGAACAAGCTTATCTAAAACATGGTATTACCATCAATGAAGGGGATTGTATTTTTGATGTGGGTGCCAATATTGGTCTGTTCGCACTATTCGCAGGTCAAAGATGTAAAGATGTTTATATTTACGCATTTGAGCCAATTCCACCTGTTTTCGATCTGTTACGCCTAAATACTGAGGGCTATGGCTTAAATGTAAAGCTATTTAATCTTGGTCTTTCGAGCGAGACAAGGAGTGACATTTTTACATATTATCCTCAAGTTTCCGTCATTTCCGGGCGCTTTGCAGATGCCGATCAAGAGCGAGAGGTACTTAAATCCTTTTTGTTCAAACAACAAAATATTGGAGAAAATGATACAGGAGTATCTAGTCAGGCAATTGATGAACTGCTAGCAGAAAAATTGCAGAGTCAGCAATTCACTTGCCACTTAAGAACAATTTCTGATGTAATTTATGAGCATGGCGTTGAGAAGATCGATTTGCTAAAAATCGACGTGGAGAAAAGTGAGCGGGATGTGCTTTCTGGTATCCAACAAAAAGATTGGCAAAAGATTCAGCAGATAGTTGTAGAGGTTCATAACATTAACGGTAGGTTGGAGGAGATTGCAGACCTGCTAAGAGAACATGGATACGACCTAACTATAGAGCAGGATGCTGTACTAGAAAATACTGGACTCTACAATATCTATGCCAGACGATCATGTATAAAGCAGTACCAACGACAGGAGTCTGGTAGCAGTTTAGTCAGCGATTCTGTAAAACCGATCTGGAGCAGTTCGAGTTTATTACTCAGTGAAGTTCGCTACTTCCTGCAAAAGAAGCTACCCGAATACATGGTGCCATCAGCCTTTGTACTGCTGGAGTCCTTACCCCTGACATCTAACGGCAAAGTAGACCGCCGCGCACTGCCAAAACCAGAGTTAGACAGCAAACTGCTAGAAAAATTTGTTGCCCCGCGCACCCCAATTGAAGAAATGCTGGCACAAATTTGGGCACAAGTCTTGAAACTGGAGCAAGTGGGCATTCATGATAACTTCTTTGAACTTGGGGGACATTCGCTGTTAGCAACCCAACTACTTTCACGCATTCGCACCAGCTTTAAAGTAGAACTAACATTACGTGAGTTGTTTGCAAAAGCGACAGTAGCCGAATTGGCGCAATCGATTGGGCAGTTACAGCAACAGGACTTAGAACTAACTTCCCCACCCATCTTACCAAGGGAAAAGGATGCACAATTACCACTGTCTTATGCTCAAACACGGCTATGGTTTTTAGACCAGTTAAAGCCGAACAGTGCCTTCTACAACATACCCGTAACTTTACGTCTAGTCGGAACTCTCAATCAAGTTGCCTTAGAACAAAGCTTACAAGAAATTATTCATCGCCACGAAGCGTTACGCACCAACTTCATCACCGTTGATGGAAAACCTTCTCAAATCATTTATACACAAACGAATTGGACAGTCTCAGTTGTTGACTGGAAGCATTTATCCACAACCGAACAAGAAATAGCCGCACAGCAATTAGCTCAACAACAAGCTATTCAACCTTTTGACTTGGCAAGTGAACCATTAATCAGAGCAATATTAGTAGTGCTTAATGAGACAGAATATGTCTTGAGTGTATGTATGCACCATATTGTCTCTGATGGTTGGTCAATGGATGTGTTTGTCCAAGAACTAGCAGCACTGTACGATGCTTATTCTCAAGACCACTTGTCACCTTTAGCGCCACTGCCGATTCAATACGCAGATTTTGCAATTTGGCAGAGAAACTGGTTGCAAGGAGATGTACTCCAAAGCCAACTGAGTTACTGGCAACAGCAACTAAAAGATGCACCAGCTTTATTATCACTTTCCACAGACCGACCAAGACCTGCTGTGCAGACTTTCGCTGGCGCATATCAAAAGTTTGCACTGTCAGTTGAGTTAACCGATAAATTAGTAAAACTAAGCCAAGAGCAAGGTTGTACCCTCTTTATGACGCTGTTGGCAGCTTATGATACTCTACTTTATCGCTACACAGGACAAGCAGACATTTTGGTTGGTTCACCGATCGCAAATCGCGATCGCAGTGAAATTGAAGGGTTAATTGGCTTTTTTGTCAACACTTTAGTGATGCGTACCAACTTGGCAGGCAATCCTAGCTTTAGCGAATTACTTGGTCGCGTTCGAGAAATGGCGATGGATGCATACTCTCATCAGGACTTGCCTTTTGAAATGCTGGTGGAAGCATTGCAGCCAGAACGGGATCTTAGCCACACACCACTGTTCCAAGTGGCGTTTTCCCTCCAGAATGCACCCATGCAGCAAGTAAAGCTTGCTGGGTTGACTGTCAGTCCATTAGTGGTACAAGGGACAACTGCTAAGTTTGATTTGGGTTTATTAATAGAGAACACTACTACTGGACTGGTAGGGTGGTGGGAATATAACACTGATTTGTTTGATGGCAGCACGATTGAGCAAATGACTGGTCATTTTGTAACCTTGCTTGAAAGTATTGTGGCTAATCCACAGCAACAAATTTCCCAATTGCCAATGCTTACAGAATATGAGCAACAGCAATTATTAGTTGAATGGAACAATACTCAAGCAGACTATCCCCAAGATAAGTGTATCCATCAGTTGTTTGAGAGCTTTGTTGAGCGCACCCCCGAAGCAGTAGCGGTGGTATTTGAGCAGGAGCATTTGACCTATTGGGAATTAAATTGTCGTGCGAATCAATTGGCACATTACCTGCAAACTCTGGGTGTAAAACCAGATGTGTTGGTTGGCATTTGTATAGAACGTTCGGTAGAAATGGTGGTATCCCTATTAGGGATTCTCAAGGCGGGTGGAGCGTATGTACCGCTTGACCCCGATTATCCAACTGAGCGTTTGAGCTTCATGCTAGAAGATGCTCAAATTTCCTTACTGTTAACTCAGCAGCGACTCGTTGATAGATTGCCTAATTCTGAGGCGAAACTTGTCTGCTTAGATGAGGTATGGTCACAAATTACCCAAAACAATCAAGGTAATCCTGTCAGTGAAGCTAGAGCTTTTCATCTAGCTAATGTGATTTATACTTCCGGTTCAACAGGCAGACCTAAAGGCGTGATGGTTGAGCATAAAGGATTATGCAACTTAGCTCAAGCTCAGATTCAAACTTTCGGCTTGACTTGGAATAGTCACATTCTTCAATTTGCCTCTTTCAGTTTTGATGCTTCTATCTGGGAAGTCGTGATGGCTTTGGGGTCAGGTGCAACACTTTACCTGGGAACAAAAGACTCTCTATTGCCAGGAAAGCCGTTAATTAAGCTATTACGTGATTATTCTATTACGCATATCACGCTACCACCATCGGCGTTAGCAGTTATGCCTGAGTCGGAACTTCCGGCACTGCAAACAATAATTGTAGCCGGAGAAGCCTGTTCTGCTGAATTAATCAAGCAATGGTCTGTTGGCAGAAACTTCTTCAACGCTTACGGGCCAACAGAAGCTACTGTCTGTGCCACGATAGCTACTCTAGCCACAGGCAACGCAAAATTCAATGATGACGAGAAAATAACTATTGGTAGAGCGATCGCTAATACACAAGTCTACATTTTAGACGAAAATTTACAACCAGTGCCGATTGGTGTGCCTGGAGAGTTACACATCGGTGGTGTGGGGTTAGCCAGAGGCTACCTCAACCGCCCAGAGTTGACACAAGAGAAATTCATCTCCAATCCGTTTGAGGAGATAGGAAAGAGTAAATTATATAAAACTGGAGATTTGGCACGTTACTTACCAAACGGCAACATCGAATACTTGGGACGAATTGATAATCAAGTAAAAATACGCGGTTTCCGCATTGAGTTAGGCGAGGTTGAAGCAATACTGAGCCAACATGGTGATGTGCAGATATGTTGTGTCATAGCCCGTAAAGAAATTCCAGGTAATACTTGTACTGAGCCTGTCCTGAGCGTAGCCGAAGGGCGGAGTCGAAGTAAACGCTTAGTCGCCTACGTAGTACCGCATCCACAAGCAACACCCACAACCAGCGAACTACGACAGTTCCTTTCCAATAAACTGCCTGGGTATATGGTGCCAGCCGCTTTTGTGATGCTGGAGTCTTTACCCCTGACACCTAACGGCAAAGTAGACCGTCGCGCTCTACCTGACCCAGATTTACATCAGGAACTATCAGATTATGTAATACCAAATACAGAAGTAGAAAAAACCATTGCTGGCATTTGGCAAAAAGCACTGGAACTAGAAAAGGTAGGAATTTACAATAATTTCTTTGAACTAGGAGGCCATTCGTTACTACTAGTACAAATTAATCAGCAATTGCAAGAAAGATTTGGTTTACAATTGTCAATAGTTGATATGTTTAATTACTCAACTATACATACTTTAAGCCAATACTTGAATACTAAATTAAATCAAAAAGATACGTTTACAGAAAAAAGTTCTCGTATTCAACCACATAATGATAGTAAATCTTTAAGAAACCAACAATTACAACTTAGACAACAGCATCGTTCTCAGAAAAAAAGGTAAAAGATGAAATTAGATTCAGTTAATAACAATAATGATTTAAACAATTCTGAGATAGCAATAATTTCTACTGCTGGGCGCTTTCCAGGAGCAAAAGATATTGAATCTTTTTGGCAAAATCTACGTGATGGTGTAGAGTCTATCTCCTGGCTGACAGATGAAGAATTGATAAATTCTGGTGTTTCTCTAGATTTGCTGAGTAATTCTAATTACGTGAAAGCTAGTGCTGCTTTATCAGATATTGAATTGTTTGATGCAAATTTCTTTACTTATAGTGCGAAAGAAGCTGAGTTAATAGATCCACAACAACGCCTATTTTTAGAATTAGCTTGGGAAGCAGTAGAAAAAGCTGGTTATGAGCCACAAACTTACAACGGTTTAATAGGGGTTTATGGTGGTGTGGGGATAAATAGTTATTTGCTCAATAATCTCTATCCTCATCATCAATTATTAGAGACATTTAGCCTTCTCCAATTGGGAATTTCCAACGATAAAGATTTTTTGCCGTCACGAGTTGCTTATAAACTCAACTTGACAGGGCCAGCCGTGAATGTACAAACTGCCTGTTCTACTTCTTTAGTTGCTGTTCATTTAGCTTGTCAAAGCCTATTAAATGGTGAATGTGATATGGCTTTAGCTGGTGGAGTTTCTATCAGCATTCCCCAAAAAAGAGGTTACTTGTATCAAGAGGAAATGATTCTTTCTCCTGATGGACACTGCCGTGTTTTTGATGCTCAAGCACAAGGAACTCTTGCCGGTAGCGGTGCTGGGATTGTGGTATTGAAAAGATTAAAGGATGCAATAAGCGATCGCGACCACATCCATGCAATTATTAAAGGCTCGGCGATCAATAATGATGGTGCAATGAAAGTCGGCTACACTGCTCCCAGTATCAGTGGTCAAGCAGCAGTCATTAGCGAGGCTCAAGCTATAGCTGGTGTAGATGCCGAAACAATTTCTTATATTGAAGCTCATGGCACCGCTACACCTTTAGGAGATCCGATTGAAATCGCAGCTTTAACTCAAGCTTTTACTGAAAGTACTGATAAAAAAGGCTTCTGTGCTATTGGTTCAGTAAAAACCAACTTTGGACATTTGGATACAGCAGCAGGTGTCACAGGTTTGATTAAGACTGCATTAGCACTGGAACATCAAATGCTGCCTCCTAGTTTGCACTTCGAGACACCTAATCCCAAAATTGATTTTGCTAACAGTCCTTTTTACGTCAATACAACCCTGACTGAATGGAAAACAAATGACACCCCTCGCCGTGCTGGAGTTAGTTCTTTTGGTATGGGGGGGACGAATGCTCATGTGATTTTGGAAGAAACTCCTTTGTTAGAGCAGGGGAGCAGCACTTCGGCTACGCTCAGTGACCAGGGAGCAGGGGAGCAGGGGAGAAATTATCAACTTTTGGTACTTTCTGCTAAGACTGCAACTGCACTGGAGAAGGCGACAAATAATTTAATCACGCATTTAAAAGAGCATCCAGAACTCAACTTAGGCGATGTAGCTTATACCCTCAATAGTGGTCGCCGGGGTTTTAATCATCGACGGATGTTAATTTGTCAAGACTTAGAAGATGCTGTCAAAAATCTCAGTAGTTTAGCAGCTCAACAAGTTTTTACCAATTATACAGAGATTACAGAACGACCTGTTGTCTTTATGTTTCCCGGTCAAGGTTCTCAGTATGTCAATATGGCGCGGGAAATTTACGAAACTGAGACAGTATTTAAAGAACAAGTTGATTATTGCTCAGAAGTTCTTAAACCCTTACTAGGGAAAGATTTACGTCATATTCTTTACCCCAGTGACGAAAAGATTGATGAGGCATTGCAGCAACTTCAACAAACAGCCGTTGCTCAACCTGCTATTTTTGTAATTGAATACGCCCTAGCTAAATTATGGCAGTCTTATGGAGTGGAGCCACAAGCTGCGATCGGTCATAGTATTGGCGAGTATGTAGCAGCAACTCTAGCAGGAGTTTTTTCCCTAGAAGATGCTTTATCTCTAGTAGCAGCACGCGGACAGATGATGCAGCAACTTCCTAGTGGGGCAATGCTTTCTGTTCCCCTGCCGGCAGAGAAAGTAAAATCCCTATTAGGATCGGAACTTTCTGTTGCAGCGATTAATCAACCCTTGCAGTGCGTGGTTTCCGGTTCTATAGCAGCAATAGAGGCACTACAAAATCAGCTAGCTACTCAAGGGATTGAATGTCGCCGTCTGCATACTTCCCATGCTTTTCATTCGCAAATGATGGGACCAATCTTAAACGCATTTGCAGAACGAGTAAAACAAGTTACCTTAAATCCCCCAAAACTTCCTTATATTTCCAACCTGACTGGTACATGGATTACAGTCACACAAGCCACAAATCCTGACTATTACGCTCAACATCTGCGTTCCACAGTGCTTTTTGCCCAAGGTGTAGAGAAATTATTGGCAACACCTGAGCAAATCTTACTAGAAGTGGGGCCAGGACACACACTGACTACATTAGCTAAAAGGCATCCAGAGAAAGCAGCCGCACAAACGGTGTTGACTTCGGTACGTCATCCTCAAGACAAGCAATCCGATACTCGTATTTTATTCAATACATTAGGTCAACTCTGGCTGGCTGGAGTCAATATAGATTGGTTTGGATTCTATAGTCAGGAGGAATATTATCGTCTTCCCTTACCGACTTATCCCTTTGAGCGCCAACGTTATTGGATTGATCCCCCACAAAAAACAGCTTGGGGGCAGTTGCAAACCTTACCCACAACATCACAATTGTGGACATCGCTCATAGAAGCAGGCCAGAATCAAGCAAGTGTTAGAAATGGAGAACTCAACGAGTTAACATATCAAGAGAACAGACAGTGGTTGGATCGTTTATGTACAGCCTACATCAACTCTGCATTCAAGCAATTAGGGGCTTTTAAGAATTCCGAAGAAAAGTATTCTTTGGAGAATTTGTTGACCCAATGCCATATAACTCCCCGTTATCAACAATTAGTGTGTAGATGGTTGCAAATATTAGTGGAGCAAGGACAACTACAGCAACAGGAGGGGTTATTTACTGGATTAGTGCCATGTTCGCAAGATTTGATTCATGAACTTTTAGAAGAAGTCAGAGTGAGAATGGCTGCTAAATCTCTAACAGTAGATTTAGTGCAGCGTTGTGGTGAAAATTTAGCTGCCGTTATTGTTGGTGAACAAGAACCCTTAGAGTTTTTCAATGAACTGATTTATCAAGAAGAAAACAACGGTTCAAATTCAGAATTGGCATTACTAAATTACTACAACTCTATCTTGCGCTCAAGCCTAGAACAACTGGTCAAGTCATTGTCATCATCGGTTCACCTGAGAGTTCTGGAAATCGGCGCGGGTACTGGTATGTCTACGCAAGCTTTACTACCTGTGTTGCCTTCAAAACAAACCAACTATACTTTTACTGATATTGGTAGCGGCTTCCTGACTAAAGCCCAACAGAAATTTAAGGACTATCCATTTGTTGAATATCGATTACTAGATATAGACAAGTCTCCAACTGAGCAAGGATTTGAAAAGTGTAGCTTTGATATCATCATCGCCTCTAATGTGTTGCACGCAACTCGGAACATAGATCAAACACTCCACCATGTACGCTCTTTATTAGCTCCTGGCGGTTTCCTATTAGTGTGGGAAATTACTCAGCCGAAAATAGACTTTGATATCACTTGGGGTCTGCTGTTGAAACTTTTAGATGATAATAGACGCAGCCCAGGTCAGCCTTTTATTATCAAAAATGAGTGGTTTGAAGCATTACGCGCTCAAGATTTTGTCCAAGTTGCTGCTTTTCCAGAAACTGAAGCATTTGAGCATAAGATTATTATGGCTCAAGCTTCTATACCAGTCGCGTTTAGCACAAAGTTTGGACAAAAAGAGACTGACCAAAAATCACAGCTTTCATTACAAAGAAAGCCGGATAATTTTCAGCAAGAAAAATTATCTGCACTCCACTCAAGACCCGATTTGCCAAATTCATATATAGCTCCTCGCGATGAAATTGAGCAAAAAATTGCTGATATCTGGCAAGAATTCTTGGGAATCAATCAAGTGGGAATCAATGATAACTTTTTTGAATTGGGAGGAGATTCTTTAGTAGCTGTTCAGGTTTTGTCCCGATTACGAAATATTTTTTATATCAAATTATCTCTAGCAAGTTTGTTTGAGTCTCCCACAATAGCTGAAATAGCACTAAAGCTAGAAAAACAACCAGAACCAGATATAAACCTAGGTGCAATTGATAGAGAAGAAATAGCAATATGATCGATATCAAATAGTTATTAACTATGAATTACGAATTACGAATTACGAATTAGTTGACAGTATGAAGGTAATAATTATATGAATATCAAACAATTTGTAGCTGAACTTTCTCAGCAAGGTGTGAAATTGTGGGTTGAAGGTGAACAGTTGCGTGCTAATGCTCCAAAGGGAGTATTAACAGCAGAAACTCGTGACTTATTAGTTAAGAATAAAGCAGAACTTATTTTGTGGCTGCACCAGAAGAATGAAATCGCCACTGATACTAATTTCCCCCCGATCAAAGCCGATCGCACTCAGAACTTACCTCTGTCTTTTGGCCAAGAACAAATCTGGTTATTGAACCAGTTAGAACCAAATAACCCCTTCTACAACGAACAAGCAGCTCTACGACTTCGTGGTAATCTAAACGTCGTGGCACTAGAGCAAAGCCTCAACAAAATTATTGCTCGCCACGAAGCCTTACGTACCAACTTCCGAACCTTTAACGAGCAACCAATTCAGGTAGTTGCTGAAAGCTTAACCTTAAATTTGTCAGTAGTAGACCTAACAGAGCTACCTGAAAGTGAAAAAGAAATCGCTTGCCAGCAATTAGCCACGGCAGAAGCTATTCGACCCTTTGACCTCGCTAACTCTGGTTTAATCCGAGCTTCTGTGCTTAAACTCACAGAGCTAGAACACGTCTTGTTACTAACGTTACACCACATTGTCTTCGATGCTTGGTCAGTGGGCGTATTGATGCGGGAGTTAGCAACCATTTACTCAGCTCTGTGCAATAACTTGTCCCCAGAGTTACCTGAGCTACAAATTCAGTATGGCGACTTTGCTATTTGGCAACGGCAGTGGTTGCAAACAGAGGTACTCCAAACGCAGCTTAACTACTGGCAGCAACTACTCAAAAACGCTCCTAGCCTACTAGAATTACCCACAGACCGACCTAGACCAGCCATTCAAACTTTCCGAGGAGCGCGTCAACATATAAAACTTTCAATTGAACTGAGTGAAGCACTTGCCAATTTTAGTAAGCAAGAAAAAGCCACCCTGTTCACGACGCTGTTTACAGCATTTGTTACCTTACTTTATCGCTATACAGACTCTGATGACATTTTAGTGGGTACGCCCATTGCTAACCGCGATCGCTTAGAAACTGAAGACTTGATTGGCTTTTTTGTCAATACTTTAGTGCTACGTACCGATTTATCAGGTAATCCCAGTTTTAAGCAGTTGCTAAGTCGAGTGCGTCAACTGATGTCGCAAGCTTACGCTCATTCAGACCTGCCTTTTGAGGAGTTGGTAAAAGCATTGCAGCCAGAACGGGATCTCAGCCATACACCGTTGTTTCAGGTGATGTTTCTCCTCCAGAATGCTTCCATATCTCAAGTGGATCTGACTGGGTTAACTGTCAGTCCATTAATGACAGAAAGGACAACTGCTAAGTTTGATTTGACTTTATTTATGGAAAATACTAGCACTGGACTAGTTAGTACGTGGGAGTACAACACCGACTTGTTTGATCCAGGCACTATCGAGCGGATGGCGGGTCATTTTGTAACTTTGCTAGAAGGCATTGTTGCTAATCCCAAAGAGCAAATTTCGCAATTGCCCCTGCTGACAAAACCGGAACAACGAAAGTTACTTGTCGAGTGGAACGATACTCAAACTGACTATCCCCTTGATAAGTGTATTCATGAGTTGTTTGAGGAGCAGGTGGAGCTTACACCAGATGCTATAGCAGTGGTGTTTGAAAATCAACAACTGACTTACCACCAATTGAACTGTCGCACTAACCAGTTGGCACATTACTTGCAGTCTTTGGGTGTGAAAGCCGATGTGCTGGTCGGTTTATGTGTGGAGCGTTCATTAGAAATGGTAGTGGCATTGTTGGGAATTCTCAAGGCAGGTGGGGCTTATCTGCCACTTGACCCAGAGTATCCCAGCGAGCGCCTGAGTTTCATGCTTGAAGATGCTCAAGTTTCAGTGCTACTGACCCAGCAGCGACTCCTTGAGAGACTGCCTGAGCATCAAGCACATCTTGTTTGCTTAGATACTGACTTGCAGGCAATTTCTAACTCAAGTCAGCACAATACCATTACTAGTGTACAAACGAATAATTTAGCTTATATAATTTATACCTCTGGTTCTACGGGTAAACCTAAAGGTGTAGCCCTTAATCAGCTTGCTCTTTGCAATCTGATTCTGTGGCAACTTCAAAATAATACAATTTCTACTGGAGCAAAAACCCTGCAATTTGCCCCTATTAGCTTTGATGTCTCCTTCCAAGAAATATTCACTACCTGGTTTTCGGGAGGCACATTGTTCTTAATTGCGGAGGAACTACGCCGAGATCCAGTAGCTTTGTTAGGTTTCCTCGAAGAAAAAGCTATTGAGAGGCTTTTTGTTCCCTTTGTTGTTTTACAGCAACTAGCTGAAGTCGCTATTGATAGTGAGTTAGTTAATAGTCATCCGAGGGAAATTATTACTGCTGGGGAACAATTGCAGATTACTCCGGCGATTTCTCAATGGTTGGACAAACTTAGTGATTCTACATTGCACAATCATTATGGGCCATCGGAAAGTCATGTGGTTACTACTTTTAGACTGACTGAGCCAGTGGAAAATTGGCCGTTACTTCCTCCGATTGGAAAGCCAATTGCAAATACACAAACTTATATTTTAGATAAATATTTACAGCCTGTACCTATTGGTGTCCCAGGAGAGTTGTACATCGGTGGTGTTTCCCTAGCTAAGGGCTACCTCAATCGTCCAGAGTTGACACAAGAGAAGTTCATTTTAAACCCGTTCGATGAGATAGGAGAGAGTAGATTATATAAAACTGGGGATTTAGTACGCTATTTAACAGATGGCAACATTGAATACTTGAGTCGTATCGATAACCAAGTAAAAATACGTGGTTTTCGCATTGAGTTGGGCGAAATTGAAGCAGTATTAGGCCAACATAGTGAT
This sequence comes from Nostoc sp. LEGE 12450, assembly GCF_015206895.1. GTDB lineage: Bacteria > Cyanobacteriota > Cyanobacteriia > Cyanobacteriales > Nostocaceae > Nostoc. The sequence continues at coordinate 27,866 of NZ_JADEXU010000009.1, read as the reverse complement.
GTACAAGCAGTTTGTGTCATCGCCCGCGAAGATACCCCAGTTGATACTTGTACTGAGCGGAGTCGAAGTAAGCGTTTAGTCGCCTACGTAGTGCCGCATCAGCACTGTATACTCTCAATCAATGAACTGCGGCAATTTCTCAAAGCAAAGCTGCCAGAGTACATGATACCCAATGCTTTTGTGATATTGGAGTCGTTGCCATTAACTCCTAGCGGCAAGGTAGACCGCCGCGTTCTACCCGCACCAGATTTACACAGCGAACTCAAAGCCAAATATATAGCCCCGCGCACCCCCGTTGAAGAAATGCTGGCACAAATTTGGGCGCAAGTGCTGAAAGTAGAGCAAGTGGGCATTAATGATAACTTCTTTGAACTTGGAGGACACTCGCTACTAGCAACGCAACTGGTTTCACGCATCCGCAACATTTTCAAAGTGGAACTACCATTGCGTGAGTTGTTTGCCAAAGCAACAGTAGCAGAATTAGCACAAGCAATTGAGCAGTTGCAGCAACAGGACTTAGATATGTCTGCACTGCCTATCTTACCCTTACCAAGACCAAAAAATGCAGACTTACCACTGTCATTTGCTCAACAGCGTTTGTGGTTTTTAGACAAATTAGAGCCGAACAGTGCCTTATACAATTTACCCATAGCTTTACGTCTAGTCGGAAATATCAATCAAGTTGCTTTAGAGCAAAGCTTACAAGAAATTATTTATCGCCACGAAGCTTTACGTACCAATTTCGTCGTCGTTAATGGACAACCAACTCAAATCATCCAAACACAACCAAATTGGACAGTCTCAGCTGTTGATTTCAAGCATTTATCTACAACCGAACAAGAAATAGCCGTACAGCAATTAGCACAAAAACAAGCTATTCAACCATTTGATCTCGCTAGTGAAGCATTAATTAGGGCGACATTAGTAGTTCTTAATGAGACAGAACACATCTTGTTAATGTGTATGCACCATGTAGTCTCTGATGCTTGGTCAATAGGTGTGTTTGTGCAAGAACTAGCAGCACTTTATAATGCTTATTCTCAAAATCGACCATCACCTTTAACACCATTAGCGATTCAGTATGCAGATTTTGCCATCTGGCAACGAAACTGGTTACAAGGAAATGTGCTGGAAAGCCATCTGAGTTACTGGCAACAGCAACTCAAAGATGCACCAGCTTTATTGTCGTTACCCACAGACCGGCCCAGACCTGCTGTGCAGACTTTCGCTGGCGCACATCAAGAGTTTGTACTATCAGTTGAGTTAACTAATAGATTGGTAAAACTAAGCCAAGAGCAAGGTTGTACTCTGTTTATGACGCTGTTAGCAGCTTATGATACCTTGCTTTATCGTTATACAGGATCTGATGACGTTTTGGTTGGTTCACCGATCGCAAATCGCGATCGCAGTGAAATAGAAGGGTTAATTGGCTTTTTTGTCAATACCTTAGTGATGCGTACCAACTTGGCAGGCAACCCCAGTTTTAGCGAATTACTTGGTCGCGTTCGAGAAATGGCAATGGATGCATACTCTCATCAGAATTTGCCTTTTGAAATGCTAGTGGAAGCATTGCAGCCCCAACGGGATCTCAGACATACTCCACTGTTCCAGGTGATGTTTGCACTCCAGAATGCCCCTATACCTGAAGTAGAGCTTACTGGCTTAACTATCAGTTCTTTACCGGCAGCAGGCGCAACTGCCAAGTTTGATTTGTCTTTGTTAATGCAGAACACTGCTACTTCGACTACGCTCAGTACAGGTGCTGGACTAGTGGGTGTATGGGAATATAGCACTAATTTGTTTGATGCCAGCACAATCAAGCGGATGACTGGGCATTTTGTGACGTTGCTTGAAGGTATTGTTGCTAACCCACAGCAGAAGATTTCACAGTTACCTCTGCTGACAGAAGTTGAGCAACAGCAGTTATTAGTTGAGTGGAATGATACTCAAGCGGATTATCTCCAGCATAAGTGTATCCATCAATTGTTTGAGGAACAGGTAGAGCGTACACCAGATGCTGTAGCAGTGGTGTTTGAAAATCAACAACTGACTTACTTTGAATTAAACTGCCGTGCCAATCAGTTAGCGCATTACCTGAAGTCTTTGGGCGTGGGAGCGGATGTGCTGGTTGGGTTGTGTGTTGAGCGATCGCTAGAAACAATCGTGGGAATATTAGGTATTCTCAAAGCTGGTGGGGCTTATGTGCCACTTGACCCAGACTATCCTCAAGAGCGTTTGGCATATATGCTAAATGATTCACAGGTATCAGTCCTGTTGACTCAAGAGAAATTGCTCACTAGCTTACCAGAACATGGGGCACATGTACTGTGCTTAGATAAAGACTGGGAAGACATATCCACCGAAAGTAAAAATAATCTCGTTAGTGGCTTAACAACTGATAACTTAGCTTATGTCATTTACACATCAGGATCTACAGGTCAACCGAAAGGCACCTTAGTCAACCACTCAAATGTAGTTCGTCTATTTGAAGCGACAAATTCTTGGTATCACTTCAATCAAGATGATGTCTGGACAATGTTCCACTCTTACGCTTTCGATTTCTCTGTTTGGGAAATTTGGGGAGCTTTACTTTATGGTGGACGACTGGTAGTAGTGCCTTATTTAGTGACGCGATCGCCTGAGTCTTTCTATGAATTGTTATGTCAAGAGAAAGTCACAATTCTCAATCAAACACCCTCAGCTTTCCGTCAGTTGATTCAAGCCGAACAGTCAACAGCAACTACTGAGGATTTGAACTTACGCTTGGTAATTTTCGGTGGAGAAGCCTTAGAACTCAAGAGTTTACAGCCTTGGTTTGAGCGTCACGGCGACCAATTGCCACAGTTAGTAAATATGTACGGGATTACGGAAACTACTGTACACGTCACCTACCGTCCATTGAGCAAAGCCGATTTGAATAGCACGGCAAGTGTAATTGGTCGTCCGATTCCTGACTTACAGGTGTATGTGCTAGATGAACATCAAAAGCCAGTACCGATTGGGGTTCCTGGCGAGATGTACGTTGGCGGTGCTGGGGTAGCGCGTGGCTATCTTAATCGCCCTGAACTCACAGCACAGAGGTTTATCTCTAATCCCTTTAGCAATAACCCAAAAGCACGACTATATAAATCCGGCGACCTAGCACGTTATTTGCCCAATGGCGAGTTGGAGTATTTAGGGCGAATTGACCAACAAGTGAAAATTCGCGGTTTCCGCATTGAGTTGGGAGAAATTGAGGCACTACTAGCGCAACACTCAGCCATTTGGGAAAGCGCGGTGCTGGTTCGGGAGGATGAACCGGGCAACACGTGTACTGAGCGGAGTCGAAGTAAACGTTTAGTAGCTTACATAGTGCCGAAAACAGAACAATCTCCCACAGCCGCAGAACTACGTCGCTTCCTCAAACAAAAGCTGCCAGAGTACATGATACCAAGTGCTTTTGTGCAGTTAGAAGTTCTACCATTGACAGCAAATGGTAAGGTAGACCGTCGTGCTTTGCCTGTACCTGACACCGCAAGACCAGAATTAGAAGATGTTTTTGTCGCACCTAGCACTCCAGAAGAGAAAATATTAGCCGCCATCTGGACTAAGATTCTCGGTGTCGAACAAGTAGGTATTAATGATAACTTCTTTGCTTTAGGTGGGGATTCTATCCGTAGTATTCAAGTGCTGTCTCAAGCTAAAGAACAAGGTTTGAGTTTCTCTCTTGCACAGTTATTCCAATATCAAACGATTCACGAGCTAGTCCAAGAACTGAAAACACAAGAGAATGACATCACAGAATTAGAATTAACTCAACCATTCAGTCTGATCTCTCAAGCAGACAAACAGCAGTTACCTGATGGTCTAGAGGATGCCTATCCCCTTGCTATGCTGCAAATGGGAATGATTTACCACAGTGAGTACAGCCAAGATAGTGCAGTCTATCACGATATTTTCAGTTTCCACCTCAAAACCCCTTTTGATGTTCAACTTTTACAGGTCGCTATTCAAGATTTAGTCAATCATCACGCTGTACTGCGAACTTCGTTTGATCTAAGTAGTTTCAGTATTCCGTTGCAACTGGTTTATCGACAAGTTGAGATTCCCTTGCAGGTGGAAGATTGGTGTCATTTGCATCATTCCCAGCAAGAAGAAGCCTTAGCTGCTTGGTTTGAAGTTGAAAAGAAACGGCATTTTGATTGGACTCATCCTCCCTTAGTGCGTTTCTTTGTTCATCGCCGCACACAAGAGGCATTTAATCTGACTGTGAGTTTTCACCACGCCATTCTCGATGGATGGAGTGTTGCCTCGATGATGAGTGAGTTGCTTAAGCGTTACTTGTCGCTTTTAGGCGAATCAGTCGATTATGCATCGCCACAATTTAGTCTCGCGTTCCGGGATTTTGTGGCTTTAGAGCAACAAGCGATCGCTTCATCGTCAACTGAGCGATACTGGAGTGAAAGGTTAAACGACAGCACTTTTACCAAATTACCTCGCTGGTCTTTTGTGCAAACAAATACCAATGTTCGAGAAGTTGGTGTGCAAGAGGTAACTTTATCCCCTGAAATTTTTGCAGGCTTAAAACAACTGGCTCAGTCCGCAGAAGTTACACTCAAGAGTGTGTTGTTGGCTGCCCATCTGCGAGTATTAAATTTCCTCACTGGTGAAGAGGATGTAGTAACGGGTGTAGCAGCTAACGGACGACCTGAGCAAAGTGATGGTGAACGAGTCCTGGGACTATTCCTCAATACATTGCCATTCCGCCTGCAATTTGCTGGAGGCACTTGGACAGACCTGGTGCAAAAAGTGTTTGCAGCAGAACGAGAAATGTTGCCGCACCGCCGCTATCCTTTGGCGGAAATGCAAAGGAATTTGGGTGGTGAGCCTTTATTTGAGACGGCGTTTAATTTTACCCATTTCCACGTCTACGAACAAGTACTGGGACTCGATAATTTACAGCTGCTAGGTGGAAAGTTTTTTGAACAAACAAACTTGACTTTTGTTGCTCAATTCAGCGTCAGTCCCAACTCTTCTGATATAGTACTGAATTTGAAGTACGATTCCTGCGAGTTATCCTCCGAACAAGTTAACAGGATTAGTGATTATTATCTGAGAGTTCTGGCGGCAATGGCAAAGGAGCCACAAGGACGTTACGAGTTGCAATCTTTTGTTTCTTCAGAGGAGCGTCATCAACTTTTAGTAGAGTGGAACAAAACAGAAGTAGAGTATCCCGCAGATAAATGTGTTCACCAACTGTTTGAAGCGCAAGTAGAACAAACACCCAATGCAACGGCGGTGATATTTGGGGATCAACGGCTGACATACGCCGAGTTAAACGCCAGAGCCAATCAACTCGCTTATTATCTACAAATCCTTGGGGTCAAACCAGAAGTCTTGGTTGGGTTGTGTGTAGAACGCTCATTAGAAATGGTAGTGGCATTGTTGGGAATTCTCAAGGCAGGTGGTGCTTATGTGCCACTTGACCCAGAATATCCTACTGAACGCTTGAGCTTCATGTTAAAAGATGCCCAAGTTTCGTTGCTGCTGACTCAACAACAATTTATTGAAAGGCTGACTCAACATCAAGCAAAGCTTGTCTGTTTAGATGAAGCTTGGTCACAAATTGCCCAAAATAATCAAGACAACCCAGCGAGTGCAGTTAAACCTTTCCATCTAGCTAATGTGATTTATACCTCAGGATCTACAGGTAGACCAAAAGGTGTGATGGTTGAGCATAAGGGATTATGCAACTTAGCTCAAGCTCAAATTCAGACTTTTAGCGTAGACCCTGATAGTCGCATTCTCCAGTTTGCCTCCTTCAGTTTTGATGCTTCTATCTCGGAAATCTTAATGGCTCTGGGATCAGGTGCAACGCTGTGCTTGGGAACAAAAGACTCTTTACTGCCAGGGAAACCATTAATTGAGCAGTTACGCAATCATGGCATTACCCATATTACGCTTCCACCATCGGCGTTAGCAGTTATGCCAGCAGAGGAACTTCCGGCATTACAGACAATGATTATAGCCGGAGAAGCTTGTTCTGCTGAATTAATTAGGCAATGGTCTGTTGGCAGAAACTTCTTCAACGCCTACGGCCCGACGGAAGCTACTGTCTGTGCCACGATTGCAAAATGCACCGATCGCAACGATAAAATCTCCATTGGTAAAGCGATCGCCAATACACAAGTCTATATTTTAGACAAAAATTTGCAACCAGTGCCTGTGGGTGTACCAGGAGAATTGCACATTGGAGGTATTGGGTTAGCAAGAGGCTACCTCAACCTTCCAGAATTGACACAAGAAAAATTCATTCCCCATCCCTTTAATAATTCAAAATTATACAAGACTGGGGATTTAGCGTGTTATTTGCCTGATGGAAATATTGAATACTTGGGTCGCATTGACAACCAAGTAAAAATACGTGGTTTCCGCATTGAGTTAGGAGAAATCGAAGCTGCAATAAGCCAACATCGTGATGTGCAAGCATCTTGTGTGATTGCCCGCGAAGATATCCCTGGTGATAAACGCTTAGTCGCTTACGTCGTAGCACATCATGGCTGTACACCTACAATCAGCGACCTGCGGCAATTCCTTAAAGCAAAACTCCCAGATTATATGGTGCCAAATGCTTTTGTCATATTGGAGTCATTGCCGCTAACTCCTAATGGCAAAGTAGATCGCCGTGCCTTGCCCGCACCTGATTTATACATCGACCTTGCAGATAAATATGTTGCCCCGCGCACACCAGTCGAAGAAACCCTAGCACAGATGTGGTCACAAGTGCTGGGATTAGAGCAAGTAGGAATTAATGATAACTTCTTTGAACTTGGCGGACACTCGCTACTTGCAACCCAACTGGTGTCACGCATCCGCGATCGCTTCAAAGTGCAACTCTCTTTAAGCGAATTGTTCAATGGCGCAACAATAGCTGAACTAGCGCAATCTATCGGGAAGTTACAGCAACAAAACTTAGACTTAACTGTTCCACGCATTCTACCAAGGAGCAAGAGATGATTACTGAAGAATTATTACCCCTATCTTATGCTCAACAACGCTTGTGGTTTTTAGACCAGTTAGAGCCGAACAGTGCTTCATACAACATCCCCTTAGCTTTGCGTCTAGTGGGCAATCTCAATCAGGCTGCCTTAAAACAAAGCTTGCAAGAAATTATCGATCGCCATGAAGCGTTACGCACAAACTTTATCACTGTTAATGGACAACCAATACAAATCATTAGGGAACAGAGAACAGGGAGCAAGGAACAGGGGATTGTATCAATTGTTAACTTGAAGCATTTATCCACAACTGAACAAGAAATTGTTACACAGCAATTAGTACAACAAGAAGCTATTCAACCTTTTGACTTGGCAAACCAAGAACTAATTAGAGCAACATTAGTATTGTTGAATAAGACAGAATATGTCTTGTTAGTGTGTATGCACCATGTTGTCTCTGACGGCTGGTCAATGGGTGTGTTTGTCCAAGAACTAGCAGCACTGTACAAGGCTTATTCCGAAGGTGAGCCGTCACCTTTAGCACCACTACCCATTCAATACGCAGATTTTGCCTTATGGCAAAGAGAGTGGTTGCAAGGGGATGTACTACAAACTCAACTAAATTATTGGCAACAACAATTAAAAGATGCACCAGCTTTATTGTCACTACCCACAGACCGTCCCAGACCTGCCGTGCAGACTTTCGCTGGTGCAACTCAAGAATTTACACTCTCAGTTGAGTTGACTAATAGACTGACAAAACTGAGCCAGGAGGGAGGTTGTACTCTCTTTATGACTCTATTAACAGCCTTTGATATCCTACTTTACCGCTACACAGGGCAATCAGACATTTTGGTAGGGACATCGGTCGCCAACCGCGATCGCAGCGAAATAGAAGGGTTAATTGGCTTTTTTGTCAATAGCTTAGTGATGCGTACTAACTTAGCAGGCGACCCCAGTTTTAACGAATTACTTGGTCGCGTTCGCCAAATAGCTTTAGGAGCGTATACTCATCAGGAATTGCCTTTTGAAATGGTAGTTGAAGCATTGCAGCCAGAACGGAATCTCAGCCATACACCACTGTTCCAAGTAATGTTTGCACTCCAGAATGCGCCCATGTCTAAACTAGAGCTTGCTGGTTTAACTATCAGTTTTTTAACAGCAGAAAGCAAAACTACTAAGTTTGATTTGAGCTTATCAATGTACAACTCTGGTGCTGGATTAGTGGGTGTATGGGAGTACAGTACAGACTTATTTTATAGCAGCACAATTGAGCGGATGACTGGGCATTTTGTGACCTTACTGGAAAAGATTGTTGCTAATCCACAAGAGCGGATTTCACAATTGCCAATGCTTACACAAGTTGAACAGCATCAGTTATTAGTTGAATGGAACTCGACTCAAGCAGAATATCCTTTTGATAAGTGTATCCATGAGTTGTTTGAGGAGCAGGTTGAGTGTACCCCGGATGCTGTAGCAGTTATCTTTGATAATCAACAACTGACTTACCAGCAATTGAACTGTCGCGCTAACCAGTTGGCGCATTACTTGCAGTCTTTGGGTGTAAAACCAGATACATTGGTAGGTATTTGTGTAGAGCGATCGCTAGAAATGGTCGTGGGACTACTAGGTATTCTTAAGGTGGGTGGGGCATACCTGCCACTTGACCCAGATTATCCTCAAGAACGCTTGAGCTTTATGCTAGAAGATGCTCAAGTTCCAGTGCTACTGACACAACAACAACTCCTTGAAAAGTTGCCTCAGCATCAAGGGCAGATTATATGTTTAGATACTGACTGGCAGTTTATTTCTCAGTCAAGTCCAGATAATCTAGTCACTACCGTGCAAGCAGCTAACTTGGCCTATGTGATTTATACCTCTGGTTCTACAGGTCAGCCTAAGGGAGTGATGCTTTCTCACCGCAACCTTTGCAACCATACGTTCTGGATGCAAGCAACCTTCCCCCTGACTGAAAAAGACAAAGTGCTACAAAAAACTCCCTTTAGCTTTGATGCCTCAGTTTGGGAATTCTACGCTCCTTTGTTGGTAGGTGGACAGTTGCTATTAGCTCAACCCGGAGGTCATGCTGATACTGCTTACCTGTTAAAGTTAATTGCTCAAGAGCAGATCACTACTGTTCAATTTGTACCATCTTTATTACAAATACTTATAGAACAAGGAGGACTCGAAACTTGTCACTCCCTTAAACAAATCTTCTGCGGAGGTGAAGCCTTACCAGTTGCTCTGCAAGAGAAAGTCTTGAGTAATTTCAATGTGAACTTGCACAACCTCTACGGGCCGACAGAAGCTTGTATTGATGCAACCTTCTGGACTTGCAAGCAAGGAATTGAGCGGCAAGCCGTTCCCATCGGTCGCCCAATAGCAAACACACAAATCTACATCTTAGATGAGTATCTGCAACCAGTACCCGTGGGTGTACCAGGAGAATTGCACATTGGTGGTGCAGGGATAGCAAGAGGCTACCTCAACCGTCCAGAGTTGACAAAAGAAAAATTCATCCTTAACCCTTTTAGCGATGAACTACATTCCCGCCTTTATAAAACTGGTGATTTAGCACGTTATTTACCGGATGGCACAATTGAATACCTGGGACGTATTGACAACCAAGTAAAAATACGCGGTTTCCGTATCGAGTTAGGAGAAATCGAAGCACGGTTGAGTCAACATGAAGATGTACAAGCTTGTTGTGTAATTGTTCGTGAAGATATTCCCGGTGATAAACGCCTAGTCGCCTACGCAGTACCACATCTAGGACAAACACCAACAATTAGCCAATTGCGCTCTTTCCTCTCTAGTCAACTGCCACAACACATGATTCCTCATGCTTTTGTGCTGCTTGAGTCTCTACCCCTTTTGCCAAACGGAAAGATAAACCGCCGTGCTTTGCCTGCGCCAGAGTCTCGTGGCGAACTGGAAGTTAGTTTTGTAGCCCCACGCAATCAAATTGAAGAAATGCTAGCGCAGATTTGGGTAGAAGTTCTCAGACTAGAGCAAGTGGGCATACATGATAACTTCTTTGAACTTGGCGGGGATTCTATTCTCAGTATTCAAATCATCAGCAGAGCCAAGCAAACAGGATTGCAACTGACTCTCAAGCAATTATTTGCACATCAAACAATTGCAGAATTAGCAACAGTGGAAAACATAGCGAGTGTTATCCACATAGAACAAGGATTAGTGACAGGGACATTACCTCTAACACCAATTCAACACTATTTCTTCGAGCAAAATTTACCAGAGCCGCACCACTTTAATCAATCATTTCTGCTCTCAGTACCATCTGACCTCAAGGCAGAGTTATTAAAGCAAGTATTGCAGCAATTGCTAGTACATCACGATGCTCTGCGCCTACGTTTTACACAATCTGAGTCCACTTGGCAGCAGATTCACTCTGCTGTGACTAACAGCGTTGCCTTCTCTCACATAGACTTATCGGCACTTCCAGAAAGTGAGCAACAAACTGCTATTGAAACTAAAGCGGCTTCCTTTCAGGCGAGTTTGAATCTGTCAGAAAATCTAGTGCAAGTCGCCTTTTTCCATCTGGGTATTGACAAAAGGGCGCGATTACTAATATTTATCCATCACTTAGTAGTTGATGGTGTTTCTTGGCGAATTTTATTAGAGGATTTACAAACAGCTTACCAGCAACTTGCTCAAGGTAAAGCCATTGCCCTGACTGCCAAAACAACTTCTTTCAAGGATTGGTCTGAAAAATTAACAGCTTATGCACAATCACAAGCCCTCAAATCTGAAGTGGCTTATTGGCTGAATGAATCTCGCGCCGCAGTTCCTCCCATCCCAGTTGACTATACACAAGGGGCAAACACCGTTGCGTCTGCCAGTACAGTATCAGTGTCATTAAATGAGATTGAAACTCGTGCCTTACTGCAAGATGTGCCAAAGGCTTACAACACTCAGATTAATGATGTGCTACTGACTGCCTTGGTGCTGGTTTTGGCAAAATGGACTAACTCAAGCTCTGTGCTGTTCAATTTAGAAGGTCATGGGCGAGAAGATATTGTTGATGGCGTGGATTTGTCACGCACTATTGGTTGGTTTACGACCATTTTCCCTGTACTTGTGGAACTCCAAGCAACAGAAAATCCAGCAGATGCCTTAAAATCTGTCAAAGAACAACTGCGTGCTATTCCCAACAAAGGAATTGGCTACGGCTTATTGCGCTATCTGAGTCAGGATGCAGAAATTGCTGCTCAACTCCAAGCACTTAGGCAAGCAGAAATCAGTTTTAATTATTTGGGTCAATTCGATCAACTTCTCAATACATCTTCTTGGATGCAGATGGCTAGTGAGTCTGCGGGACACAGCCAAAGTTTGCTCAACAACCGCGCTCATTTATTAGACATCAACAGCATTATTGCTGGAGAACGGTTGCAAATCAGTTGGACTTACAGCACTAATGTCCACCAGCAAACCACGATCGCAACTCTGGCGCAAGATTTTGTTAAAATCTTGCAAGAGTTGATTGCTCATTGTTCATCACCTGAGAGTGGAGGTTATACACCTTCAGATTTCTCTTTGGTGAAGCTAAACCAGCTAGAACTAGACCAACTGTTGGCAAGTTTAGGCAAAACTAACTCTAAGAATATTGAAGATATTTATCCACTTTCTCCCATGCAGCAGGGGATGCTGTTTGAAAGTTTGTATGCTCCAGACTCAGGAGTATATTTTGAGCAGTTAAGTTTTACTTTAAAAGGTGAGTTGAACGTAGCAGCTTTTGAGCAAGCTTGGCAGAAAGTGGTAGCACGGCATTCAATCTTGCGGACTGCTTTTGTTTGGGAGCAATTAACCCAGCCACTTCAAATCGTGTATCGGCAGGTGGATCTTAACCTACAAACGCATGATTGGCAACAACTATCTGCACAAGATCAGCAACAGCAATTAGAGCTTTTCTTGCATTCACAGCGACAACAGGGTTTCCAACTGTCTCAAGCACCACTGATGAGCCTCAGCCTGATGCAATTGAGTGCAGATAGTTATCAATTCGTTTGGAGTTCTCATCACTTATTGCTTGATGGCTGGTCAACGCCTTTGATTTTCAAAGACTTATTATATTTTTATCAAGAAATTTCTCAAGGTGAAACTGTAGTCGTTCAACCAGCCCAAAGCTATCGCAACTATATTGCTTGGCTACAGAAACAAGACTTAACCCAAGCTGAACAATTCTGGAGAGAAAAACTCCAAGGTTTTACCTCACCCACTTCTTTGATAGTTGATAAACCATCGTCAAAACGACAGCAGCTAAATTCTAGTTACAGCGAACAACAAATCCAACTGACAGAGCAAGCAACAGCTACCCTACAGACTTTTGTACGGCAGCATCAACTAACGATAAATAATTTGGTGCAAGCGACTTGGGCATTACTACTGAGTCGTTACAACCAAGAAAAAGATGTAGTTTTTGGTGCTACTGTTTCTGGTCGTCCGCCCTCTATTGTCGGCATTGAGTCGATGGTGGGGATATTTATCAATACCTTGCCAGTACGAGTGCAAGTTACAGATGATACCCAAGTCTTAGCTTTGTTGAAAGATTTACAAACACAACAAGTGGAGTCTGAGCAATACTCATATAACTCATTGGTAGATATTCAAGGCTGGAGTGAAGTCAAGAGAGGAACGCCTTTATTTGAGAGTATTGTTGTCTTTGAGAATTATCCTGTGGATGAGGCAGTAAAATCGCCTAATTACAGTTTCTCTATAGAAAGTATTCACAGCATTGAACAAACTAATTATCCGCTAACTGTAATTGCTGCTCCTGGTAAGCAATTCTTGGTGAAGATTAACTATGATACCAGCCGATTTGATGATGGTGCTATCGCTCGTTTATTAAAACATTTCCAAACATTACTTGAGGGAATTATTGCTAACCCACAGCAACAAATTTCCCAATTGTCACTAATCACACCAAAAGAAAAGCATCAGTTATTAGTTGAGTGGAACAATACCCAAACTGATTACCCAATTGATAAATTTATTCATCAGTTGTTTGAGGAGCAAGTAGAGCGTACCCCAAATGCAGTGGCGGTAGAGTTTGAGACTCAACAACTTACTTACTACGAATTAAACTGTCGGGCAAATCAATTAGCACACTACTTGAAGTCCTTGGGCGTGAAACCAGATGTGCTAGTCGGATTGTGTGTAGAACGCTCATTAGAAATGGTTGTGGGACTGTTGGGGATTTTAAAGGCTGGTGGTGCTTATGTTCCACTTGACCCAGACTATCCAATTGAGCGTTTGCATTTCATGCTCGAAGATACTCAGGTAAGGGTGCTGCTTACCCAACAACAACTGATTAGCAAACTACCCCAACATGAAGGGCAAGTTCACTTCGGCTCCGCTCAGTGCAGGGTTTGTTTAGATACTGACTGGGCAGTAATTTCTCAATATAGCCAGGAAAATCTGATCACTGGTGTAGAACCTAGTAACTTAATTTACGTGATATTTACCTCTGGTTCTACAGGTAAACCAAAAGGCGTAGCTTTGCCCCATCGAGCAATCACTAATTTGATTCAATGGCATTTAGCTACTCTACAAACAGAAGTGGGAGTTCTTCAATTTGCCTCATTAAGTTTTGATGCCAGCATTCACGAAATGTTTGCTGCTTGGTGTTCTGGCGGAACGCTATTTATAGTTTCCGAAACTGTGCGTTTGGATTTGGACAGTTTAATTCACTTCCTAGCAAGCAAACCTATACAGAAGGTAATTCTTCCAGTTGTTGTGCTTCAGCAATTGGCAGAGGTATACGGACAGCAAAAACATTTGTTCAAAAATATTACAGAGATTATTACCACCGGCGAACAACTGCAAGTAACTCGACCCATTGTTAATTTATTTAATAATTTGGAAAATTGTTCGCTGCATAATCATTACGGGCCTTCCGAAACCCATGTGGTAACAGCTTTTGCTTTCTCAGGTACACCAGATACTTGGCCTGCTTACCCTCCTATTGGAAAACCTATTGACAATACGCAGATGTACATTGTCGATAGTAATTTCCAACCAGTTCCTATCGGTGTGACTGGTGAACTATACATAGGCGGCGTTGGGTTAGCTAATGGTTACTATAATCGTCCGGAATTAACAAAGCAAAAATTTATCCCTAATCCTTTTAAAGCTGAAGATTACTTGTACAAAACTGGGGATTTGGCGCGTTATTTACCGGATGGCAATATTGAATTTCTGGGTCGCATTGACCATCAGGTGAAAATTCGGGGATTTCGGGTTGAACCAGGAGAAATTGAAACTGTACTCAATCAACATCCGGAAATTCAAACAACTGTGGCCATTGTCCGGGAAGATACCCCAGGTGATAAACGTTTAGTGGCCTATGTAGTACCGCATGAAAAGTGTGTACCGACAATTAGCCAACTGCGTCAGTTCTTGAAAGCAAAACTACCGCCTTACATGGTTCCGGCAATAGTCATTCTGGATTCCTTGCCGCTAACGCCCAACGGTAAGGTAGACCGTCGCGCATTGCAAGCACCTGCTGACACCAGTGACACAGACAAATTTGTTGCACCACGTAGCCAAGTAGAACTGCAATTAACGCAAATCTGGTCAAGAATTTTGAAAGTTGACAAGGTGGGAGTACAAGATAATTTCTTTGACCTCGGTGGTCATTCCCTTTTAACTCCTTACTTAATGGCTCAAATTAAACAGCAGTTTGGTAAAGATATTCCTATAGCCAGCCTTTACCAAAATCCAACTATTGAACAGTTGGCAACTATTGTGCAAGCGGATTCGGATTCCTCAATTTGGTCTCCCTTAGTAGCAATTCAGCCGAACGGTTCCAAACCACCTTTGTTTTGCCTTCCAGGAGCTGCTGGTACTCCTTTTTATTTATATGACTTAGCGCGTTGTCTGGGTTCAGACCAACCATTTTACAGTTTCCAAGCAAATGCTCTTTCTGGAGAATCGGAATCAATTACTCCAGTTGAGGATGTAGCCGCCCAGTACATTCAAGCACTCTTAGTTGTTCAACCGCAGGGGCCGTATTTTTTAGCAGGCCATTCTTTTGGCGGTAAATTAGCCTTTGAAATGGCGCAGCAGTTACTTCACAAAGGCCATAAGGTTGCTTTAATTGCCATTCTTGATACTACAGCACCTTTTTATCAGGAAAAGCCAGAAGGTTTTGATTGGGATAATGTTAAATGGCTAGCTCAATTGGCAGGCGCAATCGAAATTGTTTACGCAAAGGAACTAGATATTTCTGACGATATTCTTCAATGTTTGGTTTGGGAGGATCAACTGAAATACGTTCTAGAACGATTAAAAAATGCTGATATCTTGCCTCCCGATGATGAAATTACGCAGCTTAAGAATATGGTGCAATTGCTCAAAGCTAACTCTCTAGTTAATTATGTACCACAACAGGTTTATCCAATCCGAATTACCCTCTTGCGCGCTAGCGAAACTCCCGCAGTTGAAGAGTCTAATAATGAAGTAGTTTCTGAGATTTTGCAGGATTTGACCTGGGGCTGGAGCAAGTTTTCTACCGAGCCAGTGGATATCCATTTTGTCTCAGGCAACCATGTCACGATGATGAATCAACCAAATGTTCAGGTCTTAGCCGAACGGTTGAAAGCTTGCATCGAAGAAGCACAGGAGACTAAGGGTGACGGGGTATGAACCTTCTTTTGATCGTCAGATTCTACCCATAAAAAGCATTTTATTTAAAAGAGCGATCGCTATTGAACAAAGCATTGCAATATTCCTGCCGATTTACTGAGTTAATTTGAAGCGTCAAAACAATAATTATGTTCCATACCAATCAGATAGATAAAACCATGAAATTAACCAAAGACCAAATAGAATATTACAAAGAAAATGGGCTACTGTTTATCCCAGAGCTTTTCTCGACAAAAGAAGTCAAGGCAATGCACGCTGCTGTTGAGGATTTGATAGTAAGAGATATACCAGGACGGATTTTAGAAAAGGATAACAAAACAGTGCGCGCTCTTCATGGATGCCACGCCACCACGGAAATTTTCGATTCCTTGACTCGACACCCTAGCCTCCTAACATCTGCCTGTGAAATTCTCAATAGCGATGTATATGTTTACCAATTTAAAATAAACTTTAAAGCAGCTTTTGGAGGAGATATATGGCCGTGGCATCAAGACTTTGTGTTTTGGGATCAAGAAGATGGTATGCCATCCCCTAAAGCATTGAATGTTGCTGTTTTCTTGGATGAATGTAATGAGTTTAACGGGCCTATGTATTTCATTCCAGGTTCTCACAAAAAGAGCCTTGTTCATTTAGGACAAATAGAGTCATCTGAAGTTAATGGTCAAAAAAATGACTGGGAATCTAATGTCAGTGCTGCTCTCAAGTACTCTCTTGGGAAAGAAACAATCGCTAAACTAGCTACTGAAAAAGGTATCGTTGCACCAAAAGGCCCTTTAGGCTCTGTCCTTTTCTTTCACTGTAATTTAGTACACGGATCAGCACCCAACATTTCTCCTTACGATCGCAGGCTCCTAATTATCACTTATAATAGCGTCAACAATATACCAAGCTTCAAGGGGCAACCCAGACCAGAATTCTTGGTGAGCCGCAACTACACACCACTACAGCCTCTATTCAACAAAGCTCTTATCGAGCCTGCATCCTGTAGATAATGCGATCGCCTAAACCTAAAAATGGATGAAGTCGAGCCAGCACAAGTAAATATCTAAGTGCAAACATGATTCTGAGTATCGAGTGCTATATGTAATTTCTCACTCGGTACTTATTAGTTGTTATTCAGCACTAAAAAGTATTAAATCTGATTATAAAAGATTTCAGTTTATTTTAAAAATATGCCAACCCAAGTTGTTCAACCTCAACCCGGAACAAATCCTGTTTCAGATTTTATCCAATTCTGGAAAAATGTCAGAGCGATCGCAGGGCCTTACTGGTATCCAACAAAGCCAGGGGAAAGAGCATTCTCAGATGTGATTCGTGCATGGGGAATGCTTATTCTGTTGATATTATTAATAATCGCACTTGTAGGTATAACTGCTTTTAATAGTTTCGTTAATCGTTATTTGATCGATATAATTATTCAAGAAAAAGATTATTCTAAGTTCATTAACATAGTGTGGCTTTATGCTGTTGGGCTTGTCTGCGTAAGCCTCTTAGTTGGATTTTCTAAATTTCTTAGAAAAAAAATTGCTCTTGATTGGTACCAATGGCTCAATAATCATATTTTAGATAAATATTTGAGCAATCGTGCTTATTATAAAATTAATTTTAAAGCTGATATTGATAACCCAGATCAACGTTTATCTCAAGAAATTGAACCTCTTCCTAGTAATGCCCTCAGGTTTTCAGCTACTTTCCTAGAAAAAGTACTGCAAATGGCAACTTTTTTAATAATTCTCTGGTCAATTTTTCCAAAAATCGCTATTGCTTTGCTGGTTTATACGATTCTAGGCAATTTGATTGCTGTTTACTTAAATCAAGAATTAAATAAAATTAATCAAGAGGAACTTGAATCTAAAGCAGACTACAACTATGCACTGACTCATGTTCGGAATCATGCCGAATCTATAGCTTTTTTTCGAGGAGAAAATCAAGAATCAAATATAATTCAACGAAGATTTAGTAATATCCTAAAAAGTGCGATACGCAAAATTAATTGGGAGAGAAATAATGAAATTTTTAACAGAGGATATCAGTCTGCCATCGAATTTTTTACGTTGTTATTACTAGCACCGTTATATATTAGTAATGAAATTGATTTTGGACAAGTTGGACAAGCTACTTTAGCTAGCTATCTGTTTGCTACTGCTCTGGGAGAATTAATAGCTGAATTTGGCACTTCCGGAAGTTTTTCGAGTTACGTTGAGCGTTTAACTGAGTTTTCAGATGCATTAGAAGAAGTCACTAAACAACCTGAGAATGTAAGTACTATTAAAACAATAGAAGAAAACTATTTTGCTTTTGAAAATGTCACCTTACAAACACCAAACTATGAGCAGGTGATCGTCGAGAATTTGTCACTTTCTGTTCAACGTGGAGAAGGTTTATTGATTGTTGGGCCTAGTGGTCGAGGCAAAAGTTCTCTGTTGAGAGCGATCGCTGGTTTGTGGAATGCGGGGACTGGTCGTTTGATGCGACCTCCCCTAGAAGAAGTATTGTTTTTGCCCCAACGTCCTTACATAATTTTGGGAACTTTACGCGAACAATTACTCTATCCTAATACAAATCGTCAAATGACCGATCGAGAACTCAAAGAAGTTTTGCAACAAGTCAACTTGCAAAACTTGCTAAGTCGAGTCGATGGCTTTGATACAGAAGTTCCTTGGGAAAATATATTATCGTTGGGAGAACAACAACGCCTTGCATTCGCACGGCTGTTAGTTACTCATCCTAGCTTCACTATCTTAGATGAAGCAACCAGTGCTTTAGATTTGAATAATGAAGGAAGTTTATATCAACAGTTACAATCAACTCAAACAACTTTTATCAGTGTTGGGCATCGGGAAAGCCTGTTTGATTATCATCAATGGGTTTTAGAGCTTTCACAAGATTCCAGTTGGCAACTTTTAACTGTGCAGGATTATCGGCTTCAAAAAGCAAAAGAAATTGCTATCAATTCTACCCAAAAATCTGAAATCAAAATAGATGATTTTTCTAATGAAGAATCCCAAATCCAACCCGAAAGAGCAGTAGAAATAGAACCAATAGAAGGACTTTCTCATCAGGAAATGCAGATGTTAGTAAACTATTCAATTGGTACCATTAGAAGTAAGGCAAGCAAAGGCCAATCTATCACTACTAAGGAGGGCTTAACCTATCGCTATAACAAAAACCCAAAGATATTGAAATGGGTAAGGCTTTAGTACTATATTTTCAATAATTGCATCATCTTTGTTTGTATAGTGGTAGCGATGAGCCTGTAGTTGAGAGATTAAATTTTAAAATCATTTAATGAATTAAAAACTGTATTAGTTATTAAAACAAAACGTCAACAAGTAAATTTCAATCGCAATTACAAAATTGAGTATGTTCAGGCTTTTATTACGAGGTAACAATCGTATTTTCTTAATTTAGGATGGTTACGTCATTTTTTAAATTTATCAACCCATGTTTGCTACCGAGACTTGGACTAGTTCCCAATGTTAAACTGTAAAGTCATGGTTTTTA
Organism: Nostoc sp. LEGE 12450; assembly: GCF_015206895.1. Lineage (GTDB taxonomy): Bacteria > Cyanobacteriota > Cyanobacteriia > Cyanobacteriales > Nostocaceae > Nostoc. Next base: position 8,718 of record NZ_JADEXU010000009.1, on the reverse strand, counting down.
CATCTATGTTTCTAGGTGCAAAATATGAGGTTCAGAATTTTTTTCATTTTTTAGTTCAAAACATAACTTATTTTTTATTAACTGTCTTAACTCTCTCAAGAATTTACTTAAATACCTTAACTTTCCTTGATTTTTATTTTTAGCTAAGAGAAGATAAGTCTGCAAATGGTATAGCGATCAAATTTACTATCTCTTGAGTAATTGCTCTGTAGTTATCAAAAAATTTACTTTTTTCATAGGCTAATGTGGAATATAAATCTCGGCATATAGCATAAGAGCGAGGAATAAACTATTCCCTGAGAGTGATAAAACAGGGCGATCGCCTTCAGATAATCTAAGGAAAGATAAGACATTTAAAATTTAAATCAGAGTAAAAATAATGGTAATCATGGTTAAATTATCTCAGAATATTGTTGCGTTTAAATATAGCATCGCTTACAAAAGTACAAGTATCCCTATTTATGGGAATTGACTTGACTATGAGATATCAGGTCGGTGGTAGCCTGAAGTATGATGACTCTACATATATTGTCCGTCAAGCAGACGAACAACTTTATACTGGATTAAAAACAGGAAATTTTTGTTACGTCTTCAACTCCCACCAAACAGGTAAATCATCTCTACTACACCGGACTATTCATCGTTTAGAAAAAGAAAATCATATATGTGTTTATCTGAGCTTAGGTCTATTAGCTACTAATCAAATTCCACCTATACAATGGTATAAAGGCATTATTTTCAGCCTGTTTCACAAGTTAAATCTGACAAAATGGGTTAATTTTGAAAGTTGGTGGGAGCAACAATCAGAGCTTGATCCTATACAACGACTGTATCGATTTGTTGAACAGGTGTTGCTGAGAGAAGTTCAAAATAATCACATTTTCATCTTTATCGATAATATTAATAGTCTGCTGAGTTTGAATTTCCCGATAAACGATTTTTTTATCTGGATTCGTTACTGTTATGAGCAGCAAGCACACAACCCAAGTTTTCAACGCTTGGGTTTTGCTTTGTTTGGTGTAGCTAGTCCATCTAATCTAATTGCCGATCGACATCGAACTCCCTTTAACATTGGTCAAGCAATTAAGTTATCTGACTTTCAATTACATGAAGCTATACCCCTACTTGAGGGTCTAGAAGAAGTAGTCAGCCAACCACAGGCAATATTGCTGCATATTATTCATTGGACAAGAGGACAGCCGTTTCTCACGCAAAAGCTTTGTCAGTTAATTGTGCAAGTTGCTTTAGAAAGTTATAAGGTACCGATTGCCATACCGAACGGTGCTGAAGGATATTGGGTAGAACAATTGGTGCGATCGCGCATAATTCAACATTGGGAATTCCAAGATGAACCGGAACATCTCCGTACCATAAGAGATCGCTTACTTTTTGACGAACATAAAGCAGGAAAGTTATTAAACATTTATCAACAGGTGTTACAAGTAGAGGAACTAAGGAATAGGAACCCGATAGATAATTTTATATCAGCCGATAATAGTGAAGAACAGACACAACTGTTGCTATCTGGTTTGGTGGAAAATTATAACGGTTATCTAAGAGTTAAAAATCCGATTTACCGGAGTGTTTTCACTCCTCAATGGGTATCAAGACAGTTAGAAAATCTTCCCTTTTATTGGTAGAAGCTAGTAATCAAAATACATCTGTTAGGCAATTTCTGCATTCCTTATCTGATAAATAAGTATAAAATTCTATTAAATTAGACACGAATCACTCGTATATCTTTGGACTTTTCTTATGCATAATTTCTGCCGATTTTTCAACCAAGTCGTGATTACAGACAGTTTCACAACTATTAATACTTGGTACTTAGAGTTCTACTAAAGGGATAATATTTTTGCAACACACCAACAAAAGTCATAACTTATACAAGTTATAAATATTACATGATTTAAACAGATTTGTACAAATTCAGGTAAATACAAGGACTTAATTTCTTCGGAGAGTTTTGCAAGACAACTATCAAAACACTGAGTGGAAAAGTAGGAAAAGTGGGAAAAGTAGGATAAATATATAATTGATGTCAGCGTTTACTATCAAGCTAGTATAATGTAACTTGGTTTATTAGAGTTCCAATAGATTTTAAAAAAAATGAAATAGGAGTGTATCAAAAATTGCTACGTTAAATTCCAGTTTCAGTAGGCAGATAGAAAAAGTTATTGCTTGTGACACTCATTTATAATAAATATCTGGAGCAGCAATGTATAAAACTAAACGCAAGCGGGGAGTTGTACTAACTTCCACAGGAATTAAACGGTTGCAATCAGCAATTCTTTCTGTGGAGATAGTAGAGAATAAAGGCGAACACTTGAGTTTAGAAGAGATAAGCTCGCGCATTCATGTTTCTAGTAGAACTTTGAGTAAATTATGGTCTTTAAGTGAAAGTGTAGATCAAAAAACTATAAAACTCTGCTTTAGCGCTTTTAATCTAGAATTACATAGCGAAGACTACACCATAGTCAATAAAGCAAATGAGACTGAAACATCTGAGTTATTGTCTATTACAAATATAGAAGAAGATTTATCTCAATGTTCCGAATTAACCTCATCTGTTGAAAAACATCACACACAAACTGAACAGATAGAAAATCTTTGGTCATACCCAGATGGTCCTGTACCTTTAAATTCTCACTTTTATATTGAACGTCCTCCACTAGAGAGAAAAGTTTATCGAGAAGTAACTACTAGTGGCTGCGTGATTCGGATTAGGTCTCCCAAACAGATGGGTAAAAGTTCTCTTGTATTGCGGCTTTGCGCCTTTGCACAGAAACTTGGATATCAGACTGTGAATCTGAATTGCTACCAATTTGATAGTGAGTGTCTAACTGATTTAAATAAACTGTTGCGTCGTCTTTGCTGGAAAATTGCGACTGAATTAGGTATTGACCCCAACCTCAAGGAGAAGTGGAATGAACAAATTGGCTACAACTTGAGTAGCGGCTTCTATTTAGAAAACTATTTGCTCGAGCAATGTCAAAGCCCAGTGGTTTTAGTGTTGAATGAAGTTGACCGTTTTTTTGAATATCCTCACATTTGCCAAGATTTTTTTGCTTTGTTGCGGTCATGGTGTGAGGAAGCACGACATAATCCCAACTGGCAAAAGCTGAGGTTAGTAATGGTTTACTCAACCGAAGACTATATCTCTATGGATATTAACCTCTCTCCTTTTAATATTGGTCTACCTATTCATCTGAACGATTTTACTCAACCACAAGTAGAAGATTTAGCTAGGCGGTATAGTTTAGACCAGTTTAAAGCTAAAGATTTTGCCCAACTAATGTCACTAGTGGGAGGACATCCAGCACTAATTCAGATTAGTTTGTACTATCTTAGGTCTCAAGAAATGACCTTGCAAGAAATAATAGAGGATGCGATCGCTAATGGTGGCATCTACCGCGATCATTTATGGCGACAGTTGATCAAACTGCAAGAAAATCCTAGACTGGCAAAGACTTATGCTGAAATTCTGGCAGCAAAGCAAGGTATTTCTCTTAATCCTATGGACACTTACAAGCTTGAAGGTTTGGGATTAATTCGCTTTGAGGGCGATCGCGTCTTACCGCGTTACGGACTCTACCAGACTTATTTTGCAAAACGGCTATCGACAATTGTTTGATAGAGTAACTATAAGGTACTCACTCAAGCCTGGAAAACATCTTCATATTCAGCGTATCCTCCGCAAGATATTGAAGGATACTTTTAGCCAAGAAGAAATTGAATTTTGCGGTTTTTCAAGAATTGATACTAGCTATTTTTAAGTATTTTTTCTACAAGCCAGTTATTATCCCTCTTTCCAGAAACAAGGCGGCGGGCAGAAGGTAGAAGGATTTGACTAGTTCCATAGAATAAACTGAATTACTACACAAAGCTATAGGAATCGTATTTGATTTTTGAAAAAAATCAGTACACCCCGAAAAGGCTTCTTCCATACTCCCTGCCTACACAAACCTCAAAAATCAAAACGGACTAATATATTCTGTAATATTTATAATATTTACTTTCAATAATTTATCTACAAATTACTAGTTATTCTGTTAATATTTTTATTTGATAATGACACTTAGATATGAGATATCAAGTAGGGGGGAGTCTTCGTAGTAACGACCCCACATACGTTACCCGTCTGGCAGATGAACAACTCTATGTCAGCTTGAAAGCTGGCAATTTCTGTTATGTCTTCAACTCTCGTCAGATGGGTAAGTCATCGTTACTACAGCGCACAAGCTATCGGCTTAAGGAAGAAGGGCATAGCTGTGTTTACTTAGATATGACTCGCTTGGGTATTGAAGATACTACACCAGATCAATGGTATAAAGGCATTATTATCAGCTTATTCTATAGCTTAAAATTAGGGTCAAAAATTGACTTTCAGCGTTGGTGGGAAATGCAAGCAGGTATTTCCTCGGTGCAAAAACTACAGCTATTTGTTGAAGATATCTTACTACCAAATCTCAAAAGTGATTCTTTCCTAGACGGCAAAGCCAAACGCATTTTCATTTTTATTGATGAGATTGATAGCTTGCTGAGTTTAAATTTTGCAATTAATGATTTTTTTGCTTGGATTCGTCAGTGCTATAACCTACGGCCGCATAACTCAAACTTTGAACGCTTGGGATTTGCACTATTTGGTGTAGCTAGTCCTTCTGATTTGATTGCAGATAAACGCCGCACGCCCTTTAACCTTGGTAAAGCAATTGAGTTACAGGGCTTTGAACTGCATGAAGCCACGCCCTTGCTTCTAGGATTAGAAGAAGTATTCAGTCAACCACAAGCAATACTGCAAGAGGTTATTTATTGGACAGGCGGACAACCCTTTCTGACACAAAAACTCTGTGAGTTAATTACTGAAGTTGCCTTTGAAACTACTACAGGAATGATTACCCTACCTCCAGGTACAGAAGCATTGTGGGTAGAGCAATTAGTGCTTAAGCAAATTATTCAAAATTGGCAGTCACAAGACGAACCCGAACATTTGCGTACTATTCGCGATCGCCTCTTATTCGACGAACAACAGGCAGGGCGGTTGTTGGGTATTTATCAACAGGTGTTGCAAGCAGAAGAGGCTTTTGAGCAGGAGAGCGGGGGAGAAGAGTTTTCCTCTTTGCCTGTTCATTCTGTTCCAAGTGATGATAGTCGAGAACAGACACAACTGTTGTTGTCCGGTTTAGTAGAGAGACACAACGGCTATCTCAAAATTAAAAATCCTATCTATCGGAATGTTTTTAATGCCCAATGGGTGTTAAGACAACTAGATAATCTCCGTCCCTACTCGCAAACATTCAACGCTTGGGTGGCATCGGGTTACAAAGATGAATCGCGTCTGTTGCGAGGACAAGCTTTAAAAGATACTCAAAATTGGTCACAGGGCAAGAGTCTGAGTGATTTAGATTATCAATTTTTAGCCGCGAGTGTGGAATGCGATCGCAAAGAAGTACAAATGGCATTAGAGGCAGCACGGCTTCAAGAAATAGAAGCAAGACTCATACAAGAGAAAAAAACGGCTTTAGAGATAGAAGCAAGACTAGCACAAGAGAAAAAAACAGCTTCATTGCAGAGATATCTACTACTTGCAGTAACTATTGGGTTGCTCGTTTCTAGTAATTTGGCAATAGGAACTTTCATTTTGTATCATCAGACTCGCAAAAGTGAAACTATTGCCAAAAACAGTGAAATTCGAGCGCTTGTATCTTCTTCTGTGGGATTGTTTGCCTCAAATCGCAGATTGGATGCACTTGTAGAAGCAATCAAAGCAAAAAAAAGACTGCAAAAATTAGGTAAATCAAATACTAATTTTGTACCTCAAGTGGAAAATGCACTGCAACAAGCAGTTTATGGTGCAGATGAGTACAACCGTTTTTCGGGGCATACCGCAGCTGTAATGGCTGTAGATATTAGCCCTGACAGTTCTCTGGTTGCTTCAGCCAGTATGGATAAAACAATCAAACTGTGGCGACGTGATGGCCGAGAAATTGCTACTCTCAAAGGTCATCAGGGAGCAGTTAAATCAGTTAAATTTAGTCCTGACGGTCAGTTACTTGCATCAGGGAGTGAGGATGGTTCTATTATACTTTGGCAGCATGCTCCTAAAAACGCATCGTGGCGCATTTATAAAACATTCCCAGCTCATACAGCTTCAGTTTGGGGAATCGCATTTAGTCGGGATGGTCAAACTATTGTCTCTGCAAGTTGGGATACAACGGTAAAAGTCTGGCAGCGAGATGGTAAATTGCTAAGAACATTTCAAAATTACACAAAGGGATTTCGGGAAGTTGCTTTTAGTCCTGACGGCCAGACCATTGCTGCTGGAAATTTTGACGGGACAGTAAAACTCTGGAGACGAGACACATCAGGCTGGCAGAAGGCCAAAACTCTACAACCTCTCCAAGGTCATACATCTTGGGTTCTGAGCGTAGCTTTTAGCCCTGACGGCAAGACTATTGCCTCAGCGAGTGAAGATACAACTGTCAAACTTTGGCAGCGAAACAGCACAGATGGTAGTTATCGTCTTTATAAAACTCTCATTGGTCATAGTGCGGGAGTTTCAAGAGTCGCGTTTAGTCCCAATGGTCAGACTATTGCCTCCGCTAGTCTCGACAAAACTATAAAACTTTGGGACATTGATGGCATAGAACAGAGAACGCTCAGAGGACATAGTGCATCTGTTTGGGGAGTTACTTTCAGTCCTGACGGTAGCTTTATAGCTTCGGCAGGTGCAGAAAACCTTGTGAGACTTTGGCAGAGTGAAAATCCATTCCAAAAGAGTGCCATAGCTCATAAAGGCGGGATTTGGTCGATAGCGATCGCCTCCGACAGTTCTACCATCGCCACAGCCAGCCACGAAAATACTGTGAAATTTTGGAGTAGTCAAGGCAAATTACAGAAAACTTTGACCCAAAAGGGCTCAGTCTCCCAGGTTTCTTTCAGTGAGGATAATAAGTTAATTGCTCTTCCTAGTGAAGATAATACAGTACAACTCAAGCGGCGAGATGGTACGTTAATCGCTAGTTACAAAAACCCTGATGGCAAAATCACCGGAGCGTTATTAAGTCCCGATGGTCGAGCGATCGCCATACCTAATGCTGACAATACTATTCGGATATGGCGCGTAGGTCAACCGACGCTACAGATTCTCAAAGGGCATCAAGCCGAAATATGGGAAGTTGCATTTAGCCCTGACAGTCAACTGATTGCTTCTGCTAGTGAGGATGGTACTGTTAAACTATGGACGCAAAAAGGTAAGTTACTCAGCACATTTGTCGGACATTCGGCGGCAGTATGGACAGTCGCTTTTAGTCCTGACGGTAAGATGGTTGCTTCTGGAAGTGGCGACAATACCATTAAGCTGTGGACACTTGAAGGCAAGTTGCTGCAAACATTCATTGGTCACACAGCTGCAATTTGGGGGATAGCTTTTAGTCCCGACGGTAAAATACTTGCTTCTGGAAGTGGAGATGGAACCGTCAAGCTTTGGAAACTTGATGGTACAGAACTAACTACCCTCAGAGGTCATACCGCAGCGATTAGGCAAATTGCAATCAGCCGTGATGGAAAAATCCTTGCTTCCGGTAGTGATGACAACACGCTCATTCTTTGGAACTTGCCGCAAATTCTCAAGTTAGATGCACTGACTTATGGTTGCAAGTTGGTGCAGGATTATCTGAAAACTAACACAGCAATTGAGAAAGGCGAACGTTCACTCTGCCATCACTCTCAAAACTATTAGAACTATTTCTTAATAGAAATAGAAATCGCTTCCTCAGCTTTTTTACCCAGACCAATACGGTTCAGTTAAAAAAGTTCCTCTGTGGAAGTAAAGAAACAGGGAGAGGGGTATCTCAACTGATTGACTTATCGCACAGAGGCACAGGAAATTAGTACAATTTTTGGATACTGGAGTTTTCAGCAGGAAAAAGCATTTGAGCCAAAGTCTACCTATAGTACCAAGCCGGAAACTGAAGATTACGATACTAACAGTAGGTTCAAGGAGAGACTTGCAACCATACTGCGCTTTGGGGCGTTGCATAAATGCGGGATCACTCCTGCACTGACCTAATTTGTCTATCAAGACTGTTTTGATGAGTTTGCACTCGAAATCGATCAAAACAGCCTAAAAATTGGGTTTGTTGTCTCTATTACGAACCAACTCCTCACCTTGAAGCAATCTTCCCCACCCCAATATGCCTGACTTTTTTCATCGCTTGCATCTCTCTACCTGCTATTCATGGGTGCAAATATTGCGCTCTGGTGGAAGTAGCGATGTCTACGACGGGCTACGCCTACGCAATCTGCGTAAGTACATTCACTGGATTGCTAATGATAATTACGATTGAGTTCGGTGCAACTCGATCCAATTCTTTGATTGTCAAACGTATAATCTCTGCATTGTCGCTCAATGTATCTAATCGCGTCTGTCCATGTCCAAGTTTCGGCTGCACCCCAGCAGTCACAATAATGATATCTGAATCAGCTAAGTCTTCATACTGTTTTGATGGTATGATTTCCATGTCTTTAAGTAGGGGAATGCTGTCTTCTATATCCCATACTTGCCCTTCAGCTTTTGATAAGGTTCGGTCCTTGAGGGGAGACAAAATGGTCTAGAATGCTTATATTGCAAAGAGTGTGGCAATTTGTGGTAAAAGAAAAAGAGCCTTCATTCGCAACAAGCTCTATTTAATGATAATGTTACCAGAATTCTACGAA
>NZ_JADEXU010000099.1 GCF_015206895.1 Nostoc sp. LEGE 12450 | reverse complement strand
CCAAACCAATCACGCTAAATGGAGCCTCACCATTACGTGCTGCTGCCCAGTCACGGGTTGAGCCTTGAGGGTCAGTATCAACAAGTAATACTCGATACCCTCTCATAGAAAAAGCATGAGCCAAATGGATAGATACTGTGGTCTTGCCACTGCCCCCCTTCTGGTTCAAAACTGCAATTTTCATAAATGTGTTTTTGTAAAAATGTAATTCATTAGGTGATGACAAATTCCAGAAAGTAACAATACCAAGCTTAATCCCTAAATTACAAACTTACAAATGCACAAAAGAGTATTAATACAAATGTAATTAATTACAAAAATACATTTGTAGTTATCAATTGACTACTTTTACACGGTCTTTGCGTCTCAGTAATCTAAAGCTAAATTAATTACAAGCTTCTCTCATGTCTGTTGTGATCTCAAGGCAGGCTTGTTTGTTATTAGTAGAGTACATTCTCTCAAGAAACCCAAATTACACGGTTGTCGGCTCAATGCCAAAAAAGCGATCGCGTTAGATCAATATATATAGGCAGTAATTACACGTAATGGCTATTTCATTTTATGCACTCGCAGTTTTGATTCGGAAAAATTCTATATAATCCTACCGTAAAGGGTGATTATACGGTAACTTCCTGTATAATAAATAGTTGGTCGGGGGAAAGGCAGTACATGAGCAGCAATTCTGAGAGATGGCGACGTATGGTTCAAGTATAAGCGGTACTCGAACGTACTTTGTTGTTAAAACGCGATTCTTTCGCTCTCTTCAATGGAAGGGGGCTTCGTAACATGTGCATTTCAGCAGGGAGGTTCGTATGAAAAACTTTGTTCCAACAAGTATCGCATTGGCAGGTCTTGTGATGCTTGCTGCGTCCGCAGCGCCTATACACGCGCAATGTGCCTCGCCGAAGTATGTTAGCGGAGTTTGGAAGGCGAATGATGGGGGCACATACCGCCTTCATGCCATCGGCAGTACCATTTGGTGGGTCGGAATGAGCGGTGACGACGGTCGTTCCTGGACGAACGTGTTCAAAGGTACGCGAAACGGCAATATCATTGATGGGGAGTGGGCCGACGTTCGCGGACAACCGTGGGGGCATGGAACGCTCAAGCTACGGATCTCGGGTACAACTTTTATGGAGAAGATCGACGGCACTGGCAGCGGATTCGGCGGGATTCGTTGGGGCCGTGGCGGATGTAACGATACGCAAGGCAACCCTGGGTAGTGTGAAGGTAGCTGCAACCAGACTTCAATTGATACAGCCAAAACAAGCTTTTTCTCCGTTTTTTGTAAAAAGAGCAATTTTATTTTTGTAAGCCTTTCCTAGCAAGACTTACAGGCTTTGCGTGGCGGCTCGTGTCAGACTCGCTACTTTCACCCCATGTAGGCTACAATTCTACGCCTTCTGTATAACCCACTGTGGAATCTCTATGCCTTTAGGGAGTGTTAAGACGCGTTTGGGCCGGAGGGACAGATCCTCTATTATGTATCTCCCGACACCGTTCCCGGAGCTATTTGTCAGTATCTGGGCTAGGTACACTGGTAATTCGTCTGCTAGCACCACAATGCGAAAGAGTTGGTTTGGCGCGGGGGAGCCGGAGTTTAAGGGTTGAACCGTGATCTGTTCCGGCTCCTGCAAATCTTCGCTGATGGAAGCAGTCCACGCCTTAGAGCGGTCATTCGTCTGAATTATCACCACGTCATTGCCACTTGCGGGGACGGGGGTGATTAGCCACTTCTCTTCTGGTGGCTCCAGGAGGAGTGGAGCGAAGACCTTTCCGTCGATTACCGCCGTCGATGCTCCCAAAGCTTTCAGGATATAATTCCCATTAAGAATGGTCATATTGTCTCTCCTAATTTGTTATTTTCATAGCTTTACGTGAAAGCCAAGGCAGTTCAAGGACAGTTAAGACAGTTAAAAAATTTAAGCAAACATTCAAATAAACTTCATATAGCAGCTTGATTGCTTAATAGTAAATTCATAATGCCTACTAAGCCCCAACCGCGCAAGGAGGTTTTGCAGCACTGGCAGCCTAAACCTTTATTAACAGAGCTTTTGGGCAAGTCAATCAATTCCGTTTCTTACCTCGCTTTCTTAAAACCGCCCAATTCCATAGTTAACTCCATTATTATTACTTGATGGGCATTGATTAAAATCTATGTTAGGCGATCGCTCAATGAGCGCCATTCGTCACATTAATATATGGGGTGGAATCAGCGAGCCTGTCATTTGCCGCCACTTAACTCTCAAAAGCTTTACCTTGTAAAGCTTTTAGAAAAAATCTTACTTTTACCTGTTGGCGAAGGATCTAGTGGACTTAACAGGCTATGGAGGTCTGTACCATTTGAACCCCTCTAATTTTTGTAGCCTGAAACCCTTATGGCGACGTTGCAAAACTCTGCACCAAATAAAGTAAAGGTCAATTGGCACAGCAGTAGCGTACTACATACGACTTTTTCGTGAGCAACTGCATATTTGTTATCAAATCTCTTGCACAATAAGGGTTTTAGCCGTTATGTGGCGGCAAACGTCAGCTTCGGTGATCTTACCCCTATTTGGGCGCATCGGTGAGAGGTTAGAGTAATTGCCCTTTTGTCAAGAGGGTGCAGGAAAAGGGGATAAATTCAGCCTGGAGACTGGCTTTCGGAGATATTTAACCACGCCTAAGTCTTGATTCTCTGGGGCCGCAAAGTACTTAATGGGGTCATCGGCGTTACCTTTTTCGTTTGCTACGCTGAAATGGGCATCACTGTGCCAAAACGGGAAAATTGTACTCTAAGGAACTGATGCTAACCTCAACGCTATGAAAATCAGTTGTTTTGACAAATGGCATACCTGTATTTATGACTTTTGACTCGAATTAGTCTTTCCAGATGGTGCAGAGTAGTATCAGTACTCTGCACCAACAAAATAAGGGTAATTAGCCACTCACGAATGCTTAGAAAAGCAAGCGGCTAAGATGCTTGCTGGGCAACGCTTTTAGCCAAGCGCGTACAATTTTCCCGTTTTGGCACGGTGATGCCAAATGGTACAAACCTCGAAAAATCATCTCCAAAGAAATGCGGTCAAATGGCAAAGATAATTCATCAGCTACCGCATCTCCCAAGTCAACCAAAACAGCATAAAATAACCAAGTTGCCCAGACTTGTAGCTTGACACCATTAATAGAGCCAGTCCACAAATAAGACAGCCCCAATAAACGTTTAACCACGTAAAAAGCCTCTTCAATTCTCCATCTTCGTCGATATAAATCAGCGACGACGTAGGGAGGTAATATTTGTGGGTCAAGGACAGAAGTAATGTAAGAATAATTAGTTTTACCAACCTTTATTTCAATCAGGCGTAAAGTTAAAACTGGTGCGCCACGACGAACAGTTCCAAGTTGAATCAATCGGTCTTTAAGCGAATGGTCATAGCTAAAAATTTTTAAGTATTTAATAGAAGCTTTGGCTTTTAAACGAGTAATAAAATGGACTTCTTGATTAACAGTAAACCAAAAAGTTTTTCCCAAAGAGTGATCGCTAATTTAGTTTACGTATTTTAAGGTGCTATATAATACTAAAACTATAAATAATGCTTATAGCATCCTGAAAGATTTCTAAAAATGAAATGATGAGAGTAGTGTGTAGCATATTGACTGAAAAATTGAGCGTTTCATCAGAAGAACTGGCAATAACCGCCTCAGAAACCCTTGATGAGGTTATTGAGTGTTTAGTAGAAAATTTTTCCATTGAAACTCAGGGGGGATGTGACCAGCAAACTTTATTTGAAATTCTAATTAAGGCAGCTAGTAATGGAGATAGTATTGAAAATACAGCCAAATTATTAAAGAACGTTCCCACAGCTAATGATATTAGATATCATCTCAATAAAATCAGCAATTTTGAGGAATTAGAGGCGCAAATAAATCAAGCACTGAAAAGTCGAATTCCTTTAGGATTGAAAAAAAGCTCTTTAAAAATAGCGATTGATTTAAATTTAATTTGTTATTATGGTAAACCAACATCAGAGGAATCAGCATACATATATCGAAGTCAAGCCAAAGCTGGTACTCATTCATTTTACGCCTATGCAACTTTATATGTGATTACTAAGAATAAGCGTGTAACCCTTGCAATAAGGGGTGTTCGTCAATCAGATACTAGTGTTGCTTTGATTACTTATTTATTAGCAGAACTTGACTCTCTTAAAATAAATGTGAAGCAACTCTATTTAGATAGAGGTTTTTTTAATACTCCTGTAATCCGATGGTTGCAGGCGTTAGATATTCCTTTTCTTATGCCTGCTATCAAAACGGGAAAAAAGGGAGGAATAAAGCAATTTCTCAAGGGCAAAAAAAGTTATAAAACTACTTATACAATAACAAGAGATAAAGATGATTCAGTTACATTTGATTTATGGATTATTTGTAAGTATAGGAAGGGAAAGCGTAATCAGCGTGGAGTTCAATATTTTGTTTATGTCGCTCACAAGGTAAGAACAAATTTAAATTATATTTATCAAGATTATCGAAAAAGATTTGGGATTGAAACTAGTTATCGTCTGAAAAATATTTGTCGAATTAGAACAAATAATAAAAATCCAGTTTTGAGATTACTATTTGTGGGTATATCTTTTCTTTTAGTTAATATTTGGGTAAATCTACTTTGGCTCAGAATCAGTCGTAAAAGGAAAGGTAGCCGATTAATTTATCGCATACTTTTTGCGCTAAAACAGATGTTAGCCTTTTTATCTCAAGCTATTGAGCGGAAATATCAAGTCGTTGAAAGCATCTATATTCCATCAGGTTAATATTGACCATTTTCGGCTAGCTAATTATAAGTAATCATAATCTATACTATGTCTGCTAGTCAGAAAATTCTGTATTTCTAAGTATTATAAGCTACATTGTGTCTAGCGATTGCTCTTCTCTCAAAAACTTTTTGGTTTACTGATTAATCAGTTGTTGTAAAAACTGAAAATGATAGAAACCTCTGTCAAGTAAAACCAGAGTTTTAGCAGGTAGCAAATTCAGTAATGAAGTTTCAAAATTAGTTTCGGATGCGGCAGGATTAGTATGAAACCAGATTTCGACAGGTAAACGAGTAACTAAATCAATAACTGTACAAATCTTACCTGCAAGTTGCCCTGTTTTCAGGTCTTCCAAGCTTTTTAGCTTCCGAAATAGAGCCTCCAATGTAGACCCATCAGCTATCCATATTCGTTCAAAATTATCAAGTGCAAACTTCACACTATCTGGCAATGGTCGCCTGAATCTTTGTTGCCAATTAAATTGTAATTTCGGCAATAAGTCTTTAAACGTCCGCTCAAATAATTCCGAAGGAAATACTAAAAATCTTTCTGACAAAGACTGTTGAGCAACTTTAGTAGCAGGACACCATAATAAACCTTCTCGTGCTAACAGACGATTTAACTCTTGAACACCAGGAACTTGTCGCCACAACAGTGTTAATACTGCTGCTACCATTAAAGATAAATTGAGAACTCTGTCTCGTAATCCTAACTGTTTATAATATTTTTGTTGGGCAAAAACGGCTGGAGTTAATAAAGCTTCTAAGTGTTTAGCGATCGCTTCATTATCTATAGTAGGAGTATTATGTTTGTGTGCGTGATCAGAGTTTTGTTTTTGTCGCTTGGGCATAATGGTAGACCAAACTTCTCATTACCTCGTTTGATAATTGAATTTACCTAACAATGCTGCCCACTTTTTACGTCGTTACAATACTTTTTCATCTCCTTAAAAGCAGTTAAACATTTTAAAGATAATGATAATCAAATATAGGGGTAGGAGGTGAGCGTCGCTCACCTCCTACCCCTACCCTCAACACGATTATCATTCTTATTTAAAATGTTTTGAGTATTTTAACTGATTGACAAAACGTACTTTGTCCTAACCTCTCACCGATGATTTGGGCGTAACCGAGAAGCAGAAGCAAAACGCTATCTCTGCTTTGGATTTTTGAGAGGAGTGGGGAAATTACACTTACCCGGTTAGTTTCTCCATGTTTGGCACAGTCCTGCCTAGTGTGAAGGTAGCTACGACCAAAATTTCTCTAATGCTATACAAAGGCGAAAAACAAAAATCAACTCCTTAACTTTCCCTAACTTATCCTCATCGACTCCTAGAAATTTTACTAATAGAGTGAAAGTGTTCAAGAAAAACCGACTCTTGTCAAAGCCAAAACAAGCAGACCTTTCAGAAAATCTTGAAACAATTATTAGTGAAAACAAGGAGCAATTTATTATGAAAAAATCTACTTTTGTCAAAGCAACAATGGGTGCTGTCTTATTGTTAACAACAGGTATATTCAGTGTTACAAATGTTAATTCGAGTCAGGCACATTCAGCAAACCAAAAACTCAGGTATGGACAAACATACAAGCTCGTTAATGGTTACGACAATTGGCAAGGAGGTTATTTAGACACGCGGGGAAGAGGCTGTTCTGAGAATCTGCTGTGTGTTTCTACAGCCAACAACCCCAACAGAGATAACGGTAGTGGGTCTTGGAAGATTCTATCAAAAACTGGCAAAACAGGAGTTGTTGAGTCGCTCGATGACGTTTACCTGCAAAATCAATATGATCAAGGTGCTGGTGGTTACTTAGACACGCGGGGAAGAAACTGTTCTGAGAATCTGCTGTGTGTCTCTACAGCCAACAACCCCAACAGAGATAGTGGTAGCGGAACCTGGAAAATAATTTCTAAAAACAAATCTTCAGATGACTTACGTGAAGGTCAGCCTGTTCAACTTGTGAATGGTTATGGTAATGGTCAAGGAGGTTACTTAGATACCAGAGGCAGAAGTTGTAATGAAAATTTGTTGTGTGTCTCAACGGCTGCTGGCGCAGATAGAGATAGTGGTAGCGGAACTTGGAAATTTATTAAGCAGTAAATGGGTTGCGGTGGAACTCGGCGATTGCTTCTCGCGGTGGCGGTGGGCAGATTAATGTTTATGTTTGGGTGGGCGGACTCGCCGAGTCCATGTCCCCCAGTCGCTATGGCTGGAATTAATGTCACTGCGCTCTGAAGCGTTGAAGGATGCGCCTGTGTTTGCCAGTGCTACGGGTAGACCTCTGGCCCCTTCCCATATTGACCGAGTGGTGAAGAGGGCGGCGGCAGCAGCAGAATTAGAGAATGCCATGAATGTTTCAGCGCACTGGTTTAGGCACAGTCACGCTACCCACGCATTAGATGAAGGTGTTCCGGTGCATTTGGTTCAGGCGACTCTTGGGCATACAAGTTGGGATACCACGAGTAAATATTTGCACGTTAGCCCTGATAGGAGTTCTGGAGAAGTGTTAGTTAAGCGATGGTCTGAGCCGTTTTAACAACACCTTGAAGGGGAAATGTGGGTAGATTACAGTCGAGGTATGCTTGTTCCTATAATATCAGCCTTAAGAGATATAGTTAAACTGTAATCTATCTCTTAAGAAAGGTGGCTTTAGTTAAAATAATCGTTTTAATAAATACAACTTTTTCTAATGAATAGAAGTTAATCATTGTCATTTTATATCAGCTCGACTTTATCCGAAATTAGAAAATTAGATTTATTTGCCCAGTAAAAGTCTGATTGTTCAACAAAAACTTTTTCCAGGGTCACAAATTTCGTTAGTCGAAAAATCCAAACTACCCTTCCATCAGGTTACAGAGCAAAGCTTTTGGTTTGGAAAAAAATAGATAAAATTGAGCTATATGTTCTGGTAAAAAATAAAAAACCTGTTTCTACCTAAGGTGTTGACTTTGAACACTTAAGCCCATAAGGCATGAGCCGAGATCCAGGCGAAGACGGAAATAGAAACTGGAATACTTGTGTATAACGACTTAAAGCTGCTATCAATCTGGCTAGAGTTGGGAGACTTGAATCAGCAATTTTGAATTTTACCAACTTTCGATTATTGAATAGTTTCTTTCGTTATACCCAGAACCCCTTATAAATCAATGTTGTTGTGTCTATTACTACTAAAATTCACTCTAATATTGGTATTTAATAGTGGTCAAATCGGGATAAATAGTAACTATGTACTAAATTTTAGCCTCTTTATATCTGGGTAAAACGGAAGAAAGCCAAAAAGCTGAAACTTAGAAAGATAAGCTTTTCCAACTTTAATTTCTGTTTTAGTGCGGATCTCGGCTTAATGCCTGGTAGGCGCTAAAATAGGCGAGCTATCATCAGGAGCAATCTAGCTAAGTAGCATGAAATTATTGTGCAAGACTTACTGCTTCAAGTTCTTCCATTACTGTGGCAAAACCTCGTATCATCTCCTGAGAATAACCCTACTTTGTGGAATAGTATTTTCAGCGTTATTTACTAACACATAAAAAACAACACCTAATGCATAAAGAGAGAGGACTTTTATGTGAAACATCCAGGATTTGAATACACCTTAAATTATCCTTTATTTAAAGCCATTTTTGAAAGAAGATCACGTCGAATCAGTAAGGGAATCAAGGCAGTTCGTGCTGGTTCTCTTACATATACCTCAATCCAAAAACCACAACCGCTGGAGCTGCTAGAGGAAGCAGTGCTCATTCTTGTGGCAATGGGCTTTACAGGACGAACAACACCGGATCGCCCCTTTCAAGACGAGCAGAATAAAAACATTATGGCAACGCCTAATCTTCACATGATTGGACGTTCAGCCGGAAGCCCTGATAATGCACAAGGAACCTATTTTTTTCTCATCAATGACTCAGGAACTTACTTCCTCCGTCGTCCTCAAGACCAAGAGCCAATTGATATTTACAACACGGAACCAGAAAAACTGATCGAATTTGCGGAGGCTTGTAAACAGAAACTCCTTGATAAGCGATTGGATATGCCGAGGCAAATGCCCTATTACATTGGTTCAAATCGTTTTGTATCGAATGTTGAGGGCAGCACAATCTTGATGCCAATTGTTGATGTGACTTGGCAATACATCAATGGCTTGATGTTTCTACTTACTCAACCGGATGGGCAACGACCTGCGTTTACAGATGAAATGAAATTTAATCGTTATGCGGGCATAAAGAGGTGGGTGAAGTCAGGATATTTGAACAAAGACATGAAAATCCCGCTTGGTATGTTGGAAGCGATGCGAACACAATTAGAAGCTCCGCTTGTGCTGCAAAATCTTATGCTTGTACTACAAGCAATGGGATTGGGTGGATGGATTCATGCTTCTTTTCCTGGATCTGTTCTTACGGGTGTTCCCAAAACAAATTTCAAAGTAGCGTTTCAGTTTGATTATCAAAAACCTTCCTTCAAACTGAACAATATTTTGAACTGGTTAACCTATTCCCACGGTGTTCGTCCTAATCCTATAGGTCTAGAAGGTGTTTTTCAGGGCCTTTGTCCACCTTATGTCAAAACGATGTCTGATGCCGTTGATAGGGTAATTGCTGAGAAATACGGAAAGCGAGGAGTTTACTCAGATAAAGATTACTTTGAGGAAATCTTTAAGAATGAAGGACTGGCTGAGGATTACATCAAGCAAGTTCCTCATTATCCGCGTGAAGTCATTGAAGTCACCAAAGATGTGTGTAACTACATCTACGACACCTATAAACGCTTTCCGGCACACACAGATGCTATACATGTTCCGGGAGTGTGGCTCCAAGCTCACCATGTGGATTTGGATTATTATGACCACCTGTTCCATGACGCGTACACCGAGGTCAATGCCATGCACCAAGAAGCTTGGCACGGTGAGAAATAACCTAAATTTGTGATGTTCAAGCTCGATAGTCCAAATACCTAGTTGTCTCTTAGTTTCCACAAGCATAGGGAAGCAGTATGAACAGTGCGGTTGCTCCTAAGAAGCTTAAGTTCATGGCTTGGCTTCATGTAATAGTCTTATGTATTGCTGCTAGTGTACTGGCACTTGCCTTTTCCTTCCTTTGGCTACAGGGAACGTGGGTGAAGCCAGAGCTTCGCGATCAACATGATGCTTTTTTCTTCGGCACCATTGGCACGGAGATCATGCCGCAAGCAGCCTTTGAAGCTTTACCAGAGCTGTTTCCTGAGAACTTCCAGCCATTGGGAGTAGAAGCAGGAGATTGGGTTAAACAATTCGGCTTCATTCATTCGCCTGAAAATGCCAATCAGGGATTTCCTGTTGGTATAGCATTGTCCAATTATCGTGCTAAATCAGCCGCACCTTCACCCACTAAATTTGTTGGTTTTAGCTGTGCCCTTTGCCACACTTCTGTACTCAAGACACCAAAGGGTGAAGGAAGCTTAGTAGTAGGCAATACCAATGTATCACTCAACTTATTTGCCTGGATTGATGCGCTTCAAGCATCTTTGCTCAACGAGAAACGACTGACGGTAGATGCGATCGCAGACGTATATGAGCGTAAACATAATCAACCCATGCCTATAAGCGATCGCATTATGACCCAGGTCTGGTTAACAGGCGCACGGCGAAACTTGACGGCTAATTTACCTAAATATGGAGATCCCTATGGTGGACAGGGATCTATGTCTGCAAATAACCTTCCAGCAGGGCCCGGTCGAACTCTGCCCTTTAGAACACTAGTGCGGAATCTCTTTAACCGCCCTGCCAACGATATGGCGGCTTACTCAAAATTAGCAACTATTTACGAGCAAAATCTCCAGGAATGGGCGCAGTTTGACGGTACTGTTCGCGACCTTCTAGCACGAAGCTCAGTGGCGGCTTTTGCAGCAGGAGCTACCATCGAGAACATGAAAAATCCAGAAATTGCCCGCAATATTATTCGGGCAAGTGATTACACGCGCACATTAAAAGGGCCTTCGTTTGGTGAGGTCTTTCCCAGTAGTGCTGCTTCGCTCGATCAAGACCACATCCAACGAGGAGAAAAGCTCTTTGATACCTATTGCTTTAGTTGTCATGGACGACGGGATAAAGCTACTGGAGAATGGCTCAAAGGCCCGCGACAGGGGGAAGTGATTCCCGTTGAGGAAATTGGTACAGACCTAGCCCGTGTTAATTTCCGTTATTACAATGAACTTCCCGATCGCCTCTACAAAGTATTTCCAGAAGACCATCCTTTTGCGGTCAGTCGTGCCGATCTACGACCTGGCCCAGCTGGCAATACTCGTGGATATCTCAACAAACCGCTTACGTCTATCTTCACTCATGCGCCATACTTGCACAACGGCAGTATCCTGACTCTGGCTGAATTGATCAACCTGAAGCCGCGTCAAGATGTGTTCTTCCGGGGAAGCAATGCCTACGATACCGAGAATGTAGGTCTTCTATCTCCAGAAGCGCCAAATTCGGAAGTCTATTTCCGATTTGACACCAGTCTTCCCGGCAACTCAAACAAAGGTCATGATTACCCCTGGACGTATCAGGGAGAAGGTTGGAATGAATCGGATCTTAAAGATCTGCTTGAGTATCTCAAGACCCTTTAGAGCGATCACACACAGTACAAAGCTTCTTGGTAATACCTGTCCCCATTTCCCCTTGAATTAATTGGCTAAAGGAATCAGCTTTATGGAGTTGTCTCAACCAGACCGAAAAATCACGCTTTCCGCCCTGACCTATACCTTTGTTCCATTTAGCATCTTGACAGCGAACGCGATTTTTCTAGCGGAATCTCATCAGGATGTCGTTCTTGGACGTGCAATCTATAGCATTTGGGAAACTTACATCTTGGCAACGCCAGCACTCTGTCTGTATATCCTGGGTCTTCAAAAAAGCAAGCGTTATACCTACTGGCTACTATTCTGGACATTTGCAGGTTTAGCCTATGCAATGCACGTTTACTGGACGTTTTTTGGCATCTTCGATGGACAGATCGAGAAGATGTTTAGCAAACAAGGCCTAGCAATTGCAGGCACCAATTTTGTGATTACCCTTTGGTGGATGGTTGATCTCGCCCTTGCATGGTTAATTAACTCTAATCAAGGTTGGATTCGCGTTCAAAGAACGGGCATTCAATCCCTATTTTTTCTGGGAGCCGTGTTCGTAGGCGTGTTTCGCAAGCAAGGCGTAATTACCTGGTTGAGCATTGTCATGTCAGTGGCAGTAGTTATTTGTGCAGTTATCCGAATTCGGTCACTGCTGAAGAAGCATAGCCAGATAAGTATGACTAGTAGTCAAGACGGTTTTGAGGGGTTAGAAACTCCCGAAACCCTAACCCAACCTTAATTAAGAGGTATCGAAATCTATCCTGACGTACTAGTGACAAATCAATCATTTTGAAGAGTGGAAATTAGTAATGAAAACTGTTAACACCCAAACAGCAACTAGTGATGCCAGTAGTAAATCCTTGCCAGGTACAGGCTGGGAAGAGAAATTTCTTGGCGGTAGTTCAGAAACTGAGTATCGATTGCTAAAAGAATATGCAGACGATATTCAGCTTGTCCAAGAGCGTAATCGCCAGAAATCAGGAGGAAAAACGGTTCATCGTGCCTTGCACGCCAAAATTCAAGTGGGCATCACCAATGCCGAATTTAGAATTGACCCCAATATTCCACAGCACTTGCAGCATGGAATTTTTCAACCTGGCAAAACTTACATAGCTCATGTGCGCTTGTCGAACGCATCGGGAGTTGTACAACCAGACACAAAGCGCGACTTACGCGGATTAGCCCTACGAGTGTTTTCAACGGACGAACAAGGTAAAGAACGGATCAATGATCTGCTGATGACAAATGCGCCAGTGTCGCACGCCCGTAATGTGCATCAATTTATGGAGTTTGCGAAAGCTGCTAGCAAAAATCCTACGTTTCTTTTGCCTGTACGCCTGCTTTTCGCGATCGGTATCGGTGAAACAATTCGGATGATGAACAACGTAATTTCCAGCTCCTCCTGCAAGGTTAATAGTCTGGCAACTGAAACCTACTGGAGTCGGGGGCCGTTCCAGCTCGGCAAAGCCGCACTCCAATTTTTTGCGAAGCCAGTCGACGGTACACCAGAGGTTGCTCCGGGAACAACTGATAATTACCTGCGAGAAGAGTTCATTAAACGTCTCAAGCAAGGTTCTGTTGTCTTCGACATCATGGCGCAACTTTTTGTGAGTGAAGAGAAAACTCCCATTGAAGATGGTGCGACACGTTGGCAAGAAACGGATTCACCCCCATTCCGGATTGCACAGCTAGTCTTACCTCAGCAAGACCTAGGCGAGAGCCGGGATGGAGATGCGGAGGCGTTAATCCAGCAAACGGCTTTTAATCCGTGGAATGGTGCGGAGATATTTCGTCCACTGGGGCAACTGAACCGGGGCCGTCAGCCAGTTTACATGGCAAGTGAAGATTTTCGACTCAAGCGCGAGTCTTATGTACCGTCGCAATCGTTCTTGACACGGGTAATTGAAGGCATCTTTAAAATAGTGAACGGCGTTGTGCGGTGGGATAAGTTACCTGCCTGGCTGGGCATTTTTAGCCTTGCTCAGCTCCGAACTGAGTTACGTCAAAAGAATTTATACGACACAGAAACAGAGGTTTCCCGTGAGGCTACTGCACGTCCTCGTCGTTGTCCTGTTGCCTTTCTCACCAATCGTTCACCCGATGGTTCTTATAACGACTTGAGTGAGCCTAGCATGGGCTGTATGGGAATGCGATTTGGTCGCAACATGCCACTAGATCGGGTGCAGCGACCCAGCGATGAGCGCATTCTGACCCCCAATCCCCGGATGATTGCTCGCGAGTTGATGACACGAGAACAGTTCCAGCCTGCCACCACACTGAATGTTCTGGCTGCTGCCTGGATTCAATTCATGATCCATGACTGGTTCTCTCATGAAACTGACAATCAGCAGCAACCCTTTGAAGTCCAGATTGATGCGGACGATGATTGGCCAAGTGACCAACGCCCTATGCATGTCAAGCGGACTAAAGTCGATCCAAACCACACCAAAGATCCTGGTGAACACCCAGATACTTACATTAACCACGAAACACCCTGGTGGGATGGGTCGCAAATCTACGGGACTAGTAAGGAAACCCAGGACAAAGTTCGCTCTGGTCAGGATGGAAAGTTAAGGGTAGACGAGCGTGGCCTATTGCCAAAAGTTGAGGGAAAAGTACACAGCGTTGATGGGGTTGAAGTCGCTGGTGTGAGTGCTAACTGGTGGTTAGGGCTGGGTCTCATGCATGTGCTATTTACGCCTGAGCATAATGCAATTTGCGATCGCCTCAAGGCAGAGTACCCCACCTGGAATGATGAACAACTGTTCAATAAAGCTCGTCTCATCAATACCGCACTTATCGCCAAAATCCATACTGTGGAATGGACTCCGGCAATCCTGGGACATCCAGCCCTACAAATTGGCATGAATGCGAATTGGTGGGGACTGGCTGGAGAGAAAATCACCAAAATTCTGGGAAGATTTAGTAAAAATGAGGCGATCACGGGTATTCCAGGTTCACCTACCAATCACTTTGGTGTGTCCTATTCATTGACTGAGGAGTTTGTATCGGTCTATCGTATGCATCCTCTGTTGCCCGATGATTTTATCTTCCGGTCTGTAACTACCGACGAGTTGATTGAAGAAGTGCCGCTTGAGGGAGCTGTTGGTCCTAAGGCTCGTGCCATTATGGAGTCCCTTAATCTTGATGACCTCTATTACTCACTGGGTATTGCTCATCCGGGAGCGATCGCGCTTAGAAATTACCCCAACTTTTTACGCACGCTTCCCAGACGAGACAATCGTATCGTTGATTTAGCAGCAGTAGAAATTTTGCGCGATCGCGAACGAGGTGTGCCTCGCTACAATGAGTTCCGCAAACTCCTTCGTCTTCCCCCGGTTAAATCGTTTGACGAACTTACGCCTGATTCAGAACTAGCTCGCAAAATTAAATCTGTGTATGACGGCAGAATTGATGATGTTGATTTGATCATCGGCATGTTTGCCGAGACACCTCCTAAAGGCTTTGGTTTTAGCGACACAGCGTTTCGCATCTTTATTGTAATGGCATCCCGTCGTCTTAATAGCGATCGGTTCTTCACGGTTGATTACACTCCTGAGGTATACACCCCAGTAGGCTTGGATTGGGTTGAAAACAACACGATGATTAGTGTTCTCCTGCGACACTATCCAAAACTAGAACCTGCCCTTCGACAAAGCAAGAATGCATTTGCACCTTGGAATCGAGTGGACGTATAACATCTGACTTTTCACGGGAAGTTTTGGAATTCTCAATCCTACGTTTTTAAAAATTCATGTTGCTTTGTGGTTAAGACAGTCAATTAAAGCTAGACACCCATTTGGAAAGTTGGGCGCGACGGAAACCGACACCGCCCACTTTCCGCAGCCCTGACTAAAACCTCACGTTAAAACAGTAAAACAGTAGTAGCTTTTTTACATATATGCCAGATAACACTTGAAATATTAATAGGTAAAATTTTTAGTGTATATCTCTTAAGTTAGATGAAATAACTATTAGCTTAGAGAAAATAAGGGTAAGCTATAAATACTAAAAAAATATTGATTTAAAAATATTTAACTTAAATTCTTGCTCATCATTGAATTTCACTTTTTTTCTTTCCTAATCGAATATTTATTAAGAATTTATTAAGAAATATAAGATTATTGACTTACATTGAATATAGGAGAATAGTATGTCTAACAAAGCATTATTATGCGGTATCAATAATTATAAATCTTTTGGTGGTTTGAATGGTTGTATTAATGATGTTAACCACATGTTTACACTACTGACAGAAGTTTTTAATTTTGAACCGTTTAATATTCATAGACTGATTAATGAACAGGTAACTAAAGAAAAGATTAATAAAGAGTGGAAATGGTTAGCGGAAGATGTGCAACAAAAAGATAATCTTATATTTCACTTTTCTGGGCATGGTTCATATATCCCTGATGAAAGTGGCGATGAGCTAGACAGGCGTGATGAGATTATTTGTCTGTACAATATGGATTTTAACGATGTAAATACATTTTTTTATGACGATGAATGGGACAATCTGGTTCAGCAAATACCTGAAGGAGTACAGCTAACTATCATCATGGATACCTGTTATTCTGGAACTGGTACAAAAGATATTGAGATCAAGAATGCACAGGGACAACTGCAAAAAGTATTAATGGACGTGCCAACAACTTATCAACGTAAAAGGCAATTGCTCGCTAAAGAACCCGTGCATTCAAGCCTATTATATGAAAAATCAAAGCGTCAAAATATTACTACATTATTAGAAAATGAAGGTTCTGATTTACAAAATCCTATCAACCATAACGTTGTTCGTGCTCGTTTTCTGCCACCGCCTCCCGACTTGTCAATGAGACATTTGAGTGTGCGAGCAACACGTTCTAAAAAGCGGCAAGCAGAGATGCTTAATTATTTACTGCTTACAGCAAGTCGGGATGATCAAACTGCTGCTGATGCATATATTGATAACGATTTTAATGGTGCATTCACTTATTACTTATACACCACACTAAAAGAATCACCTGATCTAGGGTCAAAAGATTTGATCAAGGCAGTCGCTAATAAATTAGAGGAGCAAAGGTTCATGCAAATACCACAGCATGAAGGTCAAGTTCGTAATGGTCCAATTTTTAGTCAACAGACACAAGGAAGAAATAGTGTAACTCTACCTTCAACAGTAAGTAACGTTCCTATTCCAGAAAATCAGCAGCTGATTGAGGCTTATATCAAGCTGTTAGATATAATTGCAGGGTCTCAAAGTTCGTCAAGGGTACTGCCAGGCAGAATAACTGGAAACCGTTATCTTGTATATGTGCATGGGATTAGCCAGCATCGAAGTGGTTATTCCAATGGTTGGTGGCAGGCGTTACAACCATACATTGGGACGATTTTTGAGGACGGAAAACTTGGTGACTCACGCTGGGAGGTACTGTGGAGTGATTTAGTTAACAGTCGTGATCTTGCTGATAGATTTGATATTACCAGTAAAGACCAACTGCGGCGGGAGATTATATATGTTTTGGAAGATCGGCAGCGACAAGAAACAGCAGTAAACACTGGCGGCGGTTCTCAAATACGTCGGGCAAAGCAAACTAGTTATATAGAACGTGACAACATTCCAGTGACACTTGATAAATTGTTCTTTATTGACGACTTTCTCATTTATATGTTGAATGACAGTATGCGCCAGCTAATTATCAATCGCTTCACTAATACTGTGCGGCCTCTCCTAAGAAGTAACAATCAGATCGACATTATTTCCCATAGCTGGGGCACTGTAATTGCCTACGAAGGATTGCGAGAACTTGAGTCTGATCAATCTTTGCAAGGAGATGTCTCAAACTTCTTCACAGTGGGTAGCGCTTTATCAATTGGACCAGTGCGTGCCTCTTTGCGACCAGGAAATAAAGATGGTCGCCGACCCTCAATCGTTAACACATGGATCAACCTTGATGCAAAGGGAGATCACGTTGGCGGTATGTTGGGGGATATGTTTGAGGTCACTAAGGAAAATTTAGGACTTAATCCGACAGGCTGCTCACTAGAATGGCTTGGCTATAGTTTAGTATGTGCACACAATTCCTACTTTGATAAAGACAACACAACTGTCAACCAGGACATATTTGCTAAATACATTCAAGCGTGACCGCTAGTTCGCTACAAGGGTATCAGTTAGGTCGAGGGGGAGTATTAGACATCTCCGAAAACAGTCAAAGCCTTTGTGTGGCTAGGCTGTAGCCCATAAATGCAATCATCTTAAATTAGCTAGTCTGTACGATAAAATAAGACTTTGAGATATTCACTGTTGATAATTAGGCAAAAATATTTAGTTATGGGGTCAAATGAGCATCGGTGCAGAAACTTACGCTAAGGCTGAAGACCTTATTACATAAGGATTCTGCAAAACGATATTTTTGGTAATTCTCGATGTACCAATTAACCTATAGGTTATTTAGTACAGCTTTTTTGTACGGCACAGCAAGGATTTGTGGCTTTTAAATTTCAGACAAATCAATTGGTACACTTCTATCGCTGGCGATCACAATATTGAAAGCGGCTCATCAAGTCCTTAGCGTAACTTTCAGAATCACTGCTCATTTCACCCCCTTAAGGGATGAGGAACCTATGGATGAAGCAAATCTTAAATATGGCAACAGCTCTTTGCATCTTAAAAAGAGTAAAAAACTTGTAGGGGTAAAGCCTGAACCAGGAATGGAAAAAAGGCTCTTGTCAGTTATTAGATCTACATCAACATTTTCCACTCCAAAAGAGACACCAAATAAGCTTGGAGGATTTCACCTTATTAGTGTTGAGAATGCTACAGAAGGCATGGAAAATACGCTGGATACTTTACGAAACAATGCTGTAGTTGCTAGTGGTACACATGTCTTTTATACCTCTGAGGATGAAGTTCCTTTTGTACCAACTGGCCAACTATATGTTATCTGCGCTGATGATGCAGATCCTGAAAAGTGCCAGCAACTGCTCGAAGAGCATAATCTGGAGTTTATTGAAGCACGTGGCGAGCGCAAGTTTATTGTCCAAGTGACATCGGAGTCTGAGAATCCTATCAAAACTGCCCAATCTTTACAGCAGTCACCTCTAATAACTGTAGCGGAACCTGATCTAGCTACTTTCGGTAAACTAAAGGTATTTACTACCCCACTCGATTCATTGCTACGCGATCAGTGGCACTTGAGAAACACAGGCTTTCACCGGGGTACGTCTCAGGGATTCCTAAAAGGGGCTGATGCTCGTGTAATCGATGCCTGGGAGAGTTCTCAAACATTAGGATCGCCTGGTGTTATCGTTGCAGTGATCGATGATGGATTCGACCTTTCCCATCCAGAATTTGTAGGTAACGGCAAAGTTGTTGCTCCACGAGACTTTACACGGAACTCTCTAGATCCGCAGCCCGATTTCCTTCAAGAAGATTGGCACGGAACAGCGTGTGCTGGTGTAGCTGTAGGCAACGCTAATAGTAGTGGTATTGTTGGTGCTGCACCTAGTTGCCGCCTGATGCCAGTTCGTTGGGGACGGGATCTCTCAGATCGTGAGATTGAGAACTGGTTTGGCTATGTGAGAGAACAAGAGGCGTGGCTAGTAAGTTGTAGTTGGGGAGCAGCAGCCAATTACTTTCCACTCTCAACGCGCGCATTTGATGCAATAGCACAATGTGCTCGTGAGGGCCGCAATGGACTTGGCTGTGTCATCTGTTTTGCAGCAGGAAACAGCAATCATAATATCAACGATCCGACATCAAGAACTTTAGACGGCTTTGCCATTCACCCGGATGTTATTGCTGTAGCAGCCTGCACCAGTAGAGATCAGCGGTCTAATTATTCTAACTATGGAAAGGAAATATCTATTTGTGCCCCCTCAAGTGGTTCTGGTGGCTGGGGGATCACAACCTCCGACGTAATAGGACAATATACAGATCGCAACGGCAATCAGCGGGAGGCAGGATACAGTATCGGTGCATACACTAATGATTTTGGTGGAACATCAAGCGCGTGCCCTCTAGTAGCAGGAATTTGTGCCTTAATCCTCTCCATCAAACCACAGCTGACAGCAGCTCAAGTAAAAGAGTTGATCCAACGCACTGCACGGCGCATTGGAGATCCAGCGTCCTATGATAATCAAGGACACTCTATGTTTTATGGCTATGGTTGTATTGATACCGCAAGTGCCGTAAAAGCTTTACTCAGTTGAACATTCTATGCCCTGTTTAATCAGGCGGGTGGTGTCGCCAAATCGACACTGACCCCAAAGCTGGGATACCACTTAGCAAAACGAGAACACCGCGTCCTTCTCATCGACATAGACCCCCAAGCAAGCTTAACCAAATTCATGGGGTTAGTGCCATCTCAGTTACAAAAAACCATTGCCGATGCCATACATTCAAGGCTCACGAAGAGTGCGAATCTCTCCATGTTGCCGAATGTGTTCAACTAACCGTTTAGTTTCACCGCCTGCCAATTCTAGTTCCTTGAGATTACCCACCAAAACAAACAATTCCCTTGCCCTACTAACGGCTGTATTCAGTAAATTAGGTTTGCGGTTGAGGAACCAAAAACTATGCTCCTGGTGACACTGGTAAGGAGAGAAGATGATGGCTGCTTTTTCTCCGCCCTGAAAGGTGTGAACTGTGCCAATATCATCCCAAGAAAAGTTTCGCCAACGATTAGAGAGTCGATACCTCAGCGCGTTGGCTTGCTGTGAAAACGGCGACATCACCCCAATTGTTTTTGAGTTGTCATCCGAGTTAGTAGAGTACCCATGTTTTAGCAAGGACGCAATTATAGTTTCTACAGCATCAATTTCTTCTGGATTGGTATTATGGGTGTGGCTTCCTTCAACGTGGTAAGCCAGCAGATGCTTGACCGTTGCAGTCTGCTGATCACCTGAAAGGATTTGCAGACCACCGGGATAGTTGGGGCTGCAAAACTGGATAATGGATGGCGTGCAACGGTAATGATTAGAGAGGATAATGCCGTTGCCTAAATCGGATTCTGTACCCCTAGCACCAGCAGCGCGATGATAAGCGGTAGCCGTGTATTTGGCAGTGGGGGCATAGCGATAGTAGTCTTCATTCCCCATGCCCCGATCCAGAAAGGCAGTTTTCAGATATTGTTTGATGGTATCGTCGCTCATGTTAACGATTGGCTCAATTTGTTGGGGGTCGCCTGCTACTACTGCCCTTTGCGATCGCACCAGCAAGGGAAATAATTGATGTACAAGAGTTGTCCCCGCTTCATCCACCAATGCCAGCTTGATGATATTAGGCTGAAGAATTGGCAACATATTACGCATTGATTGGAGGGTGGAGGTAATGACGGGGAAAATCAAACTCAAGTCACGGTAGATAGCATCACTATCACTTTCCAGTTTGAGCAATGCCCCTCCGTCACCCGTCAAGACACTGCCGTAAGTTTCTAATGCTCTGATAACGCTCTCCTTGCGTCGGAGAACTTCTTGCAACAGAAACGCCCAGGCACGTTGAAACAGTTCTACCTGTAATTGGTGGTGGTCGCGGTAAAAAAGATTGTAGAAATCCCCTTGCGGGTAACTATCGATTTGTTTCTGAATTTGTTGATGTCTGAAAAGTTTTAGCTCTAGTTCCTCATTAAAAGCTGTTAGTTGGGTTTGAACTTCCGTTGCTTTCCGGTTAAGATTCTGCCATTGCTGTGAAAAATCGAGTTTTTGGTTAACAGAGGTCACTGCTGCGGTTAAACTAGGGTGGTCAAGGGGGGTCTGAAAAGGATGCCCTGTCGCCAAGGTGTTTAACACAGCTGCGTTGATTCGCAAAGCCAATCGGCGGAAAATTCGTTGATCCGTAGTAGCATTAAGCCAGTTAAAGGCGCGTTTGGTGATAGAGTCAGACTCTTTTGGTAGTTCTCGTTCTGCCTGGGATAACTCTTCTCGTATTTGCTGGTAGGCATCAAGGGGAAAATTTTCGTAAGAAGCCAAATTTGATAGCTGTTCAGTTAGGGCTTGTAACTCGGAATCAGTAACAGCAATATCGTTATTCAGAGATTGGATTTCTCCATCCAGTTGCGATCGCCGTTCGGTATCAGTAACTTTTTGAGCAGTATTAAAGCGGTCTTGTTCTATGAGTTGCTGAATTTCACTTTCTGATTGCAGTAATTCGAGTTTGGCTTGTTGCCAAGCAGATTGATTAAATTCAGTCTGACGCAGCCAATCTTGGGTTGATTGTAGTTTGGGTAGAGTTTCCTTACGGATATTAGTTTGGTTGCCGCCTGGAAGATAAAACTGTTGAGCAGAAGAATTTATAGTCAGTCGTTGTTGGAATTTTTTAACGGTGCTGTTATTAGTGCCGACAAAAAGTATTAAATTATTTGCATCATCTTCACCGCGAACAAGCCGTAACGCTCGATTCACTACTTGCTGTGCTATGAGGTGCAGAAACACTTCTGTTTTTCCAGTACCGGGTGGCCCACAAACAGCAGTTAATAAGTTCTCTTGGGCGTGTTTCAGGACAGACGCTTGAAATTCATCAGGCGCATGATCCGGGAAAGCCCCCCAGAATATCACCTCATCTCTGGGTGATTGTGGCTCTCCCCATAAGTACTGCATTGCTGGGTGAGTTTCAGTTAGCCATTCGCTATTACAGTCAGGTTGTTGAAGTTCCTTAAGGATTTCTTGCAGGTCTTGCTTGAGAAGGGCGTTATAAGGCGTAAAGTCGCAGCGTAGCAAATAAGGTTGTCGAGAGGTTTTGTACTTGACTTCGGGTAAATCTACCAATTCAAGAAAGTCTCGAAGCGTTGGGAATCTTCCTTTAAATGTGTCTTCTAAAAATTTTCCAATTCCTGAAGCAACAATCAGTGATTCGGTTTGCTCCTCCTCTAGCCCGTACAGCCGCATCAAATTAACAACCACTGGCTGAAAATCGTATTCGGTCAAGTCCCAGCCCGTTTTGCGGTAATTACCTTTGAATATGGGTGAAATATCAACTGTGAACAGAGGCAGGTATTTCAGCTTTTGGTCTTTGCCCTTGCCGTTGATTATATAAATTTGTGGGAAAGCAACAGCCATCTGAACATCATTTTTGTTTCCTCTTCTGGCTGCTTGCTGCTGTTGCTGGAATTGCGTAAATACTTCGCTATCTAAGAGTAACTTGTTGCCAACAAGCTGCACTCCCTTATCTACTACTTTTGAATAGATATCTGAAGAACGCTCGACTTCAGCTTGAGTCAGTTCTTCTAACCTGATATAGCCTAACCAAGCTTGTACTATCTGGATAAGTTTTTCTGACTCTAGCATGGGGACATTTGTGGGAGCGACTGTACTAACTGGTACTCTCCTTAACTTAATATTTTTTCTCGTTTATCGCAAACATACCCCAGTAGTCAACAGTTTTCCACAACAGTTTTCACAATTCTAGTTGCTCAGAACGTTATGAAAGCGTTTCCACGCCAGAATAGTTAAGGATTTTCGCGTCAACAGTTAACAAAGGACACCCATAATTTCTGGCTGTAGCTACAATAATTTGGTCAAAAGGGTCGCTATGAAATCCGCTTAATTGAGTTGAATCAACTACTATGGGCAGGGTTAAATTTAATAGCTCTACTCCGGGATAAGCCAAAGCTGTTTCCAACCATTCATTAACTGAACAAGAAAAAACCAGCCGATTTTTTTCTACTAATTTGGCGACCTCCCAACAAGAAACAATACTTACTCCTAAACCCTGAGATTGATATTCTTCTATCCAAGAGCGATACTTTGTAGTTAGTTTGGAGTTATCATCAACCCACCAAACCCAGATATGGGTATCAAGTACGATCATTGCAAAACTTCCCAATCTGACAAGGCAACAGGTTCTGTTGGATCATCGTAACGGATTACTTTACCGCGCATTGGATAAAGATTTGTTTCTGGTTGGCTAGGCGCTGCTCCTTGAAGTTGTGGAGTTTTAGCTGACAGAATAATCACCTCCACAGCATCCCCCGCATGAAAAGGTAAGCCCCGTAGCATCAAAGTTCCATCTTCCGTTAAAACAGCTTCTATTTTGTGAGCTTCCATCTTACAACTCCTATTTGTTAATGGAGAAAAAGAGAAACGGATCTTACTTTCTCTAGTTTTTTTTATTATGGCACTTTGGCTCCCCTGACTTTTTAGCCGTAACTTGCGTAAGTCATGATTTCGAGAGAACCGGGGAGCAGTGGCAACCTGAGCTTACTCAACATTTGTCAGCGTCTCTAGTTGTGCAAGTAGTTTTTCTATCTGTTTGCGCTTCTTAGGGTCTGACCAAATACGGGACTTTCTTAGTTTAGTAGTCGCAGTAGTAAAACGCTCTTTGTAATTGTTCGACTCGGTGTTTAGGGTAGAGTCTGCGGCTTTCTTTTCACTAATACGCTGTCTGATTTCGCTTAAAGACCAGTTTTGAGCAATAGCTTGTTCTAAAAACTCAACACGCTCATCTAATTTCTGAATCTGGGCGATGGCTTTAGCTTTGGTGTACTCAAGTGAGCCTTCCCTTAGCGCATCAAGGATATCTTCTGGGAGGTTGAGCAAGGGCAGGCGGTTCTTAACGAAAGATTCCCAGGTCATTAACCCTAAGCCATCAAACACAGATTCAACGATTTTGAGGTCTGGGTTTACAGCAGGCTCATGATTAAGGACTGAATCATCCGTTTCGGTTTCGCCCATAACGTTATGGGTAGATAGCTCAATATCGCCTTGATCGTCGCTGATAACGTTATTAGTGGAATCATTTTCAACTTCGCCCATAACGTTATGGGTAACTGTAGATGCTTTGTTGTGTAGGCGTTGTAGACGATACAGGAATGGGGGTATCTCCTCAACGCTTCGACCTAGTTTGAGAGACAGCAGTTGCAGGATACCTTCAGTTTCTTCAACTGGGTTGAGGTCTTCTCGCAGCAAGTTTTCTATCAAAGCCAACTGAAACGCTTGGTCATCAGATAGCTCACGCACAACCACAGGTGCAACTTCAAGTTTGGCTTCAATTCCTGACCTGTAGCGTCGTTCTCCTGCTACTACTTCGTGTTTACCTCCGCCAATTGGACGCACCAACAGAGGTTGCAGGATGCCATGCTGCTTTATCGACTCGGTTAACTGCTTTAATGCTTCCGGGTCAAAATAACGGCGCGGTTGATTCGGCGGCAGAACAATCTGGTCTAAGGGCATGAATTGAGCAGAACCAGCATTCAATGCGCCTGTGGTGTCCCAAGGGACTTCAATTTTGCTTTTGAGGGGTTGGCTGGTTTTAGTAGTGCGTCTCATTTTAAGGATTCTAAACTAACGGCTATTTTTTTCAAGATGGCGACAGATGGATGCTTGGGATCGTAAACCGCAAGGGGCATTCGTTCCTCTGAAGCATCAACAAAAGCAGTGGAGCGAGGAATGGGCGCAAAGACAGTTCCGGCGCTGGCTAGTTGTTCGGTGATGGCTGCTAGGGTACGAGTGTCCTGGGAGTTACGGGCATCGTATTTTGTAGGCACGAATCCAGCTATTTGCAGTTTCCTGTTAGGTTTGTTGCGTACTGTAGCGACCGTTTTTAGTAATTCGCCTGTTCCCTCAAAGGCTTTGAAATGGGTTTCTAGGGGAACGAGAACATGGGTAGCAGCTACAAGGGAGATGTAAGAGAGTAGCCCTAAGCTGGGAGGGCAATCTATGAGGATGAAATCGTAATTTTCTTGAATTGGTTCAATAGCTTCTTTCAGGCGGAAATCCCGCATGGAAGCATTAACCAATTGCATTTCTGCCGTGCTGAGAGAGATATTGGCAGGGGCTAAATCCATGCCGTGAATCCCCTCATGAATTGGCAGGGGTTGTTCATCCACAATGGCATTGTTGACGGTTTGCTCTATCTCTCTTGGAACCAAGCCCATAAAAATGGTTAAGCTGGCTTGGGGGTCTATGTCGATGAGCAGAACGCGATGACCCAATTGCGCTATTTGGTAGCCCAGGTTTTGGGTAAGGGTGGTTTTGGCAACACCTCCCGCCTGATTAAAAACTGCGATGATTCGGCTCATAAGTGAGTTTGTTTACCTGCCCCGTTACAACTAAAGATAACTGGTGATGGGGCAATCGGTACTGTTTATTTAGGGATGGGGTAAATCTCACTACCAATATACAACTCATTCGCAGTGAAATCTCTAATTACAGCGAGGGCTAATTTTTGCTCAAGCTTGTGCAAAGAAGGCATAATCATCAA
The DNA here is from genome assembly GCF_015206895.1 of Nostoc sp. LEGE 12450. Taxonomy (GTDB): domain Bacteria; phylum Cyanobacteriota; class Cyanobacteriia; order Cyanobacteriales; family Nostocaceae; genus Nostoc. The sequence goes on along the minus strand of NZ_JADEXU010000099.1, from coordinate 5,142 downwards.
AACTAAACCGAATATTGCTGACTATATCTAAGATTTTTTCATGCTCGTTTATTGCCACTGCTTCAGGCGGCAACAGGGGAGTGAGCGGCATATTAGGATCATCATCTCCAGTTTAGGAGCCATTCGATTTTAAATTTCGCTGTCTTCGGGCTTCTCTCTTCTGCTGGGCTTTTTTTTGCCTCTCATGATCTGCTTCGTTTTTTTCCTTAGTAACAGTCTCTTGTGCTGGTTGGTGTGAGCCAGTTGGAGCTATGGATTTAGGTGGCTGACTCTTCTTACTTGATAAGCCAAATCTTTTCTGTACATCATCCCAATCGCCTACCACCTCATCATCAACGCACTCAGCTTTAAAGGCTTGCTCAATCAAAGGTAAAGAATTTATTGCATTGAGGTCAGTCAGCGCCCAAATGATATGAGCATTTAATTCAGGACTATTTTCTTCAAAAGATTCTAGTTGGAAAGACAGAGCAGCAACACATTGTGCGTGATGCTCTGGATATACTGCGGTAATTCTTTTAATGGTAACAATAGCTTGAACTCGCCAACTTTCCTCATGAGAGTCATCGGCAAGATAAGCAGCGAGTGCTGGAATTGCGCTTAAACCAATCAGGCTTAAAACATCTGTTAAATCTTCAGCTAAAACGAATAATACTTCATTATCAAAAGCATCATCCAGTTTAGGAAATAAGCTAATCAATGGCTCAATTGCTAATTCTGCGCGGAGTTGTCCTAATGCTCGAACTGCATGAATCGGTGCGTATTCTAATAAACTGTCTTCACCAAAAAAATCATTTTCATCATCCTGTATATTGTATAAATCCTCATCCGTTGCCATACGGATCAACTCAGGAATATCCTCGGCAGTGATGCCTAATTCCTGATAGTCAGGCCATTCATTTGGGGATAATTGTCCAGTTCCTGGCTGATAGTCAAGTAATTGATTAACAGGAGATGAGTAACTATTTCTTGGCATAAAATATCTAAGTCAATTTTTTACTGGAGTTTGGACAACCTTTTTGATTGCACTTTACTCTTAACAGTTAATTAACCCCAATTACAACCACATCAGGGGGAATACTGCACTACGGTAACGAGCGTTTTTGTTGCAAGGCATCTCTGTTAAACTGCAACAAGTCAAGGGCGATTCTTTAAGGTCACAAGCTAAAACCACGATCCTGCTGTAAGAGCTTTTGTTGCTCCTCCCTCAAATGAGCTTCTAATTCCTGACTCCAATCAGGATTATGGGTTTTGAGCCTTTTACCCTGTGGCAACAATTCTAATACTGCACTAGCTGCGTTATTCCCAAGATCATCATTATTGAATGCTACGACCACCCTATTAAAACTCTTGAGAAATTCCATAGGTAGGTTATTCGGGTCATCAGCTACTATCAACATAGTTCTGGTTGCTGGTAGTCCCTTGCAACTTGAGATCAGGTAAGTGGCGGCTGACATGGCATCAATTGGTGTAGAACACAAAAAGACGTTTTCTACCTTGTCCGTTGGTTGCCCTCCCAATCTCAGATAAAACCAACCATAAGGTGTAGAGGTGTTTTGGTCGTACTCCACAGCACGATGATTTTCTCTAGGCTTTGACCAAACTAATGCGCCAGTTTTTTCACCATCTAAATCACGCTTGATAAACAAAATATTTCGTTGCTCATCCATGTAAAGCAACTGATTATTATGTAATCCTTGCGAAATATAATCTGGTATATAGCGTTTCTCGCTTAAGTACTTGTGCAACACTTGCCAAACAACTGTATCCTCTGGTGGTGGGGTGAACTGAGGCTGCTGTTGTTTGCGTTCAATATCTTGAAAGAGTTTTTCTAACTGCTCAATTGGGAGTGGTTTAGCAGGTTTGAGCAGCAATTCATTAATAGGTTCATCATCACGTTCTGTTTGGTAGTCAACGCCACGATGTTTTTGCAGCCCAGGGAAAGTATAAGCTGCGCCTAATTGTGTGCCACTAAAAGCCTGCCCATCTTTCTCATAAGAAATGCCTTTAGACTTACCATTTCTAGTGAAACCTGTTCTTACGCTAATGCCAGCTTGCTGCAACCGCATGATCAGCGTTGGCATTTGGGGACTATCAACTCCGGCTCTGTCAATTGTCTGCTGAACTGACTCTTTGATGATGCGTTGTGGAGGAGAGTCACGTTGTCCCTGTGAAAATTCTTCTTGCTCTCGCCTTATGCGTCTAATTTGTCCGGTGCTGGGTGTGCGTTGTAGTTTCTCTCTGCTGCCCTGTACTTGCACTAACTGATAGTCCTGTTCAATTTGTCGCAGAACTTTTTCAGAGCGCACATAATCCCAGGAATCATGCACTACTAGCCCTGTATCCATCCTGATTCTGCTGGCTGCAATGTGAATGTGGTCGTCGTCGGTGTTATGGTGGCGAAAGATGACAAACTGATTGGCATCAAAACCCATCTCCTTCATGTAGCGATCGCCAATCTCGCTCCACTTATCATCATCTAATTTATCACCCTTAGCTGCTGACAATGAGACATGATAAACAACTCGGTCTGCATCAGAATTTAGTTGTCGAGACAGCTTAAATTCCCGCGCTAACTCACGGGCATTTCTCCCGCTCATGTTGCCGCCGATTAGTTTAGCATCTTCGCGTGATTCTAAATAATCCAACAGCTTGCGAAAACCTCTACCCTTAGTCTGCTTCCCAATCATCGTCTTCTTCCTCGTCTTCCGAGTCATCATCAACATCATCCGAGGCAATGTCTCGCCTACACTGATGCAGCAGTTCTAAAAGCTCTCGTAACAGTTCTGGATCAGCAGGTAAAGTTCGCCCAACTTTTAGGGCTGTGTTAGTTGCCTTTACAAGCTGGTTGAGGTTGTTCCCGATTTGTCCTAATTCCCAATATGTTTGTAGGCTAATTTTACTCAGTCGTTTAGGCAGTGGCCGCAACAATCCATTACGCCTCATCAATTCACTCGCTGACATTCCCGCGTCAAGTGATTTAATACGAATCATATCCAGTTCGATGTCGCTCAATCTCACTGGAAAAATATGCTTTCGGACTAGAGCTTTAGACTGCTTACGATTCGCCATAAGTCGAGAAGATTGAGGGACATTGCGAGGGGGGTTTTTAGGGGGGTGAAACCCCACTAAACCAGCTTTGCCGTTCGAGCGCAGCGAGACAAAGCGTAAGCTTTGAGGCATGGCTGGCTTCTAGCCCAAATACGGGGGTGAGGGAGGTGTCTAGTGCTACGTATGTACGGAGGCACAGCGATAGACTGGGGGCGAGAGTACAACGGCGTAGCCGTGCTGCTGACCATCCTACAACTTACAGAGGAGGATAGCAACGGCGTAGCCGGAATTTGAATCAAATCAAGCAGGAGATAAATTCTGGTTCGGCGTAGCCGCAGCACAAGAGGTAAAAACGGCGTAGCTTGCTATATGAAAATTCTCTGATTCAGCGAAGCTGCCACACAATATAATAGTTCGGCGTAGCCGCAATACTAAGAAATAATTCAGCGTAGCTGTTTTAAATAAAATTCTCTGATTCAGCGTAGCTGTAATAGTCAGATTGTTTAGCATTAGCTTGAATAATCAGACCAGCGAAGCTGCCACACTAAAAAACATAAGGCGTAGCCGTCAAACTTAAAGCGCGATTCGGCGTAGCCGCAATAGCCGATTTTTGTAGGATTTTGAAAACTTTCTTGGTGCAAATTATTTCAAATAGCCGATAATTATCAGTTAATCGGTATTCACAAGATAACCATGAGTGAACATCAGAATTCAGAAGTAATTACGAAAGGGAAGATTGATAAGGCCATCAATCTGCTGAAAGAACAGAAGCCGAAAGAGCGAGAAGATGTATCGGACAGAGAGGCCATCAGGAAAATGAGGAGATATATTGAGAAGTTGACCTCTGACAAGTACGGCTACACTTACGATGAAGTTTCAGAAATGCTGAAGGGTCTGGGTATTAATTTGAGTGGCAGCAGAATCAAATATTTATTGGGCGAGTTGAAGAAAAGCGGTCGTCGCCAGAAAAAGACATCTTCAAGTGACGATAATAATCCGTCATCAAATCCGGCTACTGAAACGTAAGCTTTCAGTGGTAAGTACTGCGTCAGATCAAGCTAGTAGTGAGCCAGAGGAATCAACAGTAAATAGTGCAAAGGGCAAGAGAAAAAGTAAACAGCCAGCACCCCAGCAGCAACAGGCTGAATCAAACCTGTAATTAGAAAAATCCTATGAACATAGAATTATTAATTGGAACATGGCTGTTAACGGGAAGCATTTCTCTAAACAGCGACATAAAATTTATCGGTGATGAACCAGATCCGAATGGTGTCGAAAATTGGTTGAATGGTAACAGCAACAATTTAATTGCTCAGGTAGAAGCAACCGAAGGACTTACTCTAACTATCTCATCAGATGGGAAATTTTTTGAAGAAAGAATAGGCGAACCAAAAGTTTATTGGTTTGACAGTGAAGGGGTATTGGAGTCTGAAGTTATACCGTTTAACGGTCATCTAAGTTTCTATGACTCTAAAGCCTTCTTATTGGTTGATGATCTGGTATCGTGGGCTGTACCTAGCGATGAAGTTAATAAAAAAAAGCTCAGATACGACGATGGGGACACGAAAATAGCTGATAGCATTGAAGTTCAAGGCGAACAGCTTATACGAACCATCTCAGTAGTAACGGATGAACTTTACTTAGATAGAGTGATTATCGTATACAAAAAAGCAAATAAGTGAAGGTATGCGCTAACCGCTTTTCATCGTCGTCTAAGTCAGCCAAATTTTTATTACTACCGCTATTAAGACTATCTACATAGCAGGAGTAATATTTTTTCTTTCCGTAGCCCAGGCAGCAACAACATAGAAACAATGGCATCCTAGTTTTAGTCTTTGAACGGGTCAAGTTAGCCACATAATAGGAATCAATATGGGAGAAGCGAAAAGGCGTAGGAAGTCAGACCCTAATTGGGGTAAATCTCAAGGATTTAAAAAGTCAGACCCCAATTTGGGTAAATCCGAAGGATTTAATCATCCCAACAAACCTAAGATCACCTATTTGACTGAATCACATCCCGATTATCAAACCGCCTCTGACATTAAAAATGCTCACTACGCTGGCAAATCTCGTGTTTACCTTGTTCGCTTAGAT
>NZ_JADEXU010000098.1 GCF_015206895.1 Nostoc sp. LEGE 12450 | reverse complement strand
TTCTCTCTCGTTGACCATGACTACCCAACGTTGCGTTAAATGGTTATCGTCATGGCTGATACTGGCTAACAGTTCATCACCAGCGTAATATTCGTGATGGTCAAAAGAGATTTCGACTATTGTGAGGAGTTCGGGGGCTACGGCTTGGGCTTGGGTTGCGATGTAGCTGTCGAGTTCGGCTTGGGCGAGGGCTTGATTGTCGGGGGCAGCGGGGGCGATTTTCTGAATCTTGCTTGCTTGATAGTTAACAATGGCAGTAATCCAAGAATCCTTACAGCGTTTGTCGCTTACTTCGACTGTGCAGCCGATTTCGCTGTAGATTTGCTTGAGTCGGGCAATGGATTTCAGTTGCAGCTGTTGATGGCTGTATGTCGGATATGTCATGATTGTTAAACTCCTTGAAATTAGGATTAGAGAAGCGCTCTAGATTGGTAGTCGGGGGCGCTTTCTCTACATCTTTATAGTACACTACTAGTTTGCAGTGTGTCAACTACTAGTTAGTAGTGTATAGTAAAACTAATAGTTAACGCTTTACTCTAAGGAGGTGGTAGTGTGATTAGTGCAAAAATGCGAATAAGACAAGTCAAGGAAGTTGAAATTGAGGGGCTAGGAGAGCGGATTAAGCAAGCTCGATTAGATTCGAGTAAGTCTCTAGAGCAAATATGTGATGAAGTTGGTTTGTCGCGCACTTACTGGTACGACATCGAAAAGGAAACTCTTAAAGGGGCGCTTTCAATTGAAAACCTTCGCAAAATCGAAGAAGTTTTGGGAGTTTCCTTTGGTGTAAACCTGGAGGAAGATTGTGATATTTAATCATGCTACTGCTAATCCACAGGTTTTTTTGGTGAGTATTTTGGGAGAGATTATCGCAACTAACTATCACACTTTGAGCAAATGCCATTGAACTAAAAGAGGTGGAAACATGAATAAACCAACCTCTAAGCGCAAAAAAGCTACCTCTGCTGCATCCAGTGACGATACGCCACCAGATAACCTTACCCAAGAAGAAAACCCAGCTACAGCAACAATCACCGTTACTGCTGTTGAAGTAACAGAGTTGACCCAGGAGGAGCAAAGCGATCGCCTACACTTGGAGAGGAAAGTGGAGCGGGCGTTTTTTGAAGCAGGCAAAGCTTTAATAGAATTACGCGATCGCAGATTATATCGCTCCACGCACAAAACCTTTGATGAATACTGTTTAGACAGGTTTGGCTACAATCGTTCCCGTTCTTACCAGCTAGTTGATGCGGCAGTTGTTGTGGACAACTTGCAAAAATGTCCACAAATTGTGGACATTTTGCCGACAGCAGAGGGGCAAGTTCGACCCATGACAAAGCTTGAACCCCAGAAACAGCAGGAAGCGTGGTTAAAGGCAGTAGAACTTGCTGGCGGCAAAGTGCCAACTGGTAGAATCGTGAAAGATGTTGTGCAGCGCATCATGGAGCGTACCCAAGTACCCAATACCTACCATTTGGGGGAAGTGTGCCAAATCCTAGTCAAAGACAATCCAGAGCTCAGAGGCAAAGGTGGCTGCTGGGGGATTGTCAACCATATAGGCGAATTCAGTTGTACAGTTACAATGTGGGATGGGGAGTATACTGTGAGACTTGACCACCTAAAGCCACTCAATTACTTGGAGTCGGAATGTCAGCAGATGCAGGTAATTTGCGATCGCATCAGGAGGTTACGAGACAGTGGCAAGCTAGAAGCGCCAGCAGAGGCAGTTTTGAAGTGTTTAGGAGAACTGAAGCGACCGTATTTGACTGAGTTTGAAGAAGAGCTTTTAAGCTTTATAGAGGGAAAATATTCATTGCAGGAATGACTAACGCCCGTACAGGATTGCACCAAAGAATTCACCAGATGCGGCACGGGTCAGTTAACGAAGCTACCACTTTCCACTCTTCAATAGCTAAGATAAACTGTAATACGTATGGAGTATACCTTAAAGGTCTATAAGTGTGCCATTCGACTCAGAATAACTATCTTAAGCCTTTGGTTTTGCGAGTGGAGAAGGCGGGTTAACAACACTAGACCTTGTGTAAGCTTTTAAGAACTTTTGGGTATTGCAGATATAGATATCGGGTTTTGGTGAAAGACTGTTGCTGGTGTGGGGATTTTGAACAATTAAAATGCTTGCAGAGTAAAATATTAAACGTAAAAGCAATAAGAAATGTAAACCTATACTTCTTTTTTATAGAAGATAAAGAGTTGTTTGTAAACGCTAGGATCAAGTCTGAATAAAGACACAGCAAATATTTAGTTAAAAAATTTAGATTTACTTAATTTTTACTACTATTACAAATTTACTGATACTGCTAATATCCATTTTAAGGATTATGAAAAACTCCTCGCAAGTTCGGAAACATTCATCGATGTTGTCATGATTAGTATCATGGTTAGGGCAAACGCATCTAAATTACTCTTGATCGCAATCAAGGTTAAGAAGTAACGAAAAAATCAGCTTTTCTCCTTTGGTTTAGTCTCCCAGACTCAAAGCGATGTCTACGAAAAGCTGCTACGCTTACGCTAAACGGTTTATCGCTATGTGAATAAGCTGATATTAATGCGACTTTTTTTTTAGCTTATTGAGAACAACATCATTTTGTTGATCTGATACAGCCGCCCTGATCTCGTGCCAGTAATGTCCTTAATAGCAAAACTCAGTTTCGATGCGGTAATTAGCGATAACTGGCTAGAAGCTTGAGCTATTAGGTTCTGCTTTGCAGTAAAGATTAAGCTGATACTTTACTGCAATATTTATGATTTATTAAACTTTTAATCCTGATTGTACTTTAAATTTGTCCATTTACTTTGGCAATGTTTTCACCTGAAAAATCAAGTTAAGTTTGAGGCTGAAATGATGCTAAATCATATTTTACGAGTATTTCTAATTAAAATTACAATTTGTAGTATTTAGCAAGAAATTTCGATGTTCACCTTAAGGAATAATTTAATTGCAAATTTAGTTATTTAGTTTTGTAAATATTTGCATAACTTGCAAAAGCTAATCTGTTTAATCTTAATAGAGGTGAAAAATACTTTGTTTACATCTATCTACAAAGCTCTGATTAAAAATAATGATTTTTAAGTAAACGTTTGATATAAGTCGTTCCACAATTTACTTGCGTATTTTTGATTTAGACAAAAATCAATACCTCTTTATTACTCTCTACATCCCTGTTACCCTGCTGCTAAAATGCACAGATTAGATTTTGAACAGCTTATAGAAAGTGAATATAAAGTAACTACTTTTCTATCCCTGATTTTATTCTTTTGAATTGAAAAGGCTTACAAGTCTCACAAAATAAAACCCATTGTTAGTAATTATTCATTGATTGAACATAGTTTCAGTAATTGCAAATTAATACACGTATGCTTGAACACTCAAACAAAAATAGTAATAATCAAGTAGACCAAACAGATAAAAGCTATTTTTCCTCACCACCTGCGATATCGCTACCAAAGGGGGGAGGTGCAATCAAAGGTATGGGGGAGAAGTTTGCGGCTAATCCCGTGACTGGGACTGGCTCAGTGAGTGTGCCTATTAGTACTACTCCCGGTCGTTCTGGTTTTACTCCACAGCTTTCTCTCTCTTATGATTCGGGAGCAGGCAATGGGGTGTTCGGATTAGGCTGGAATTTGTCACTATCTGAAATTACACGTAAGACAGACAAAGGCTTACCCCGATACTGGGATGATGAAGAATCGGATATTTTTATTCTTTCTGGTGCAGAAGATTTAGTGCCTGTACTTGAATTAGATGGCACACTTGATGAAACTTTACGAGATGGATACCGCATTCGCAAGTACCGTCCTCGGATTGAAGGATTGTTCGCCCGAATTGAACGCTGGACAAACCTGGAGGGAGAGACTCATTGGCGTTCCATCTCTAAAGACAACATCACGACAATTTATGGCAGAACTGCCGAAAGCCGCATTTTTGACCCTAATGAACCAACGCATGTTTTTAGTTGGCTAATCTGCGAGAGTTACGACGACAAAGGCAATGTCATCCTCTACAAATACAACGCAGAGAATTCTGAGGGTGTGGATATAGCTCAAGCTCACGAGTGCAACCGTACCTCAGAAAGCCGTTCAGCTAACCGCTACCTGAAGCGAATTAAATACGGGAATCTGGTTTCTCGATTGATGCAGCCTGACCTCGCGGAGACAGATTGGCTGTTTGAAGTGGTGTTTGATTATGGAGACCATAATCCAACTAATCCTAAACCGAATGACCCCGGAGTGTGGTCGGTTCGTAATGACCCATTTTCCTCTTATCGGGCTGGTTTTGAAATTCGCACTTATCGCCTCTGCCAACGGGTGTTAATGTTTCATCACTTTCAAGATGAGGCAAATGTTGGGCGAGATTGTTTGGTGCGATCGCTAGACTTTGCTTATTCCTACGAACAAAACCCCAGCAATTTCCGCAATCCTATTTACTCATTATTACTTTCAGTAAAGCAGACGGGCTACAAGCGAAATCCTGAAGGCGGCTATATACAGAAATCTTTGCCCTCTCTGCAATTTAGTTACAGTGAAGCTAATATTGATGAGACAGTACGTGAAGTTGAGCCTGCCAGTTTAGAAAATCTGCCCCAAGGTTTGGATGGAACTCGGTATCAGTGGGTGGATTTAGATGGCGAAGGGTTGTCAGGAATTTTGACGGAACAGGGGAATGGATGGTTTTACAAGCGTAATCTCAGCCCGATTAACACTGTTAAAACCAATGGCTCTGAACATATAGAGGCGCGTTTTGCTCCGGTTGAATTAGTTGCCAGCAAACCTGCGATCGCTCTAAGTAATGGCGCACAGTTTCTTGACCTTGCGGGGGATGGTCAACTTGATGTGGTAGCTTTACGCAGTCCAACTCCCGGTTTTTATGAACGTACTCACGACGAAAATTGGAAATCATTTATTGCCTTTAAGTCATTGCCCAACCTGGATTGGGATAATCCGAACCTAAAGTTTATTGACTTGGATGGGGATGGACATAGCGACATTCTGATTACGGAAGATGAGTGTTTTGTTTGGTATCCATCTCTAGCAGAAGATGGGTTTGGAGCAGCAAAACGGGTACATCAAGCTTGGGATGAAGAGCAGGGACCTCGTGTTGTGTTTGCCGATAGTACCCAGTCAATTCACTTGGCGGATATGTCGGGGGATGGACTGACGGATATTGTACGGATTCGTAATGGAGAGGTCTGTTACTGGCCTAATCTGGGCTATGGGCGCTTTGGGGCGAAGGTGACGATGGATAATGCCCCTTGGTTTGATGCACCGGATATCTTTAATCAACGCCGAATTGTGTTGGCAGATATTGATGGTTCTGGGACAACAGATATTTTGTACTTAAGTGGGAAAGGCGTTCAGGTTTATTTCAATCAGTCAGGCAACAGTTGGGCAGCAAAGCGCACATTGAGACATTTCCCAGCGATTGATAATGTGGCTTCAGTGACGATAATCGACCTATTGGGGAATGGGACTGCCTGCTTAGTATGGTCTTCTCCTCTGGTTGGTAATGCTCAACGTGTCATGCGATATATCGACCTGATGGGAGGGCAAAAGCCGCATTTGCTGATTAAGACAGTGAATAACCTGGGTGCAGAAACGGTTGTGCAGTATGCGCCTTCCACTAAATTTTATCTGCAAGACAAGTTGGCGGGTAAACCCTGGATTACAAAGTTGCCCTTCCCCGTCCATGTAGTAGAACGGGTAGAAACCTACGATCGCATCAGCCGCAATCGCTTTGTGACTCGTCACGCCTATCACCACGGTTATTTCGATGGGGTGGAGCGAGAATTTCGTGGCTTTGGCATGGTGGAGCAGTGGGATACGGAGGAGATTGGGACGATTCAGCCTGGAGAAATCTCATCCGACAGTTCCAATCTGGATGCGGCTTCGTTTGTGCCACCTGTGCATACAAAAACCTGGTTTCACAATGGGGCATATCTTGATCAGGATAGGATTTCGCACCTGTTTATTCACGAGTATTATCAGGGGGATGCCCTAGCGGCGCTATTGCCAGATACGGTGCTGGCTGATGGTCTAACGTTGGAAGAAGAGCGGGAAGCCTGTCGATCGCTCAAAGGGTCGATTCTGCGGCAGGAAATCTACGTTGATGACGGGACAGATAAGAGCCTGCATCCCTACAGTGTTTCAGAGCAGAATTATACGATCGAGCTTGTGCAGCTAACGAGCGCAAATCGTCACGCTGTCTTTTTCGTGCATCCACGCGAGACGATCGATTACCACTACGAACGCAATCCAGTCGATCCGCGTGTCGGTCATCAACTTGTGTTGCAGGTGGATGAGTATGGCAATGTTTTGAAGGCTGTGGCGATCGGATATGGACGACGGCAGTCTTTGTTATCCAATCCTGACGATCGGATTAAACAAACTCAAACGCTGATTACTTACACGGAAAATTGCGTCACCAATCCAGTCCTGGAAGACGATGCCTATCGCACACCGCTGCCCTATGAAGCCTGCACTTACGAGCTAACGGGGCATGGGTATAGCGAGAGCGATTTACCCAAGGAAAGGATAGGCCAACGCCCGGCCTTAATCAATTTTTTGAATACAGTTCAAACGGCTGCATCACTCGAATACCAGATGCAACCGGATGGCAGTTTGCAAAAGCGGTTGATTGAGCGGGTACGGACGCTTTATCGCAAAAACGACCTTTCAGATGCTCTGCCTCTGGGTGTGCTGGAATCGCTGGCATTGCCCTACGAGAGCTACAAGCTGGCATTTACTCCCGATTTGTTAGCACAGGTGTATGGCGATCGCGTCACAGAAGACATACTGACTGAAGGCGGCTATCTCCACAGCGAAGGGGATTCTAACTGGTGGATTCCGTCTGGGCGAGTTTTTCATCATCCAGAACCAGGTGTAAGTTCTGCCCAGGAGTTGGCTTTTGCCCAGGCACATTTTTTCCTGCCCCATCGGTTTGAAGACCCCTTCAACAATGTCACCACTGTTGAATATGACCGCTATGACTTGATGGTGACAACGACTCGTGATGCGATCGGCAATGAAGTCAAAGCCGAGCATGACTACCGCGTAATGCAGCCTAGAGTGGCGATCGACCCCAACCAGAATCGCGCTCAAGTAGCGTTTGACGTTTTGGGAATGGTGGCGGGTGCTGCTGTCTTGGGCAAGGTTGAGGCGGGTGAGTCAGAAAGTGGTGACTCGTTGCAGGAGTTTATCGCAGATTTGAGTGATGAACAAGTGCAAGGGTTTCTGCAACAGCCAAGGGCAACAGCAAAGCAGCTTTTGGGTAATGCGACAACCCGCACTATTTACGATTTACATCGCTTCCAGAATTCGGGCCAACCAGTCTTTGCAGCGACTATTGCCCGCGAACAACACGTCAATTCAGCCAATGGAATGGAGTCGCCTGTTCAGGTGACGTTTAGTTATTCCGATGGCTTTGGGCGAGAAGTGCAGACGAAGGTACAGGCGGAACCGGGAAATGCACCGCAACGGGAATCGAATGCAGAGAATCCCGATCGACCAGGCAAGTTGATTCTGGAAAATGGCAAGCCGAAGCTGGCACCGACGAATCCCCGTTGGGTGGGGAATGGGCGCGCGGTTTATAACAACAAGGGCAAGCCAGTTAAACAATACGAACCTTTTTTTAGTTCGACCCATCTGTATGAAGATGAGCCAGAAATGGTGATGGCTGGGGTGACTCCGATTTTGTTCTACGATCCGGCGGAACGGGTGGTGGCAACACTGCATCCCAATCACACGTTTGAAAAGGTGGTGTTCGATCCGTGGCAGCAAACTACCTGGGATGTGAACGATACGGTGGTGATTGCCGATCTGAAGACGGATGCGGATGTCGGCAGTTTCTTTGAGCGATTACCGGAAACTGAGTATCTACCAACCTGGTATGGCCTCCGCATTGACCCGGCAAAGGCTCTAGAAGAATGGCCTGATGTCGATCACCAAGGACGTGCCCATCCTGAGAATGCTCACATTCGCACTGCCGAAGCATCAGCCGCGAGGAAAGCGGCGAGGCACGCTGGAACGCCAACCATTGCTCACCTAGATTCGCTGGGGCGCACGTTTCTGACTATTGCTGATAACGGAGATGCAGGTAACTATGAAACTCGCGTTGAACTGGATATTGAAGGCAATCAGCGATCGGTGATCGATGCGCGGGGGCGCACCGTCATGACCTATGACTATGACTTGCTGGGTGGGCAGATTCATCAAGCGAGTATGGAGGCGGGCGATCGCTGGATGCTCAATGATGTGGCAGGAAAGCCCATTCGTATGAGGGATAGCCGTAATCATGTTCTTCGCACTACCTATGATGCCTTACAGCGTCCGACGCAATTGTTTGTCAAAATTGGCAGCGATCCAGAAATCCTGGCGGAACAGACAATTTATGGGGAAGGCCAGGGTGAGGCGACCAACCATCGGGGCCAAATTTATCAGCATTTTGATAGTGCGGGGGTTGCCACGAATGAGGTATTTGACTTTAAGGGGAATTTAGTCAGCAGCACGCACAAACTGGTGCAGGATTACAAAACCATTCCCGATTGGTCGGGCAATCCTGCTTTAGAGACAGAAGTCTTTAGCAGTAGTAGCCGCTATGATGCTTTGAATCGACCGATTCAGTTAATTGCACCCCATAGCAATCAGCCCAATACGAAACTCAATGTCATCCGTCCTGGCTACAATGAGGCGAATTTGTTGGAGCGAATGGATGTATGGCTGGGGGAAGCGACGGAGCCAACCACGTTACTCGATCCACCATCAGCGAATTTCCATGCGGTGATTAATATTGACCATGACGCAAAGGGACAGCGCACCCTGATTGAATATGGGAATGGGGCAAAAACTGAATATACTTACGATGAGAAAACCTTCCGGTTGACTCATCTGAAGACCACGCGGGGTGGGGCAGTTTTGCAGGATTTGTTCTATACATACGACCCGGTGGGCAATATCACCCGCATTCGGGATAATGCCCAGCAAGCGATCTTTTTCAAGGGTCAGTTTGTACCCCCCTACTGTGACTATACCTACGACCCGATCTACCGTTTGATTGAGGCATCGGGACGAGAGCACATCGGACAAGCGGGGCAACCGGAAGCCAAGTGGGATGATGAGTTTCGCGTCAATTTGCCTCATCCCAGCAACGGACAGGCGATGCGTAACTATACAGAGCAGTACGTCTATGATGCGGTGGGCAATTTCGAGAAGTTAATCCATCAGGCGGCGAATGGGAATTGGACTCGTGCCTATGCTTACAATGAAGCCAGTTTAATTGAACCGGGCAAGCAGAGCAATCGTTTGAGTAGTACGAAGGTGGGGGCAAAGACCGAACCCTATACCTATGATGCTCATGGGAATATGACGAGTATGCCCCATCTGACGCTGATGCAGTGGGATTACAAGGATGAGTTGAGTGCGACTTCGCGGCTGGCTGTGAATGATACGCCACCACCCAACACAGTGCCAGAGACGACGTTCTATGTCTACAATGCCAGTGGTGAAAGAGTTCGCAAAGTGACGGAACGGCAAAACGGGACGCGCAAGCATGAGCGGATTTACCTGAGTGGGTTTGAGCTTTACCGCACATTTAGGAGTAATGGGAATGACATCAAGCTAGAGCGCGAGATGCTGCACATTATGGATGATAAGCAGCGGATTGCACTGGTGGAGACTAAGACGATTACCAACCCCGATGATGAATCTCCTACGCAACTTATCCGTTTTCAGCTTGGCAATCATCTTGGTTCGGCTAGTTTGGAAGTGGATGATAAAGCCAATGTGATTTCCTATGAGGAATATTATCCCTACGGTAGTACGTCGTATCAGGCGGTGGATAAAAGTATTAAAGCGGCTGCTAAACGTTATCGGTATACAGGGAAGGAGCGGGATGAGGAGACGGGGTTTAGTTATCATAGTGCACGGTATTGCGCACTATGGCTGGGGCGATGGACAAGTTGTGATCCGATTGGGATAAGTGGAGGAATGAATGTTTATTTATATTCTGGAAATAATCCCCTTAAATTCTCTGACAAAACTGGTAATGCTCCCGATCCCCCAACAAATTCAATTGACGACATATTCACTTTCATTAGAAATCAGGCAGGATTTGAAGCAGGAGCTGAAAGAGGAATTTCATTAAGCTCTAAAGCCGCAAGTCCAGCCGGTACTGCAGCTCATGCAAAAGCAACTGGTGTTTTAGATGCACTCAAGCAAATAGGAGTGAAAGGTGCAGAAAGAATTTATTCAGAGGTAAGAACTGTTGGAGGTATCGTAAACCAAATTGGTGGCACTCCAGGAGGTCCTAAAGGCTCTTTCAACTTAGATTTAGTTGCAGTTCAAGAAGGAAAATCATTAAGCGTTGGTGACAGTTTGACAAGTGCAGTTGGTGAGGTTGTTGGAGATATAAAGTATGGAGGAGGAGTAATAAGTCCTAAATATAACACGCTTGGCATTCCGTTGACTACCGTTAACGGAAACACTGTTGCTTCAACAGCAGAAGAGGTAAATGCTTTAGTTAGTGCTACCAAAACTGAGCCTTTAGCTGCCGAAGCTGGAAATGCCTTAGTTAATGCAGCTAAAGCTGAGCCTTTAGCTGCGGAAGCTGGAGCTGTGGGCAATTTATTAGCAAAAGCCGCTCCAGCCTTATCTAAGCTTGCCCCAGTTGCCAAAGCCTTAGCCCCGGTGGCAAAATTTGCAGGGAAAGTAGCAGGTCCTCTTGGAATTGGAATTGGTGTTGCTCAAATAGCAACTGCCAAAAATACTGAAGGAAAAATTGATGGGGGCGTTACTGCTGTATCTTCTGCTTTGATGATGAGTAAACATCCTGTTGCTATGGCGGCTGGTGGTGGACTAATGACGGGACAGTTTATTGAAAAGACCTTAGATGTTAGTGACTACAGTTCAGCAGTTGGAATGAAAGCCGATCAAGCTGTTGCAGCATTGGGTGGAGGAGAGACAGCACGCACTGTTGCTGGAGTCACTGCCACAATACTTGCTACACCAAGCTCTATTGGGGTTGCCGCTTTAGACAAGGTGTCTGGCGGAAGATTTGCAAAATGGATTGGACTGAAATAGTGCACTGATATCACCCGATCTTGTAGGGTGCGTTAGCGATCAGCATAACGCACCAAAGCCCAAAAAATAACCAAAAAAGGAGAAAAAACAAATGCAAATCAGAATTTACAGGATTAGAAAATTAACAGGATTTTCAACAGTAGTAGAAAAAATAGAATTACCCATTCTGAAAATCCTGAATTCCCGCTACTCCTAACACAGACAGATTATGACCATCGGCAACTACCTCATCTACAAAATCAATCGAGAGATATTCTCACTCAAATTCCTATTGAGATAACAACAATGAAAGAAATTACTCCTCCCATTAACAGAAAGAATTCAGGACAAGAAGTCACCAATTTACAAGATGGATTGCTATTGCTTCTTCGCCGACAATTCATTCGGGTCGCGGATACCGAACAGCAGGTTTATGAAGAAGGTCTTCGGAGAGAGCAAGCCGCACAGGTTTATAATGACTTTACTCAAAAGCTAGTCACGATTTTCCAAGACCAATCTGGATTGAGGGCTACGGGCGAAGTTGATGAACCTACAGCTGAGAGCCTCAATAGAGTACTTAAAGAGTTGGGAGCATTCGATCCACCTCCTCAACCTACACAATTTATTGTGCAGGGTCAGGTGTTACAGAGCGATCGCACTCCAGTCAGCGGAGTAATTGTCCGTGCCTTTGACGATAGAAATCTACAGCCTGAAGAACTTCTCGGTGAAACCACCACCAATCAGGACGGATATTATGAAATTCGCTATTCCACTGAACAATTTCGTCGTTCCCCCAACGAATTGGGAGGACCAGACTTAATTGTAAAAGCCTACGATTCTCAAGGACAGGTAATAGCCACCTCTCCCAAGAAAAATAATGCCAAAGCGGAAGAAACGATTGACCTCAGAGTAACAATTCCTGAAACGGAACCACAGGAAGATGCTTTTGTGGTCAAAGGTATTATTCGTCTTGCCGATAGTTTTCCTGCCAGGGCAGTCATGGTATCTGCCTTCGATCGCGATTTACGCAATGAGCAACTACTGGGGCAGACGCAGACCGATAACAAAGGTTTTTACCAAATCCAGTATTCCGCCAGTCAATTTCGCAGGCAAGAAAAAGGCAGTGCTGACCTCGTTGTCAAAGCCTTTGCTGCCAACGGTTTACTACTAGCTGCCTCGCCAGTATTATTCAACGCCCCAGCCGTTGCAGAGATAGATTTAACCATTCCATTTGAGGTACAACAACCAGCGACGCTATTTGAAAAAATCACCCAGACCCTGGAACCCTTAGTCGAAGGCTTGCACGTCGAGGAATTGGAGGAAGATGAACAACACCAGGATATAAGCTTCCTTGCCGGAGAGACAGGGTTTGGAAAAACCGACCTTGCCCGCTTCGTGATAGCACACAAGGTCGCACAGCAAGCTATCCAACCGGAATTCTGGTTTGCTCTGCTGGGTGGATCATTTTTCCAATTCGTCGAAAATCAAAGCCTCCAAGAACAGTTAACAACAATTTTGAACTCCCTGTCTTCCCTTGATGCCGTTACCGTGCGTAAGGCAATGACTCGTAGTTTTAACCTGAAAGAAATTCCTGAACCCTTACGAGAGAGCGTTGCTAACTGGGTAGAGGCATTTCTCCAATTCATCGCCCGTCGCTCGGTGAGTGAATCTGCCGAACCTACGTTTGTCAAATTGGCACTCACAGATGCCGGGATTAGAGACGCACAAAAGCAGGAAAAATTCGCCCGCTTGTTCAACCAATACAAAGCACTGACACCAGAACTGTTGGGAGCACTAGAACAAGACCAGTCTTTCACAACCACAGAAATTGCTGACCTGCACACATCCTTTCAGTTGAGCGACCTTACCCGTGGTGACTTTTCCATTGTCAAAACGATTAAGGAGGAGTTTGGAGTTCGCCAGCCCGAACAAATCCGTACATTGGCAAAAAGGAGCGAGAGCGAGTGGGTAAACTTAATCGCGGTAAAGCACGCTGCTGGTGACATTAATCTACCCATTGAAGTCAGTCCAATTGCCGAACAAGTCAGATTGCCGGAAGCAGAGGTATACGGAAAAACCCTTGATCGCCAATTCCGCGAAGCCTTCCCGACGACCGCCTTTACTGGTGGATTGGAGCGAGCTTTACAAAATGGTGGAGTTCATGGGCTACGTCAGCCTGAAGTCTTGGGCAGATTCCTGAATCGTCATGAGAGCTTTGAATTGCTGAACACGCCCGTGGACGATTTCATGAATAATAGTATTCACCCTGATTTCCAAGAACTGGCACAGGATGAAAACTTCCGCCTGGAGGTCAAAGCAGCCCAACGGGTGTTCAAACTTGTCCCAACCTTCGAGGCGACGGATGCTCTGCTGGCAGATGACCTCCATTCCGCCCAAAAGATATATCGTACAGGGGAAAGCGAGTTCGTGCGGCGTTATGGCGATTACCCCGGCTTTACGCCAGAAGCCGCCCGCCTCGCCTGGAATCGAGCCGCCGACACCCATGCTGCTGTATTGACAATTGTCACTGACCTGAAGGCGCTCGAAGCTGAAGCCCTGCCCTTGGCGCTTTTAAGCGGCAGTGAGGCGCTTTCAAGCTTCCCCAACTGGAGCAATCTGTTCGCAACTGGCGACCTCTGCGATTGTGAGCATTGCCGCTCGGTACTCAGTCCTGCTGCGTACTTCGCTGACCTGCTGATGTTTCTTAAAGACCGCAAGGCAGCGAATCCTGCCCTCACGGTTAAGGACATCCTCTTCCGCCGCCGTCCCGACCTAGGCTTCCTCGAACTGAACTGCGATAATGCCCTCGTGCCGTTGCCTTACATCGATGTAGTGTGCGAAGTGCTAGAGGCAGCCGTCGATTCAGTCGGTGAAAACGATTTAGAATTAATTAATTTCACAAGCATACCTACTAACTCAATCGCTGCCAAAACAGCAGTCTCTACAGCTTTTCAAACAGCCTTTAGCAATCCAATCAACGATGATAAAGAGAAAATTGACCTAGATGCCAACTTTTCGCTCTCACAGGTCAATGCTTTAGATCCCGATCGTTGGGTAGTTCACGGGGATAATGTAACCTACCTGCTGAAGAAGAAACCCCCGTCAGCCAACTTTTTTGCGGAAATTATCCCCAACACGAAAGCCAGCGCCGATGAGCTACGGGCATATCCGCAGTATGTCAATCCCAATGTTTACGAGAAGCTACGACAGGCAAAGTATCCAATGACTTTGCCGTTTGATTTGTTTGCTGAAGAAGTCAGGACAGGGTTTCAAAAAACCACCTTGCAACGCTGGGATTTGATGCGTACCTTCCAGGGTTCTGCTGCACCTAACAATCCCACCGATGGTGATATTGCTGCTGAGTATTTTGGCATTAGCATTAGTGCTAACCCTACCGACCCCAGCGAGAAAAACCTTATTCTAGTGGCAGATTCTGCGATCGCTGTTCAGCAAATTATCTGGGGTGAAACCAGTGCAAACTGGTTGGATACAGTTGCCAATGTCAACAATTTTCTCCAGAAAACAAGCCTGGAGTACAACGACCTACTAGCATTACTCGATCTCAAATTCATCAACCCCAGAGGCAATATCACGATCCAGCATCTTGATGCTTCCTGTGATACGGACAAGAAAGTGATTCAAATGTTGGATGCACTGAAGCTCGATCGCATCCATCGTTTCCTGCGGCTGTGGCGCAAGCTGAAGAACTGGAAAATGTGGGAACTCGATTTGGTCATTCGTCAACCTGGTATTGGCAACCGATCAGACACTGGTGAATGGCTGCTGAATGAGCTGTTTTTGGTTAATCTATTCTATTTCAGCCAACTGAAAAACAAGCTGGGTGGAAAGACAACCGTTGAACAAGTCTGCGCTTTGTTTGGCAATCTGAATACGGAAACCCGATTCACCAAACTTCATAAAAAACGGGAAGATGCCCTCTACCAAAACCTGTTTCTGAACACGAGACTGATCAAGCCCCTCGACCCTACCTTTGAAGTCGCTAAAGTTGATGTAGTCGAACCAACGACAGAGAAAATCTCAAGCCACTACCCGGTCATTGTGGCAGCATTGGGAATTCGGGAAGCCAGTCTGGTTCTGCTTAAAGGATTGTCCAAAGCTTCCGATGGCAAACCTTACATTACCGATGATTTAACACTGACGAATCTTTCGTTTCTCTGGCGACATGCTTGGCTATCAAAGGTACTGAAATTTAAGGTGGAAGACTGGGAGCTAGTACTGAAGCTTTTCCAACAGGATATTTTACAGTTTGTCAACCCCCAGAGCGCCTGGGAGTTTATCAAGAAAATTGATCAACTGAAAGATGCTGGTTTCACACCCGATGAACTGAACTGGTTACTGGCGAGCGATCGCACTGCCAAGTCCGCAATCAAAGAAACCGATGCCGTCCGTTTTCTTGCCGCACTCCGTAAGGAATTAGAGACTATCAAAACTGATTTTGTGGTCGCACTACCGACAGATGTAGATAGCCTCAGTGCACTGCTGACCTCCTTGCTGCAAAAGCTAAACCGAAGTGAGGCGGAGGTAAATTCCTTCCTGAAGATATTGCGTGGAAGTGTGTTGTTGGAAGTCAATGTACAAGATTTACCAGTAGGTTTTGCGTTCCCTGCCGCGATCGTTGACGCACCCAACTATATCCCCATCCAGTATGACGAACCAAAAAAGCTATTTCGTTTTACTGGACTGATGACAGATGACCAACGGAAGGCTCTGACCAATGATGCCTCGCCTGTACTGGTAACCCTGTACGGAAGTGGACAGCTTGAAACAACGGTGCAAGGGATGCCAGCAGGTTTTACGTTTCCGGCATCGATCATTGGCGCACCCCACAATATCCCCATCCAATATGACGAACTGAATCACATCTTCGAGTTTATCGGGGTGATGACCGATGTCCAATTGTCTATCCTACTGAGTGATGCTTCACTAGCATCTGTAGTTGGCATCTCGAGTTACCAAGATTCCATTAAGAACCTGTATCAAAAGTCCCTCAAGGTGTTAACCAACTATCGGGGTGCGATCGAGGAACTTTATGAACAGTCTCTCAAAGCATTAGTAGACTACTTGTCAATGGAAAGAAACGTAGCTTTGCCAGGAGACTTCATCTTCCCAGCTACCATCACAGGTACTCCCAACGCTATTCCGATTCGCTACGAACAGGTGCTACGTTTCACGGGTGTGATGACTGCTGCCCAAAAGAACACGTTGCTGAATGACCCTTCTTTGCTAGCGGTGGCGGGCATACCTGCTTACGAGGCTGCGATCGCAGAGTTTTTCGACAGCCCCCGCATGGCTGTGAAATTCTTTGAGTTAGTGTTTACCACTTCGCTTGCCAAGTTGCCAGCGGAAGTGGATTTTAAAGCGCAATTACCTGCCGACCTCGCTGCCAAAATCACCTACGATGCTGAGCAAGAATTGCTGCGCTTTACTGGCATCATGAGTAACGCCGAAAAGACAGAAATCCTGGCTCTCTCTGGTGATCCAGCCTATGTTGCTGCCATAAATAGCCTAGCTACCCAACCTCAAACCATCACTTCCCCAGACGATCGCATCTGGCTGACAGACAACGATCTCGATATTACCCAGCCTGATAACGATACCTATGCAAAGCGTCTGGTAAACGCAGCGAAAAAAGCCCTCAGCTATCTGTCGAAAACCTTGGCTGAAAAAGCTGTTGTGCAGCAAACCAGTATTCAATTAGGGTTGACGGAAGCCGTATGCCGCTATCTGCTAACTCAGTATGCTGTGGTGTCGAATTCGCCTGATTCTGCGAAGACACTATTGCTCCACTTGACAGGTAATTTCACGATCGATTCCACAACTATCAACGCTTGGTTCTGGGCTAACCGGGTTGCTGCCATCTGGAAAAAATGGAAAATCGCGCTAGCGGAATTAAAGAAAATTACAACGCTAACTAGCGGAGCGCAGTTGCTCGATTTTCTGACATTACCTTTGGATGATACGGGTGCGATCGCCCCAATAGATCTTTTCCTGCGAACCAATCGCCTGCTCCGCTTGCGAGACAGCCTGCCGGAAACCGAAATTACCTTGCTCGAGGTGCTGGAAAAATTGAATGGTGGTGGGACATATACAAAAGATAACTTCGCCGATGATGTACAGTTGCTTAACGAAGCTTGGCTGAACGCTGATGTAAAAACTCTTACTGACTCGCTCAGTCTCACGTACCCTGCTAACTATTTGCTGGCAGAATCATGGGAGCGTCTGCGGCGAGCTTTTTACTTCCTCGACAACCTCAATGCCAGTGCAGATACCGTAAAACAGTTTGCTGCTGCCGCTATGGGGTTTGAGAATGCCAAAACGCTCAAGGAACTACTGCGATCAAAGTTTGGCACAGAAACCTGGCTAACCCTGAGTGCTGAAATTCAAGATGTTCTGCGGGAACGCAAGCGTGATGCACTCTCTGCCTACCTGCTCTCCCAGCCCCAACCAACCGATGCGCCCAGTGGTAAATGGGAAAACACCAATGACCTATATGCCTACTATCTATTGGATGTGGAGATGTGTTCCTGCCAACTAACCAGCCGTTTGGTACAAGCATCGGGATCTGTGCAACTGTTTGTGCAGCGCTGCTTTATGGGGCTGGAGCCGGATGTTAAAGTCAAGGCTGACGGGGATGATGGTGACAGTGCATGGCAGTGGTGGAAGTGGATGCGGAAGTATCGGGTTTGGGAGGCAAACCGCAAAGTCTTCCTCTGGCCTGAAAACTGGATTGAACCCGAGTTAAAGAAAGATAAATCCTCATTTTTCAAAGATCTGGAAAATGAGTTGCTGCAAAACGAAATCAACCAGGACACGGTTGAGACAGCATTCATCAACTATCTAGAAAAACTGGACGGCGTTGCCCAACTCGAAATCGCCGGATTCTATCAGGAAGATGATGGAGATAACACTATAATTCACGTCTTTGGACGCACAGCGGGAGCAGAGCCACACCTCTACTATTACCGCCGCTACGACTACCGCCAATGGACACCGTGGGAGAAAGTAGACCTCGACATCCAGGGCGATTACTTGATTCCAGCCGTTGTAAACAAACGCCTATTTCTGTTCTGGCCTATATTTACAGAAATCCCTGATGAGACAGGGAACACGACGGTCAAAACGCCACCCTTAAAAAGTACTGAAGGAACTTTTACTCCAGATAAAACCAAGAAAAAGCTCCGGCTACAAATGGCAGTGAGCGATTACCGTCAAGGCAAATGGACACCGAAGCGCGTTTCAAAAGACTTTGCTGAAAGTCAGGTATACGAAGTTGAAATTGTCAGGAAGCATTACAACTTCTTTCCGATCGATCGTAGCGAGATCGATGGACGATTTGGTATTAAGTATGAGGGATACAGCCTTGGTAGCAATGGACTTGAGGCACACTTAGATGGCACTTTTGAAATCTCTGGTTGCAAAGGTGTTCCTGAACTAACCGATCTTCCTGGTAACTTTAAACCTGCTATTCGACCCAAGCAGGATTCAGTTGACTACTACACCACATTTTTGAAATGGATCGAACTTGGGCAACAAGTTAATAAACCTCGCCTCGATACACCAGAAAACGACTTCACCCTCGAAAACGTCTTTTCAATTCAGTCTAACAACCTGCGTTTTACGCCAGTGTTGAACCAGACACCAGGAATTTTCACAATGACCCCCCCCTGGCATTTATCGTATTTAGATAAGCTTTGGCTTGACGGACTTTCCCTGCTTAATTTTCAGCCTGGTAATGCGTTTATAGCGGCAGTTCGAGAGTTCTCTGTACCAACAGGAACCTGGCTACCGTTTTTCTACAATGACAAGAAATGCACCTTCTTTGTGCTGCCCTCGCTTCCCCAGATCGAAGTCGGGTTGACCTATAGTGGCTCATTAACCCATGTTGGGACAAAAAAAGAAATTAACATTGTTGGAAACTATTATTACCCTCAAATTAAGGGATTCTTCCGTTGGTGGGAAACCTTTTTTGAAGGGTCGATCCAAAAAGGTTTGGATGCGATCGACCTCAATCTTTTCGCACCAACGCCTGCCACACGGTATCAGCTAGAGGATTCTCTTTGGAAGGCATTCCCCGAAGAAGCACCGCCACCTTTGCCCATAGAAATATCATCCCCTTATACCCCAGAACAAGTTGAAAAGCTGAAGAACCTGATGAAGCGGTGGTTCATGCGCTTTTTTCACTATTATCTAGGGGCAGTTTCATTGTTGTTGTTCCAGTTTCGGCAGTTTCATTTTAAGAACTTCTACCACCCCTTTGTCTGTGACTTTGCTAAGTTAATCCACAATCCCCTCAAAGGGATTCCCGCTTTGATGAGCCGAGAAACTCAGTTGAAAAACACAAGTTTCCAATTCTTCAACACTTATCAACCCACTCCAGCAGTTGTGTGGGCACCTGACGATCCGAAACTTCCTGCTTACCCACAGGAAGTTGTAGATTTTACGCCCGATGGTGCTTACTCACCTTACAACTGGGAACTGTTCTTCCATGCTCCCTTGCTGATTGCCAACTCGTTGAGCAAAAACCAACGTTTCGAGGAAGCGCGGGATTGGTATCACTTTATCTTCAACCCGATCGGTGTAGAAAGCAAAACTCCAGGTAGTCCAGCTATGAGCAAATACTGGATTACCAAACCATTCTTTGAAACCACCGATCAGCAGTACATTCAACAGCGTATTGACAACATCCTAAGAATGCTGGCAGGCGATACGAGCGTAGGTGGTACGACAACGAAAGATGAACTTGAAAAACAAGTTTATGACTGGCGTACGAATCCTTTCGAGCCGCACCGCATCGCCAACTATCGCACTGTTGCCTATCAGAAAACGGTAGTGATGAAATATTTGGATAACCTGATTGCCTGGGGCGATAACTTGTTCCGGCAAGACAGCATGGAGAGCATCAACGAGGCAACTCAACTGTACATCCTAGCGGCAGAAATCCTCGGTCTTCGTCCCAAGAAAATTCCCCCCCAAGCCAAGCCACCGTTAGAGAGTTTCAACGAGTTGGAAACCCAATTTGACAAGTTCTCGAACGCCTTGGTGCAGGTAGAAAACCTCGTTCCCGTGTTACCGGGCAATGGGTCAAACGGCGGAAATGCAGCACCGTTACCGATGCTATACTTCTGCATCCCGCAGAACGATAAGATGTTGAGCTATTGGGATACTGTAGCTGACCGCCTCTACAAGATCCGCCACTGCATGAACATCGAGGGTGTCGTGCGTCAACTGGCACTATTTGAGCCACCCATTGACCCCGCTGCATTGGTAAAAGCAGTTGCTGGCGGTGTCGATATCAGCAGCGCCTTAGCAGATTTGAATGCTCCTCTGCCACTATATCGCTTTAACGTCTTGCTGCAAAAAGCCAACGAGGTTTGCAACGATGTGAAATCCCTTGGTAGTGCTTTGCTTTCCGCATTGGAAAAGAAAGATGCTGAAGCAATGGGGCTGTTGCGTCAGAGCCAGGAAATTCGCTTGCTGGAGGCGGTAAAAGCTGTGCGAGAGCAACAAATTAAGGAAGCACAGGAAAATTTGGAAGGTATAAAGAAATCGGAGATGACGATAGAAACAAGGCGAAATTACTATCGAGACATCGAAAAGCTCATAACTCAAGAAGAATTGCACCTCGAAAAATTAGGCGAAGCACACACTAAATCGGAAATTGCGCAGGACATAAAACTTGGCGCTTCTATTATTTCCTATCTCCCCGCTATTGACCTCGGCGCTTCTGGATTTGGTGGTTCGCCAATAGCCAAATTCAAAATAGGTGGTTTGGAGTTAGGACAGGCAGCAAGCTTAGCTAGTGACGTACTTTCCGTCCTTTCTCAGATTGCCAGCAACGATGCTGCTATGGCTTCCTCCAATGCAAGTTTCGACCGCCGATGGGCCGATTGGAAGTTCCAAGAACGCCTCGCAGAAAAAGAACTTGATCAAGTTGATAAATCAATCGCTGCTGCCGAGCTACGGGTTGCCATTACCGAAAATGAACTGAAAAATCATATCATTCAAATCGAAAATGCCAATGCAACTAATGAGTTCATGAAATCCAAGTACACCAACCAAGAGCTATACCAATGGCAAATTGGGCAGATTTCGGGCGTGTATTTCCAAAGCTACAGGCTAGCCTATGATTTAGCAAAGTGGGCAGAGCGCTGCTTCCGCTTCGAGTTGGGTTTACAGGACAGCAGTTACGTCAACTTCGGCTATTGGGACAGCCTGAAAAAAGGTCTACTTTCCGGCGAAAAACTCCAATACGACTTGCGCCGCCTAGAAACCGCTTACCTAGAACAAAACCGCCGAGAATTTGAACTCACCAAGCATATTTCGCTAACCTTGCTCGACCCACTGGCATTAGTCAAACTGCGGGAGACGGGTCGCTGCTTCATCAACTTACCGGAGGAAATATTCGACCTTGACTACCCCGGTCACTACTTCCGTCGCATCAAGTCGGTGAGCCTTACACTACCTTGTGTGGTTGGCCCGTACACCACGATTTCTTGTACCTTGCGGTTGCTGAAAAACAGCATTCGCATCAATACCAAGAATGGTGACAATGGCTATCCCCGCAATACAGATGGGGATGGCTTGCCTGCCGATGACGATCGCTTTATCGAAAATAGTATCCCTGTGAAAGCGATCGCCGCCAGCAATGCCCAAAACGACAGTGGAATGTTTGAACTGAGCTTCCGGGACGAGCGCTACCTGCCTTTTGAAGGCGCAGGTGCAATCAGCGATTGGTCTATTGAATTGTTCAGCGATCTTCCTTCAAACAACCCAGACTCAACAAACCCCGACTTCGGCAAGCCACTGCGCCAATTCGATTATGGGACTATTTCTGATGCCATTTTGCATATCAAATACACCGCCAGAGAAGATGCGGGTGTGTTCAAGAACGGTGCGATCGCCCATCTTCGAGACTATTTCAGTCAAGATGGAGCAACACCATCTTTGCGAATGTTTAACCTGCGGCAGGAGTTCCCGACCCAGTGGCATCACTTTTTACATCCAACTAACCCAGCAGATGGGAATGTCTTGGAGCTGGATATGTCGCCCAACCTTTTCCCCATTCGGGATAAAGCAAAGACTTTGAAAGTCAATACAATCTGCCTGCTGGCACGTTGCACGGACACAGGAAGCTACGAAGTTACGATAGCGCCTCCCTTGCCTGTGCCATCACCACCAGATCAAGATCCGAACAAGATGACGCTCGCCCCTGCCAACCAATATGGTGGCTTGCATTTCAGTCAAAAAAACGGACTGGGCATTGAGGTAGTGCTAACAGCCCCACCGATCAAATGGCAGCTAAGAATGACCAGACCCGATGGTGAGATTATTGAGGTTGAGGATCTACTATTAGTGTTGGGATATGAATGGGAATAATGAATAGCACTTATACACAGCACGGAAGGGAGGCGAGATACTGAAAAAGGCAGTTAAACAAGCTGTATAGAATGCGATCGCTGGTGCAGACAAAGCCCCACTTACACGACTATTCAGTGCGAAACACAAGTTTTCAACTGAATGGGATCGATTCTTGCACCCAGTTGATTCAACAGCACCTAGCCAAAAATTAGAACTTGCTTTGACACCGGAACGTTTTCCTTTCCAGTTGCGAGGCAAGAAGATTGAGATTAGTAAGGTCGAGCTTTTCCTCGACCTTAAGGATGGCGTGAAGCCTGGAACTAATAACACCTATACCGAGATATATACCGAGGTTATACCTTTTGATGTATTGTTCACACCACTTGGGGGTAATGCCAGGGCAAACGCATCTTATTTACTAATAAAAACTAAGGAAGATTCAAAACTGACATAGATAACTGTAAAAATGGATGGGATGATAAATCAAATAAATCAAATATTTTCCCAAAGTCTGGATTAGCTTATCTTCAACTGAATGACTAATCATTAATACTAAAATAATTCAATTATGGGATACGTAAAACTATATTTACCTGGAGCATAGATAAAACTTTTATGTAAAATATTAAACTCAAGTTTGGATGTACTATTTTAAGCTAACGCTAAAATACTTAGTAAATATTTGTTATCCATCGCCGCGAGAAACTGTTTATTTTTGATTCCACGTTTTCTACGCTTCTCTTGAGTTAAAAGATTAACTGCAATATGTCTGAGAATTGCAAAATTCTGTGGAGCATTATCTTTTCTAATCCGACAGTCATCTTCCCTCAAGGCGACATCCAATATCCAATGTAATGAATTCTCTACTCCCCAATGACTGCGAATAGAATTAGCAAACTGTTCAACATTTGATTCAAGGCTACTGATAAAATAACGAGTTTCAACCGTTGTCTCACCATTTAATGAACGGACGGATTCTACCATCCCAACACTATTAAAGCTTGACCAAACTGAATCAGGATTAAGCCGAGATCCGATTCCAGATAACATCATGTAGTGGCGAATCTCATGACGACCATGCCCTCTTTCTTCTGTTTTATATGTACTGTGTTCAATTCCTTCAAACCCTGTGCTTATAACAATACCTTAGCCAAAATAAGAGGGTGAAGAGAGAGGGCTGATGTAGTAGAGTTATTGTCTTCCCAAACGACAACTCAAAAGCCACAATCAACCCATGCCCGATATCCTATCACTGTTACAATGCCTGTTACCGCAGATAAATGCTACAACGATGCGTCGAATGAGCCAGATAATCCTGGCAATGTTAGCGATGAGCGGCCGAGTCACTATGTTGGGAATCTCACGTTGGACAAGCGCTGGTGGTAGTTATCGGACGATGTTGAGGTTTTTTCATACAGTAATACCTTGGGCAACGTTATTTTGGCTATTTTTTCGGCAGCATTTATTCCGTGCAAATGAGGTGTATTTGTTGGCAGGAGATGAAGTTGTAATAAGTAAGTCAGGGAAAAAGACTTATGGTTTGGATAGGTTTTTTTCCAGCCTAGTAAGTAAGCCAATATTAGGGCTATCCTTCTTTGCATTATCATTAGTAAGCGTTGAGCAAAGGCACTCATTTCCAATTCAGATAGAACAGGTAATCAAGAGTGATGTAGAAAAAAGTAGCCTGTCACCAAATAAAGACATAAAATCGAAAGAGAAACGTGGGCGTGGACGACCAAAAGGAAGTAAAAACAAGAATAAAACACAGGTAGTTTTAACATCTGAATTACTCCGAATTCAGGAAATGATTAAGTCGCTATTTAAGTTATTGGCTAAATTTATTCCCCTTACTTACTTAGTGTTAGATGGACATTTTGGTAACAATAATGCTTTGCAGATGGCTCGCCAAGTTAACTTGCACATAATTTCAAAACTTCGCTACGATTCAGCATTATATATACCTTATCAACACCCTGATCCCGATAAGCGCTCACGTCGTAAATACGGAGATAAAATTGACTACGATAACATGCCTAACAAGTATCTATGTAAAATTACCATTGATGAGGATATTCAAACTGATATTTATCAAGCGACTTTACTTCATAAAGAATTTGCCCAAGCTCTGAATGTAGTTATTCTAGTCAAAACCAATCTTAAAACTCATGCTTGCAGCCATGTAATTCTATTTTCTAGCGACCTGAAATTGTCATCTGAGAAAATAATTGACTACTACAAGCTGCGCTTTCAGATCGAATTCAATTTTCGAGATGCCAAGCAATTTTGGGGATTAGAAGATTTTATGAACTTAAGTCAAACTGCTGTAACTAATGCTGTTAATCTAGCATTCTTTATGGTCAACTTATCCCATCATCTTCTTGCGGATTTTCGTCTCCTTAATCCCGACTCTGGCATTCTTGACCTTAAGGCTCACTATCGTGGTTTTCGATATGTCCGTGAAATTTTAAAAATGCTTCCCGAAATGCCTGA
Source organism: Nostoc sp. LEGE 12450 (assembly GCF_015206895.1). Lineage (GTDB taxonomy): Bacteria > Cyanobacteriota > Cyanobacteriia > Cyanobacteriales > Nostocaceae > Nostoc. The sequence continues at coordinate 5,976 of NZ_JADEXU010000098.1, read as the reverse complement.
GCCTATTTTATTAACCCAGATTTTTGCCAAGCTTACTTCTTTAGGGCGTATTCATCCCGTTTCTACAGGCATTGAACCCTCGTAAATTGGCTAAGGTATTGTTATAACCAATTGGAATAGTTTTTCCACTTCATCATAAAGATTACCTTGATTCTTTTTTAACGTAATCACATAATCTGCATTCTGCTGTGTGATTAACCTCACAATCTCTTTCTGGCAACCAATCGCATCAATTGTCACAAGACATCCAGATAATTCTAATATCTTTAATAATTCTGGGATTGCTGTAATCTCATTTGATTTAGAATCCACTTTTATCTGTCCTAAGACTAATTTATTCGTAGTTGCCCAGGCACTTACTATTTGGATTGCACTTTGCTCATTATTTGTGTCGTAAGAACCACGTAAAGTTTTTCCGTCAATTGCAACGACTTCACCATTAGTTACTTTTTGTATAGATTTCATCCAATCTAGAAAAGATGACTGGAATTGTTGAGGATAAATTTTAAGCAAATACTCTTGCAAACGTATCGTGTGATGGTATCCCGTTTGGCAGTTCTAAAAATGTTGTTAACCATTCATACTTAGCACAACCATAAGTCTCTATCCCCACCCAGCCATCTGCCCCACAAATCACTGCTATTATCGCAATCGTCATGATATCAATTAAATTGTGTCGCTTAGTGCGGTCAATTCGTGGGTCTTCTATTCCCAAAAAATGGTCAGCAATCGTGATTTTTGGTTTGAGCTTCATAGAAAGGAGAATAAGAATGTAATTCTTCTTTGGAGTTTCTGCGAGAATACCATATTCCTTGACAGGCAGCCGTCGGCTGCCTCTAACTCCCCTCTAAAATGATTATCATTACCACAGAAGTGAATGTTTAATTTCCTGAAAGCCTTATATGATTAGGGTTTGGCTAAATTCCACCCTGATTCCGGATCGTCAATATTTAGATGCGTTTGCCCTGGGGGTAATGCAGTCTCGCTTCAGAGTAGCCAATCATTTCTGAATAGAATGCCATATCGTGCAACAACTCTGCTCAGTCGTAGCTCCAAATTTTCCTTTTCTGACACGGTGATACCGATTACATCAATTTTTATTGGTGCAAAATGTGAGACCATCACAGTTTTGTTTGAGCGAAAAATAAGCTGATGTATCTAATAAATATAAATACATCAGCTTTTGACTTATCCCAAGATTTCAATCACAGCCGCTAGAATAGCTGGTGCTTTGTCTGAAACTGGAATGAATATCCGCTTTTGCCAGTTGATGATCTCGGTAAAACATCCAACAGCTAAGAGTCGCTCTGCCAGTGAGATAGCATTGACCAGTTCTATGCGAGGTTCTGTGGCAATGTAAGAACGCCGTAAAGTAACGCCACCCGGTAACTGCTGGGAATAGCCTTCGTTTAGCACTAAAGAGACTAACTCCTGTGGGCTTAACAGCTTATCCTTCAGTCCGAGTTGTTCAGCCACAGACTTAATATCTACTGCACTGACCACCCGACCGAGAATCTTTTGTCCATCGCTGGTTTGCAGTCGGAATACTCGACTATTTTGCTGTGGTAGTATCTTCCAAATGGGTAGGAGAATACCAGTTACCAAATGCAGGTAATCGGTAGTGAACTTGGGCAGTGCGTCTACTTCAATAGACCAAGCAGCAGCAAAGGTGTCAGCCGAAACCTGCCGCCAAGTGGAAGATTCCAAGTCTTGGACTGGTACGCGAGTTTCTTTCTGTGGGCGAATCAGCAAAACTCTTGGGACAACTCCACCCTCAGAGTCGTATATACTATGTGTTGGAATTGACACAGCAGCATTGCCTGACTTGGAGTTGATCATAAGCCTTCCTTGATATTGAGTAGCAAACTCCAACATCTCTTCAGCAGTTCTAATGTTGTTCTTCTGGGTGCGTTGTACTTTCAAGTAATTGGTTGTACTATTTGTTGTAGGGTGTGTATAAACTGCTTCCTGGCTTTCGATGGTAAAACGTTCAGCCCGGAGTGTCTCTACACCCATCTCGTAGACCCCTGCCGCGATCGCTGCTTCAATCTGCTGGCTCAAGAGTAGTTCAAACCTCTCGAAAATCGCGTTTTGCATATCAATTCGTAGAGCCAGTAGTCGGTTGAGGAATTGCCGCAATGGGGGCAAGTCGATTTTCATCCCGCCTTCATGAGAGGTTAAGCTCAGTCCAGTCATCTGCTCAAAAGTTCCCAAAGGCACTTCATAAAATCGACCTTGGAATATTTGTCGGAATAACTTATACAGGGCGTGTTCGGCATAGTTCGAGTGACATACTCCCTGCACCGCCCGGAGGACGGCGAGGGCTTCTAGGTGACTCCCCCCAACGGGTTGGACATTTCCCTAGCTTTTAAAAGGACGGGATGCCCCGCCGCCCTGTGTTTAATATTTCGCGCTGCGTTGTGGTCACGATCGTAACTAGCACCACACTGGCAATAGTGCCATCGGTCAGCAAGTACCTTGGGAACTATCGCCCCACAATCAGAGCATTCTTGACTTGTGCCATAAGGATTAACCGCTACAACCAAACACCCAGCACTTGCAGCCTTAATATTTAGTATTTGTAGAAATTGACCCCAACCAGCATCGGTTATGGACTTGGCAAGCTTTGATTTAACCAATCCTTTGATATTCAGTTTTTCATGTGCAATAACTTGAGATTGATTAAGTAACCATAAAGCAGTTTTATAGTGAAAATCTTTGCGTTGATTAGCAACTTTTAAATGAGTTTTAGCAACACGCTTGGCCGCTTTCTTACGGCGATTTGAACCCATGTGCTTACGTGATAACTGACGTTGTAACCGCTTCAATCGCTTTTCGGCTTTGCGGTAATATTGGGGGATGTTTATTGTTTGATTGCCACTTGTCACCAAAAATGATTTCAAACCTAGATCAATACCCACTGTGTTATCAGGTGTAGGTATAACATCAGTTATAAGACTAGGCACAGTCATATCTTCTAAATTAAAGCCGATGTACCAGCCGTTAGCTTTACGAGTAATAGTAGCCCTTTTGATTTTAAAACCGTTAGGAATGGGACGATGTAAAATTGCTTTCACCTTTCCAATTTTAGGTAACTGGATAAGATTACCTTGAATGTGTTCGGGTTTAACTGGATCAGGGAAAGTTAAAGAACGATAACGCCCTTTACCTTTGAATCTTGGGCGGCCAGATTTTTTTCTATTACAATCACCCTTCAACCATCGCCCAAAAGTTTTATCTACCCTTGCAATTACGTCTTGCAATGTATGGGATACAAGCTCTTCATATTCAGGAAATATTGCTTTAGTGTTTGCTAAATCCTTTTGTTGTGACCAACGATTTGGTTGATCTTTCAACGGTGCAATGCTGCAACAAACTATAGAGCATCGGTTAACATCACAACGGTTTTGTTCCCACCAGTTAAACCTTTCTGCCAACCTGTAATTGTACTGGCGACGGCATAATTCAAGCCAGTGTTCAAATGTGTCTATTTGTTTTTGAGTTAGACGTAAACGGTACTGGTAGGTTATTCGCATTGTTAAAAATTCCTCTGCTTTAAACTTAAATACTGTTTGGCTACCCTACTAAATACCTAACTATTTGCGGATCTATCGCAGCAATCCGCTTTTTAATAGAATGTGGAGGATTATTGAAAAACCGTTTTAAATCCCGACTCTTGACTAGGTAATTTGTCGCAGAACGCCGAATAGCTTTGAGCCAGCCTCGTTTTACCCATTTAGCTACAGTACAGGGGTTTAAGGAGAGAGCTTGAGCAATTTGGTTACAACTATAATTGTCGAGAGTGGGACGTGCAGAATAACCCAACGCATACAGCTTTTTATGAACAGCTAGAGTTGTGCGATAATAGCCTCGTCTTCTGAGTCTGTATGCTATCTGTTTAGGTGTGTAAGCTTCAGACATTTCATCAAGAATTTCTAACTCTTGGGGAGTCCATTTTTTCTTCATTTGTTGACCTCCATAGTTACTGATAAATTGAATATTTAGGCTAGTGGCGACTCAAAGCTGAATCGCCTTTGTTTGTTATCAATTACCTCTGTTGTTGATTTTGATAGTTTCCATGTGTGCAAAGTGATGGCTGTGTTTGTTTGAATGAGTTAATGGGCTTAGTTAGTCGGCAATTTGTCAGAATCTTGTGTAATTGTCAGTAAAAAACCGTGTTTGGTATTCTGGACTCGTACTAGTTCTCTATCGAGTAATGATTGGATTACTGTTCGTGAGAAATTAATGCTGTGTAAAGGAGCAGAACCACCATAGCGGCGCAAGAAAAGCAGCAAGCTAGCAGCCGTGAGGTCAGAGCAGTTTTTGGGCGATTTAGGCATGAGCTACACCTCCAGGAATTGCTTTTAATTCGTACTTAAGCAGTTCAAGTTGGCGTAGACATTTTTCTATTTCAGCCTGAATTTCTGCTCTCAATTCCTGCGGTGTCAGTAATTTAATTTCGTTCTCTAAGTGATTTCCTTCATCAATAGAATTGATATCAGGCATGACTAGATAACGCCAGCCTGACTCGTATTCGTGAGCCAAAAGACTATCGCTTGAGTAATACTTAATGCCGATGATAATTCCCTGCTCTGTACGTTGTCCTAAAGTGAATCGGGGGTATTTCCAACCGTGTGGAATGGTGATTGTTGGTTGCATGGTTGTAATTGGTGAAGTTAACTATGCTGCTATGGCTTTATCTGTAACTCTGGATTTCTTTGCTACTTTCATGAAGTCATCCAACCCAACTGCTGCTTCTTCTGCCTGGGCGTACCGAATCTGATCCATAGCGTTAGACCAGTGGGTAATATACTGAAATATCACCCCAATCATTGAATGAGCCTTGTACACTCGATAAGTTCTGGGGCAGGCTCCATTGAGGTAAACGAGCGTGTAACCAGGGATTTCGATAATCTCTGCATTCGGGTCTGTTGGCGGTAGAAAAATTTTCTCTGGTGAATCATCCAACTCGGCTACTTGAAGAGAGGGCGTAGTTTCTGTGGTGTATGCCATTGTGATGTTTGTTACCTATTACACTGTAGAGGCGATTACAATTGTTTTGATGTGCAATCGCCCTTTTTATGTCAGTGGCTACGCTGCTACAGCTGATCTGACTCCCAAAAACGTAATCGCTTCTGAAGCACTCGATGCGAATCTGTTCATGCCGTATGTGCGGGGTCTAGAATACCAACCCTCAAGATTGCAACCGATGTAGCCTACTAGCTGATTATTTCGGTAAAGTTTAGTACTGAAGGATAACCAATCAATCTGGGGATGCCACAAATTGAACTTGACACAAGCTTCTTCTAATTCATCGCTGAGGCGTTCATTGCGCTCCAATGGAGTTTCTGGAAGTGTCGCTTTGACCTCTGCAACTCTTTTTGCGAACCAGTCTCGGTCAAAAGGCAAGCAGCTACCGTTTACGAACCGCACCCATACCGTAATCCCGCCTTCAATCCAGATGGTGCGAACAGATTCCGGTTCGACTTGAATAATCTCGCCAATGATGCGACGGTCACGAGATGTTAGGGGGTCTTGGGTTGGGGCTACAGCTTCGGCTTGGGATTCGAGGTGGCTGTACAGTTCTGCTTGGGCGAGGGCTTGTTCATCTCTGCGAGGGGCATCAGCAATTAGTGTTTGATTTAGCTTGAAGCTTGAGGGTGCTTGCTGTGTATAGGTTGAATGCGTCATAATGAGGATCTCCTGCCTCTACATGGGGTTAGGTTTTTACAGAGGGTGATCACAAACTTTGGACGGGGAGTGATCACCTTTTGATCTGAGCAAATAAAAGCTGATTAGTGAAACCGCTTTATTTATCCCATAAATCTAAGATACTATTTTGTTAATACTTTTGTCAATACGTTGTTAATACAAACAGGTGATGTATGTCCTGGAAGTTGATAAGCTATGTTTATACACTTGCTAATACAACTTGCTATTGATAGCGTGTAAGTTGAAAGTTATAAACAACGAGAA
>NZ_JADEXU010000371.1 GCF_015206895.1 Nostoc sp. LEGE 12450 | reverse complement strand
CTACTTTCAACCCCAAACAAATCTTTGTAAACTTCATGATCTCGAAAAAGCTCCATAATCAAACTTCGAGTAAAAGCACAGTAAATCATATTCCCTCGCACCTCATACAAACCAAAAGCTTTAAATAAATCTTTTTTAGCGCCTTCAATATTGCCCAGATGGAATTTGACTGTCCCTCGTCCACAATATGCTTCTGCACAATCAGCATCTAAAGATAATGCTTTTTCTAAATCAAAGAGTGATTTTTCTAATTCCCCAGATAAAAAATAAATATTCGCCCTATTTATATAAGCTGATAAACAGTTTGGATCAAGTAAAATTACTTGATTGTAATCTAAGATAGCTGCTGGGTTGTCACCAGTTAAATTTTTATACGTATCAGCCCGATTTAGATAAGCTTGGACTAATTCTGGATTTAGAATGATGGCTTTAGTATAATCTTCAATCACTTTGGGAAATTCTGACTTATGACAGATTTTTGACCGAGCTAATCCTCGATTATTATAAGCTTCAGCAAAATTCGGATTCATTGCTAATGCGTTTTCAAAAAGCTGAATTGCATTTCATATTTTTCGATCTGAAACTGAATTATTCCTATAGTATTGTGAACTTCAGCAAAATTAGGATTAAGTAGTAATGCCTCTCTAAAGCACTCGATAACTTCATCTAAATTACCTGACTTTAGATGTGCCAAACCTTGATTATAAGAAACCTGTGCTTGCTCTAAATTAGCCGTCTCCATAGTGTTGTTCTCCTTCTCTATTGCTTAAAAAGGCTATTCTAGGATAAATTTATCTTTGTAAGTCTACTTGCTGTGTTTGAGATTTAGCTAATGTTTTATCAATTTGAGTATTAGCATCCTCAAAAGTTTGCAATATCTGTGGAGTTACTTTATTAATCTGTACTCTCCCTGATTGCAAGTTTAAAATTACCTCCCCATTTTTCTGCGAAATAGTTAAATCTCTCTGCTGGGTATTGAAAGCCAAGTCATAAATCTTTCCTTGAACTTGAGTACCATTTTCATCAGATTTACCCCAGACCATGCCAATCCTTTGAGCAATTTGAGTCAGCCGACTGATGGCTTCAAGTTCAAATGTATCTTTATTCATTACTGTTAACGCTTCGGCTGATAATTGCTCACCAGCTTTAAACCCATTTGCCACTTCTACAATGCGTTTTTTGTAATTTTCCGACTTCCCTAACTTATCGGCGGCATTATACCAATTTCTCAAGTCATCAATAGTGACTGTCGAGAGTTTCTCTACACCTAAAGGTTCGGTTTTTGTACTATTACTAATGTCTGGTGTAGAAAGAGTAGGGGAGAGTAATGGAGTTATGGATTGGTTAGGTGGGGATTGTGCTGTTTGTTCTGGTGGTTTCAAAAACTGCGGTCGTGTGGCGAGGGAATTAACTCTTTGTTGATAATTACTATCCGATTCAATCACAGCCCCGAATTTATTGGTCATGTTCTCCAAAGTTTTGGGGGGAATTGAACTACTGACTAAGTTAAATACCGCTAGACCTTTCTTAGTTTCCCTGATAACATCTTCTATTGGTACTTGCTGCCATTCAACTTTTTGAGCAGTTAACCATTTAGTCACAGTCTCAGCTTTCAGGTTGTCAACAGCCAAGCCCATGACTCCAAGTTTTTTGTTTGATTGGGTAGAAAATAAGAAAGTAGGACGCTCTTTAATATGATGTAGAATTTTCGCACTACTCTCAATCATATACAGTTGCTGAGGGTTAACTGATTGAGTCCCAAAAGCCTGAAATTCCTTCGTCCATTTCTGGGGATATTCAATGCTCCTTGGGTCAATTTGAGCGCAAATCACAGAAAAATTACTTTCAATGATTGCAGGCGCGAGTGTAAGTTGTCCGGTTTTGAGCAATCCAAGCTGTCTGAGCGCGTCTTTGTCTTTTTTGAAGTGCAATACCCCCAATGGTTCACCATTCAAAAACACAGCATCTCTAGTTTTAGAAGCTGAGGTTTCGATAGTCAGTTTTCGGTAATCTTGATCATTGAATG
>NZ_JADEXU010000097.1 GCF_015206895.1 Nostoc sp. LEGE 12450 | reverse complement strand
TTCTGGTGTCTATTGCGCGGTGGAACCACACTGATCCCTTCCCGAACTCAGAGGTGAAACGCTGTTGCGGCAACGATAGTTTAGGGGTCGCCCTACGCAAAAATAGCTCGGTGCCAGAAATAATATTCAACCACAACAAATAAAGAAAAGCCTTCTCAACATTAATTGAGAAGGCTTTTCTTTTTTCAACAAGTTATTTTACCTCGCAGCCAGTAAGGGCTCGTCAAGAAAGCAGCCTTACGAGGAAAATAATGTCGTAGCATTACCAGTCAAACGATCGCGATTTTCAAACTATTGTGGCTTATGGTATGGCAATTTTAGATAAATTGTGATCGCTGGCCCTAAATCCAATAATAGAATAAGTTAGCCCAGAACTTAAATTCTGGGCTAGATGTAGATCAGTTTAATACTTTGACTGTTACAAAAATGTGGTTAATTCCAAGATTCTGCCCTCTACCTCCTTCAATCATTGCTATTTTTGAATTTACGTTGCAATTGTTTTAGCGATTGATACATATCTGGTAGACGACTATAAACAGCACATACCTTGAGATATAGTTTGTAAGGAATGGCTGGAGTTCCTGAGACAATTTCTCCTGGTGCAACATCGCTGTGAATTCCAGTTTGAGCAGATGCGATCGCACCATCTCCTATTTTTACTTGATTAGCGATTCCTGTTTGTCCAGCTAAAATAACGCGATTCCCCAGTTTAACGCCCCCCGCCATACCAGCCTGGCCTGCAATAGCACAGCCAGAACCAATTTGGCAGCCATGACCTATTTGTACTAAGTTATCAATTACTGTATTGCGGCCTACCCGTGTTTCTCCGACTGCTGGGCGGTCAATAGCGGTGTTACAGCCAACTACTACCCCATCTTCTAAGACTGTATAGCCAGATTGCTCCATTTTTAACCAACCAGTACGGCTAGGAACAAAACCAAAGCCTTCTGCACCAATGACTGCACCACTGTGAATCACACAATCTGCACCGATGCGGGTGCGTTCGTGAATAGTACAGTTGGCATGTAAGGTGGTGCGATCGCCGATTTTGGTATCTGGATAAATCACAACATTGGGATGAATAATTGCACTATCGCCAATTTCCACGCCTTGCTGAATCACAACATGGGGACCAACGTAAACATCACTACCAACTTTTGCGCTGGAGTGAATTACAGCAGTGGGATGAATTTCTGGAACGGGGCGATATGGTTGGTAAAAAAGTGTGATCGCTTTGGCAAATAACAGTCGCGGATCTGAGGTCGATATCCAAACAATACTGTTCTCTTGTGCAAGCTCCTGTAATTTTTCGTCTTGGGGCAAAATTAAAGCTGTAGCATTAGTCTTACTGACAAAAGACCCAAATTTTGGCCCTTCTACGTAGCTGAGAGTACCGTTAGTGGCTTCATCAATGGCTGCTACCCCTATAATTTCTGGGTCATGGTCTGGGTTGCTAGTCAGGCTATGATTGGTGCCTGTTTCACCAAATTGGCTGATAATTTCGCTAAATTTCATTGTTGGGTGTGTTCAAAATTGCTCTACAAAGGATGGTAGCTTTATTTTTGCCGCTTTGTACTAGCAAGATAATTAGTAATTAATATAGAGATTATTTCTGCTCTAGAAACTTCGAGTTTTGAAATGATTAATCATATACAAGAATTAAGAGAACGCTTGTTTAATAGTAAAAATAGTAATCTACTACATTACTTTAATAAATTCGCAGTAAGGACTTTAGCCTTTGATTTCTAAACACTAAACTACTTACTACAAACTCTCTTAAGCTATCTGGCTATTCGCCATTGCTATCCCTGCTAAATAACCGGTTGTCCAAGCACTTTGGAAGTTAAATCCACCGGTAACGCCATCAATATCTAAGATTTCTCCAGCAAAATAAAGGCCAGGAACTAACCTACTTTCCATCGTCTTGAAGTTGACTTCTTTGAGGTTAACGCCTCCACAGGTAACAAATTCTTCTTTAAAAGCTCCTTTGCCGTTGATTAAGTATTGTCCTTGAGTCAGTTCTTGCACCAGTTGATTTAAGGTTTTACTAGATATTTCTGCCCAACGGTCTTCTGTGGTAATGCCTGCACGGGCAATGATATATTGCCAGAGACGATGGGGTAAATCAACGCCGCGATGCAATGCGATCGCTTTCTTTCCCCATTCATCTTTAACTGCTAAAACTTTTTCTCGCACTTGTTCTTGGTGCATAAGGGGCAGCCAATTAATCAATAATTTGGCTTGATAGCGGCTTTCGTGCAAAACTCTCGCACCCCAAGCAGAAAGCTTTAAAACAGCCGGGCCACTCAAACCCCAGTGGGTAATTAGCAATGGCCCAGTTTGTTGTAATTGGGATTTTCCGCCCGCAGACAACCTTAATTGGACAGGGTTAACGCTAACTCCAGCCAACTCTCGCAACTTTTGATCGGCAATGTTGAAGGTAAATAACGAGGGTACTGGTGGTTCTATTTGATGGCCTAACTCTCGGAGAATTTTATAACCGACAATACTACTGCCGGTGGCAAGAAGTAGGCGATCGCATTTAATCGTCTCTCCCGACTTGAGAAGAATATCAAACCCCTCATCTGCTGTACTTCGTTTCACCGAAGTTACGTGTGTACCGACACGGAGTTTTACCCCAGATGTCGCCACCGATTTAATCAGACATTCCACAATGGTTTCTGAAGTATTGGTGACAGGAAACATCCGGCCATCAGCTTCAGTTTTTAGATAGACTCCATTAGCAGCAAACCAAGCTACTGTATCTTGAGGGCCAAAGCGAGTCAAAGCACCCCGCAAAGCTTTTGCACCTCTGGGGTAATTTTGTACTAACTCCTCCGGGTCAAAGCAACCGTGAGTGACGTTGCAGCGTCCACCACCAGAAATTAGCACTTTCGCCAGTGGTTGACGACTGGCTTCTAGTAAAGTAACCTGGGCATCAGGATTGGCTTTAGCACAAGCGATCGCGCCAAAAAATCCCGCAGCCCCACCCCCAATAACTACGATTCGTAACGGTAGCAAATTCTAAAATTTCTCAATAGCACGTACTTTACTAGGCTAGCCCTTATCTTCACTATTCAACTACTTCAAATTGATCTTTTGTGGCACCACAAGTCGGGCATACCCAATCATCTGGTATATCTTCAAAAGCTGTTCCCGGCGCTATATCGCTATCTGGATCGCCAAATTCTGGGTCATATTCATAGCCGCAAACGGTACATATATACTTTGCCATGTTCTTTTCCCCTAATAAATTGTTGGCATCGCTTCCCTATTAAATACTTTTGGCAGTAAGTGAAAATAGTCACGCTACAATTCTTAAACGAGATGATAAAGGCTTATCGGGTAAGGCGTGTAGCGTTGGCGGCAATTTCCCAGACTATGAGAGATTCAGATTACAAACGCCACCAAGTCCTTTGGGCATAACTGATAATCCCGATCGCGATTGCCCCTAGTAGCAGTAGCAAAATTATTCCACCTGGAGTAAAAGTAAGGATACCAAAGCCTCTCAGTACCCAAACGGCTACACTAACACCAAGAAGAATACCAAAAATCTGGATTAATCTACGATTTAAAGAAGATTGACTCACTTAATTTTCCTCTCAACTCAACAGAAATTAGACTTAATTTGACAATCAGATATGAAGTTATGATGAAGTTACAATTTCATCATAAATAATACGTAAAAATCGAGAGATCCTATCCAGAGGTTGGGTAAGGTGCTTGATATTAAATAGTGTTTGTGCCATTCTAGCTGCTAATAACTTAGTTTTTCATTTATAAATACTGTTATTATCAAGTCCACTTAAGTATTAATTGTGTTAATTGTGATCAGAGCTACAGGTTTTACAGTAAAGTAACTGAAATAATTACCAAAAACTCACCCTTTCCGGAAAGGATCGGGATTACACTGGAACTAAAATTTAATGGGTTGGATCTAAATCAAGTTTTATAGCTTGTAGTTTCAATTCTATTTAGGTGGATGAGTTGAGGAGTAACTAAAATCATTATGTCTGCGTCTCATATCTCAGACTCAATTATTGCAGGTTCAGATATGGCTTGGAGTCAAGATAAACAAAAGTTGCTAGTACAGGGTGAAATCTTGGTAGAAACGCGATCGCACAAGGCGTGTGGTGGTGCAGTGACAGCCTGGATGTATTTGCCGATGGTGCGATCGCAAGTTTGGCAGCAATTAACTGATTATCCCCGGTGGGTGCAATATTTTCCTGATATCACTAAAAGCGAGATATCACACAAAGGTGAAGTTAAGCGCCTATACCAAGCAGCACAAAAAGCCTTTTTCTTTTTCACGGCTCAAGTGGAAATTTACCTCAGCGTTGTAGAGGTGCTGGGGCAACAAATCCAATTCCGTATGGAAAAAGGGACTTTTGAAGATTTTAACGCTAATTTAGAACTCAAAGATTGCGGAAATGGCACGTTGCTTGCTTATACTGTGCAAGCTACACCTCTGATTCCTATTCCATCAATTTTCATTCAACAAGCAATGAACTTTGAATTGCCTGCAAATATGCGGAAAATGCGACAAGTAATTTGTAAACAGTAGGGAATGGGGAATAGTGTAGTTCAATTATTTAAAAAGTGAGTTTAAACAACCTCTCCCCGCCTTGAACTAAAGTTCAAGTTGATCCCTCTCCAAGTCGGAGAGGGACGGTTTTACTGCTTAAAACCAGGGAGAGGTGTTTTATATTCGACTAATTAGCTGCTAAACACCTCAACGGGTAAGCGACTAAAAGAAAGACGCTCATTTTGCACATCTACAAAGATGGTGTCGCCGTTGTTGAATTCACCGCGCAAAATAGCTTTGGCAATTTGAGTTTCTAACTCTCGCTGAATCGCCCGCTTCAGTGGACGCGCCCCATACACTGGGTCATATCCTACTTCTGCTAAAAAGTCAAGTGCAATGTCTGAGAGTTTGAGGGATATTTTGCGATCGGCCAATCTTTGACGCAATCTTTGTACTTGCAACAGCACAATCTGCCGCAATTCCTTCTTATCTAAACCGTGGAAGATGATGATTTCGTCAATCCGGTTGAGGAATTCTGGACGGAAGCTATTCCGCATCGCTTCCATGACTCGACGGCGCATTTCGTCATAGTGAGCGTTATCCCCAGCGACATCAAGAATGTATTGCGAACCGATGTTGCTAGTCATGATGATAATAGCGTTCTTGAAGTCCACCTTATGACCTTGAGCATCAGTGACGCGACCATCATCGAGAATTTGCAAGAAGATATTAAAAACATCAGGGTGTGCTTTCTCGATTTCGTCAAAGAGAATCACTGAGTAAGGACGGCGGCGAATCGCTTCTGTTAGTTGTCCGCCTTCTTCGTAACCCACATATCCTGGAGGCGCACCGATTAACCGGGAGACGGCGTGTTTCTCCATATATTCCGACATATCGATTCGCACCAGCGCATCTTCGCTATCGAACATATAGCCCGCCAGCGCTTTCGCCAACTCGGTTTTACCCACACCCGTAGGCCCAAGGAAAATAAAGCTAGCGATGGGACGATTGGGATCGGCCAGTCCAGCGCGCGATCGCTGAATTGCATCCGCTACGGCTGTGACTGCTTCTTCTTGTCCAATCACACGGTGGTGTAGTTCATCTTCTAAATGCAGTAGTTTCTCTTTCTCAGATTCCACCAGCTTGCTGATGGGAATTCCTGTCCATTTAGAAATAATTTCGGCAATATCAGCTTCTGTGACTTCTTCCCGTAATAGTGATTTTCCACTTCTTTGGGCACTTGCCAATTCAGCTTCTACTGCTTCCAACTGACGATGCAAACTAGTCAAATTACCGTATTTCAACTCCGCAGCGCGGTTAAGGTCGTAATCGCGTTCTGCTTGCTGAATCTCTAAATTGACCCGTTCAATCTCTTTTTTAACGGACTGAATTTTGTCAATGATATCTTTTTCAGATTGCCATTGAGTATTTAGGGTTCTTTGTTCTTCTTTGAGATCGGCAATTTCTTTTTCTAGTCTTTCTAGACGTTCACGAGAAGCGGCATCGCTTTCTTTTTGCAGCGATAGCTTCTCCATTTCCAATTGCAGAATCTTGCGATCGATTTCGTCGAGTTCTTCTGGTTTGGAGGTGATCTCCATTTTTAATCTGGCGGCGGCTTCGTCTACCAAGTCAATGGCTTTATCAGGTAAGAAGCGATCGCTAATATATCGACTCGACAATACGGCGGCAGCAACTAAAGCACTATCAGAAATCTTCACCCCGTGGTGGTTTTCATAACGTTCTCTCAACCCGCGCAAAATCGAAATACTATCTTCTACACTAGGTTGATCGACATAAACTTGCTGGAAGCGTCTTTCTAGTGCGGCATCCTTTTCGATATGTTTGCGGTATTCATCCAGAGTTGTCGCCCCAATACAGCGCAATTCGCCCCGCGCCAACATTGGTTTTAACAAGTTACCCGCATCCATCGCACCTTGGGTTGCACCAGCGCCGACAACGGTGTGAATTTCATCAATAAATAAAACAATATTGCCGCCAGATTCAGTAACTTCTTTTAATACTGCTTTCAGGCGTTCTTCAAATTCACCCCGGAATTTTGCCCCCGCAATCAAAGCACCCATATCTAAAGAAATGAGCTTGCGGTCTTTGAGGGACTGGGGTACATCACCTGCGATAATGCGCTGTGCTAATCCTTCAGCGATCGCAGTTTTACCAACACCTGGTTCACCAATTAGCACGGGATTATTCTTGGTGCGGCGAGACAGAATTTGAACAGTGCGGCGAATCTCATCATCTCGCCCAATCACTGGATCGAGTTGACCTTTACGCGCGGCTTCGGTGAGGTCACGCCCGTATTTTTCCAGTGCTTCGTATTTGCCTTCTGGATTTTGGTCGGTCACTTTTTGGCTCCCCCGAACTTGTTTAATAATATCTTTTAGTTTGCCTTCGTCTAAACCGAATTCTTGGAATAAAGCTTTGCCAAAGCGGTCATCTTTAGCGTAAGCCAGCAATAAGTGTTCAATTGAAATATATTCATCTTGAAACTCTTTGCGATACACGTCTGCCCGGTCTAGAAGTGTATCTAAGCTGCGTCCCAAGTAAACAGAACTGCTAGTACCAGATACTTTTGGCTGACGTTGAAAAAATTGTTCAGTGCGATCGCGCAGTTTTTGGAGGTTAACACCCGCTTTGGTGAGAATCCCAGTTGCTAGACCATCTTGTTCTAGCAACGCCTTCATCAGGTGTTCGCTTTCAATTTGTTGTTGTTGATATTGTTTAACAATATCGGGGGTATGGGCGATCGCTTCCCAGGCTTTTTCTGTAAATTGGTTAGGATTAGTAGGTTGCATAGGCTTTTTCAGGAACGTAGAGGTGCAGCAGCTTGTCAGAGGCTACCACCAGAACACCAAGTAAAGATAATTTCTGCTCTCAATAGATATTGTATGAACCGGATAGCGATCGCCTAGATCGGTGTTCACATCTTGAAAAAGTGGTATTTTCCCCTAGTTCCGATTTTCATACGTGCGATTCTTGTTGATTGCACAACAACCGGAGTAGCTCATGGAACCCACGGTTTCAATTACCAGTTTGCGGAATGTCAGTAGATGCGCTCTTGTGTGCGATGGCGCAAGCGTCCACGTAGGCGATCGCATTTAGTCGGGTTTATTCCAGTGAGCGCTTAGGAGTCGGTACAGAGGTTTTAGAGTCGCCCTGGAAGCTGAATCGTGCTTGACGGCGCTGAAGGAGAAAGTGTTGCGTGTGCTGAGTTGGAAACTAGCAGCTAATGTAACAAGGGAATAATGCAATAATGCTGGAAATCAATGTTCATGCCAGTAATCCGAAAACTTTTGCGCTGCTTTGGCGATGTCTACAGCCGCAGAAAAATCTAATTTTGAAAATCAGATTGCATATTTGCATATTTAATGAAAAAACTACTGAATATTCCTTTAGATAGAGGTTTTTTTCAACGTCTACTTATTTAAAGAGAAAAAATAATGAATCAATTCAAATATTCCAAGAAGATTTTTGGCGTTATTGCTGTTTTACTCATAATTTGTGCAACTTTCTTTCCTAGAATGGCAATTGCAGATTCACTGGCTGCGCCTATCAAGTCAGGTTGTACCGTCGTAGGTGATGTAAGAATAATACCAGATCCAAATAACCCCAATGAAATCGATGTTCTACCACCGACTGTAATAGTTAACAATGCCAATGGATGTAGCTTCAGTGCTAACGCGATGAAGTTACCACAAGCTCTGAGGGTTGAAAGAGCTATTATAAAGTTGCCTGCGGGTGTAACTGGGGTTGTTAAAAGCCTTCAGATCAGCAAGGTCGATGATGAAGGCAATAAAACAGTCATTTATGGCTGTTCTAATTTAAAAGTTAAGGATGGTACGGATTTAAATGTATCTTGCGGAGGTCCATCTTACTTACCATCGAACCAGTCCTTGCAATATAATGCAACTATTGCAGACTTTAAGCGAGGGACTAAGTTTGCCATTACGCTGGTAGCATCACAGTCTAAACAACTAGATTTGTAGTAAATATACGCCTGTTACACCAAAAAACCTATTTGGTGTAACATGTAAAACTGCTTAGTACAAAAATGTTTGCTCCTTCCTAGCCGAAACTAAAAAAGACGGGCGTACCCCCTTAATTTTAAGCGGAGCCAACTGTATGGTATACACTGCCCGTAATTAGCTATAATATCCCCCGCTTGAAAAACTTAAGCATTCCAGTCGTGGGTAGAAAACAGTTTAGTTCTATATTTTATCAAGAATCGTATACCTGATTTGGTATACGATTCTTTATTAAGTCAACACGATTAAATGACTAGCTCGCTTACTTAATTTTGATATTCTAGAGATGCTTATTAAACAAAATTATTCATAAGAAAGAGATTTAGAGCAGTCAAAATTATATTTAAAAGATGTGAAATGGTCAAGTAAATATTTCATAAGGTCAATTACACTTAATCCCATTGAAAACAGCTTACCCCCGAAAGCTAAAGCTTACTATTTTTTTCTTAGAATGTATGGGTAACTGTCTTAACAATATCTATAGAGACATGGTGATAAACAAAATTACTCCTTCATAAGCAGGAATCTAAAAGCGTACACTAAATATGATGTATTAAATCTACCTTGCCCCCATACAGAGTTACCATGATCCCAGGTCGCATAGTGGACGCTGAAAATGATTGACCCCTACGACTTTGAAGATGATGACTTTGACTTAGAGGATGAAGATTTCTTGAAAATAAAACCCATCAGCCAAATGACTGAAGGGGAAAAGCTACAGCGATTTAAGCGGTTCTTCGACAGCAGCAGCCGTGCTATGTTGCAAGACTGTTTATTTCGCATCGTCAATTACGAAGATGGTACAGGCACGTTAGAAATTCTTTGCCCTAATGAAGTTGTAAGACAACGCCTTTCTAAGAAAAAGCGCAAAATTACCAACAATATCAATACCTGCTGGAGCCATATCAGATGGTTTTCGCTATGTGTCCAGCAAGATAGTGAGTTGGATTGCCAGAAGTTTACCCGTAACGGCGATTTGGTGACATCTTAGGTGGGAATTGGGAATTGGGAATAAAGAAAGTGTTTTCCCAATGATGAATGACAAATGACAAATGACAAATGACTAAAAAACAAAAATTTCCTTATTTAGTTGGTTCTAAGTGGACGGCACAGCAAAAAGTTGATGGTTGGAGACACTTCCAAGTTGTCAATCGGAAAAATCAGGCTAAGTGGGTTTATGCCGAAATGGTTGCTTCTTGCGATCCAAAAGTCCGTTTTTGGATAAATGCCAAATTATTACAAGATAACTCCCAGTGGCAAGCTGGCTGGCAAACATTAAAGGAAATCCAGGAAATTCAAACTGAGGTGTCCTAATTAGCTTCAATACATAGACTGAAATAAATTAGGACTTACGCACACCTACGTTTCTTCTCTTACTCTTAGCCCACGTAGGTGGGCTTTATTTGTGTAGCCACGAATCCTATTCACTCGGCTTAGACTTAGAAAATATTTGCAAAATTAATAATATTTTACAAAATCACACTCACTCACTCTCAAGCAGCAATTACATGGTTGTGACTACCTACTGAAAACTGGCAATTTATCTGCGCTCGCAAATTTCAGCAGTATTTCCAGCATCATGCTGCATATACCTCTCTTTGCCCTGACACCTGTGCCTGAATGCACTGAAAACACGTTGCACGAACATCAGCTAATCCGATGAAAACCATTCAAAAAAGGCAATTTCAGCTTTTTGTATTTTGTAACTCTTTTTATAAAAATAGATAATAAAAACTTTTTATAGATAACTTTTAGAGCTAAAAAGTCTTATTTAGCTCATAAAAACCGAAATACACATAATTAAGTTCTAATTCATCGGATAAAACTGTTTTATAAATTAAGAGCGACTTTCTTTTCTATGTAATTTGCCCAATAATGACATCAACAGACCTCACGCATCGCCATCTCAGGAAAGGTGAAGGCAAATGTTTGAGCCACAAGTTTGACAAGATAGCTATAAGAGGGAAACAACAGTGAAACTAGCAGTCTACGGAAAAGGTGGTATCGGTAAATCCACAACTAGCTGTAATATATCCGTCGCCCTAGCTAAACGTGGCAAGAAAGTGCTGCAAATTGGCTGCGACCCAAAACATGACAGCACCTTCACCCTGACTGGGTTTTTGATTCCCACAATTATCGACACCCTCCAAGAAAAGGATTATCACTACGAAGATGTCTGGCCGGAAGATGTGATTTATAAAGGCTACGGCGGTGTGGATTGCGTAGAAGCTGGTGGCCCACCTGCGGGTGCTGGATGTGGCGGATACGTAGTTGGCGAAACCGTAAAATTACTTAAAGAACTCAACGCCTTTGATGAATACGATGTAATTCTCTTTGACGTTCTGGGTGACGTAGTTTGTGGTGGTTTTGCAGCACCACTCAACTATGCAGATTACTGCCTGATCGTTACAGACAACGGCTTTGATGCTTTATTTGCTGCCAATCGGATCGCTGCTTCAGTCCGCGAAAAAGCAAGAACTCACCCACTGCGTTTAGCTGGGTTAATTGGCAATCGCACCTCCAAGCGCGACTTGATTGAAAAATATATAGAAGCTGTGCCAATGCCAGTTCTAGAAGTTTTACCTTTAATTGAAGATATCCGTGTTTCCCGTGTGAAAGGTAAGACTTTGTTTGAGATGGCAGAGCAAGATCCTTCCCTAGACTACGTTTGCGACTACTATCTCAACATCGCCGACCAAATTCTAGCGCGCCCTGAAGGTGTTGTACCTAATGACACACCAGATCGGGAGTTGTTCTCTTTGTTATCCGATTTTTATCTAAATCCGGGTAAACCCCAGGTTCCTAATTCAGAAGAGGAACTAGACTTGATGATTGTATAAATCACCAAGTTCTCAGGATGGGGGACAATAACATGGCTTTCTTTCACAGCTTTACGGATTCAATAAAACAAAAGTGGTTGCAATTTTTCCAGAATAATCGAGACTGGATTACCCTGCACATGGAAGTGGAATCAGTGTACACCCCTGATGGCGGGAAGCGACCACCTTCTTACCTCATCCTGGGAGTTCTTAACGCCCTAGAGCCAAAGCTAGCGCAGTTAATGTTGCCCTTTGCCAAACTTAATCCTGATGCTGATACCCTGATTGAGGTGCTGGATTTGCATTTTGACCCAGATTTAGTTCTCGGTAATCGCTTTGTCGGCAACCCAGAAGTGGAGAGATTTGTAGAAGAAGCAGCCGATGTCATTGAGGAAAAGCCTGAAGAAGAAACATTGGCACATTCTCATACAAATGGGTTTGCATCGGTGGTGGTAGTTCAAGAATTCACAATGGTGAATTCTGAGGATGAAAGCCTGGAAATCAGCGCGTTGGAGGAAACCGAAAATGGCTTTGGCGATATTTCCTTATCCAACGGACACGCTTCAAAAAATGAGTCTCTCGAAACCTCTAATTTAGAAGCAGATGAGTTTGGGGAAATTGCTTTCGATACAGATGCAACAGCTGTAATGGAAGTAAAGCTGGATGATGAGGTGCTTGAAGATATTCCACTAGATGAGAATGCGTTTAAAGACGTGTTATCAGATGTCTGGGGTGATGAAACAGCTTTGCAAAAGGCTGAAGAAAATAACGATTTTTTGGGGGAAGAACTGCCAGCAGGCGTTTTTGATGAATCAGAAATTGCCCGTCTCTTCCCCAACGCTTAATTATTGCCGTTCTTCGCAATTTTAAGTTTTAGATTTGGGTTTTTGGATGAGGAATTAGGGAAATTGTCGTTAGACAGCGGATACTTTTGTTGTCCCAGCCTTCAATCCAAAATTATCAATCTAAAATCTGAAATTGGTTAAACTGCCATTAAATATCAAGGGGAGAAAAAACCAAAATGACTGTCGCTCAACAACCAGAAGCTTTAAGCTTTGAATGTGAAACCGGGAATTACCATACCTTTTGCCCAATTAGCTGCGTGGCGTGGTTATACCAAAAAATTGAAGATAGCTTCTTTTTGGTGATTGGGACAAAAACTTGTGGCTACTTCCTGCAAAATGCGATGGGGGTGATGATTTTTGCTGAACCCCGCTATGCAATGGCAGAGTTGGAAGAGGGCGATATTTCGGCACAACTGAATGATTATGAAGAGTTAAAGCGGTTGTGCTTGCAGATTAAACGCGATCGCAATCCTAGTGTAATCGTCTGGATTGGCACTTGCACCACCGAAATTATCAAAACAGATTTAGAAGGCTTAGCACCGAAGCTGGAATCTGAAATTGGGATTCCCATCGTCGTAGCGCGTGCAAATGGTCTAGATTACGCCTTCACCCAAGGGGAAGACACGGTATTGGCAGCAATGGCTAACCGTTGCCCTGATAAGGCTCCTGTGGCGGAAACAGAGAAAATTGAACGTAATGCGATCGCTAAATTGCTAAACTTCGGTAAGAAGAAAGAAGATGTCGCCCAAGATGAGTCTGAATATGTAGATCATCCACCACTGGTTCTCTTTGGTTCCCTTCCTGACCCCGTAGTTACTCAGTTAACCTTAGAACTGAAGAGACAAGGCATCAAAGTTTCCGGCTGGCTACCCGCGAAGCGCTTCACTGAACTGCCAGTACTGGAAGAAGGGTATTATGTCGCTGGTGTCAACCCCTTCCTCAGCCGCACAGCTACCACCTTAATGCGCCGCCGCAAGTGTAAACTCATTGGCGCACCCTTCCCCATTGGCCCCGATGGTACCCGCGCTTGGATTGAGAAAATCTGCTCGGTGTTCGGTATTACTCCCAAGGGTTTGGATGAACGGGAAGCACAAATTTGGGCAGGGTTGGAAGATTACGTAAAACTGATTCGCGGTAAGTCTGTATTCTTCATGGGTGATAACTTGCTGGAGATTTCCCAAGCAAGATTCTTAATCCGTTGTGGGATGACTGTTCACGAAATCGGTATTCCCTACATGGATAAGCGCTATCAAGCTGCTGAGTTGGCATTGCTGGAGAAAACTTGTCAGGAAATGAATTCACCCTTACCAAGGATTGTAGAGAAGCCGGATAATTACAATCAACTTCAACGGATTTATGAGTTGAAACCAGATTTGGTAATTACTGGTATGGCTCACGCTAATCCGTTGGAAGCACGCGGTATTAATACCAAGTGGTCGGTGGAGTTCACTTTTGCTCAAATTCATGGCTTTACGAATGCGCGTGACATGTTAGAGTTGGTAACTCGTCCGTTGCGTCGGAATAATAATTTGAAAGATTTGGGTTGGGATAAGTTGGTGAGAGAAGAAGCGAAGATTTAGATTTAGGTTTGGATTGAGCAACAGCATAATACTATGTTGGGGGCGAACTTTCGAGTTCGTCCTTTTTTTTACTAACCGCAGAGGCGCGGAGAACACAGAGGAAAAGGAGAAATGGGGATAATCAAAAATGCTAAAATTTTTATATTAGTCTGATATTTTTTACTTCTAAATATAATGGAAATTACAAAATTGTCTCCTCAAGGACAAGTAATTATTCTCCAATCTTTGCGGTAATCTCATCAATGGGAAGTAGTCCAAAATTTTATTATAATTGATATGGGTGATGGAATTCTTTTAAAGCCTAAGAAACCTTTTCCAGAAACTAAGTTAGATGATGTAGCAGGCTGTTTAAAATATCAAGGAAAACCTAAAACTCTTGAGGATATGGATAATGCAATTCGCCAAGGTGTAGAGAAATCGTGATTTAAAAGTAGAAAACTGGCTCAAGCCTGATTAAAAAACCTAACAAGTTTCTATTCCCTAACTCCAGAACTCACCATGACTCAAAAAACCTATCAACTCCCCCTAACCTTCGAGCAAATTCTTAATCTTGTCCTACAACTTCCCGCACAAGAACAAGAACAACTTCTTCAAGAAATAAAGAAAACCTCTTCAAATAATAAAGATGAAGATTTACTTAGTGTTTTTGACAGAATCGGCAGAAATGCTCAAGCTAAAGGATTAACCGAAGAAACTCTAGAAGAATTACTCGCCGATGAATCATAAACTAATTGTCATTGACACAAATGTTTTACTTAGTGCTGCTCTAAGTCCTAATGGAACAGCGCGTAAAGTCCTAGATAAAGTCTATAAAGAATTTAAAATTGCTCAAAGCGATGAAACTTATCAAGAATTAAACACACGAATTTACAAACCTAAGTTCGATAAATATATCTCAGATGAAGACCGACAAGATTTTTTGGACATAGTTAAAAATTACAGTCAATTTATAGAAATAAAATCTCAAATAAACATCTGTAAAGATCCAGATGACAACAAATTTTTAGAACTTGCTAAAGATGCCAATGCAGAATTTTTAATCACAGGAGATAAAGACCTTTTATCACTCAAGATACTAGACGAATATCAAAACCAGATTATTACTCCCAGAGACTTTATTGACCTCGATTAATTCATCTTTAATCTTGTAATTAGTTCAGATGTTAGGCTGTAACTCTAAAGGTTTGGACGGAATTATATACATTAATTCTGCGTCTTCTGGTTTAATTTCTGTAGACGGAGTTAATTTAAGCCAGTCATGAAAACTGATTCCTAATTGGGATATTGCTTGTACTTCTGTTTGGTAAGATTCAAAACGGCGATTAGTTTCGATCATAGATTCCATTACTTCAAATACTTGGGGAAGACGTTTGTAAGCTTCTTGCTTCAAATCATCCTGACTCGGCCCGAACCAACCTGCTTGAACCTCAACGCGAGTTAAAATTGCCGCCGGTAGTGAATCTAACCATTTGTTAGGGTCTTGTGCCATTTTAAATAAATTCTC
This sequence comes from Nostoc sp. LEGE 12450, assembly GCF_015206895.1. Lineage (GTDB taxonomy): Bacteria > Cyanobacteriota > Cyanobacteriia > Cyanobacteriales > Nostocaceae > Nostoc. The sequence continues at coordinate 15,782 of NZ_JADEXU010000097.1, read as the reverse complement.
TCGTTGCAGATCAAAAACAGCATTCTCATCTAAATTTGGGTCAATCCATTGGTAAATTCGTGTTAGTCTTCGCAAATCAATCTGGCCTTTGAACTGAGGCTGTAAATATGCTCCTGGGTTAGAAGTTAGTAAAAGATCAACATATTTTTGAATACGAGAACGGATAACTCTAGCCCCTTCTTGGAAGCGGCGAAGTGCTGTATCATGTTCCTCTAATTCTAAATAGCAACGTGCTTCAGCTAGGTAAGCTAAAGATAAAGTAAGCAAATACTCATCAGCAATTTGGCTTTTTTGCTCAATTTCGATATCTGTATATTCAGTATAAATATGCTCTGCTTCTAAGAAACGATTAATAGCTTGCAAGGCGCTGCTTCTACGATTTTCAGGTTTAACCATCGTAAAGGCATTAATTGCTAACTCAATTGCAGCACGAAAATTAGCATAGAAACTAAGGTCTATTTTGCGGTTGACTTTGCTCAATAGTTCTTCCGCTTGTTTTAGACGTTTTTCTAGCTCATTGAGACGCTGTGCTATTACAGCAAAGCCCATTACTGAAACACCTAGATTAAGTACGCTAGCAGCAGTAGTTACCTGTAAAATCCCTTGAGTTAGTTGCAGATTCTGCCCAATTTCCCCTAATTGGTTTTCAATCTCACCTAAACGTCCATTGACACCAGCGAAGCCTTTCCCAGAAATAGCCGCATTAGCAAATGTTCCTATCAGATTTATCCCTGAAACAGCTATGTTACCTAAACTTGCTTGTTCAACTCCACCCAAGCGCCCAGTGACATCAGCTAATCCTTGTCTTGTTACAGCAGCATTTGCCCCAGAAGCAACAAGATTTGCACCGGAGAAAACAAGGTTGAGTAAATTGTTAGGGGAAGAACTTGATGCTGGAATTGGAGAATTATTGGGTTCCCTTAACCAGGTAACAATATGTTTGCTTGCTGCGTCTATAATTACACCCCCAACCCTTTCTAAAGTCCCATCTTGCAGCCCTTTGGCAATCCAACTAGCAAGTGTAAAGGTTACTGTCAATGGTATAGTCATAATATTCTCTTCATTGCTAAAATATCTACACTTTACTAAGTATTCCCCCATTGATATGTTGTCTAACAATTCAGCTAATAGTAATACGAGTTATATTCTGTCTAATAGCAATCGCTCTTTTTAACGAACCCTCCACGCCAACAAAGAAAAGTGTTCGCTCTTTTTAACGAGAAGATGCAGAGCGATCGCAGATACAATCATAAGTAAAAGCAATCAGGTATAAAATAGCTGAAATTATGTCAAAAGCCTTAAAATTGGCTGTTTAACGCGGCTTGAAACCAGCCTTTAACTAACAGCGAAATCTGTATATTTACGCACAGAAGGTAACTGGAAACCTAAAACAATATCTTCTTTTGGGACACCTAATTCAACCAATTCATTAGCAATGCCTACCTCTGTCCCATCTTGCTGAATCCAGATTTTCTCGTCAATAATATCTAGATGTAGAACAGGCCCATATATACGGTCTTGCTCATGCCAACCTACATAAACTAATTGATAATGATCGTGTTCTGTATCATAAATTGTCTGTGCTTGAATGCGATTATCCCAAACAATACTAGCGTGTTGTTGAAGCAAATTCTTAATATATTGTCGATATTCGTCTAGTTTTGCCATTGGTCTATTGCCTTCTGTTCAATATTATAAATTAGTAAACAAAGTTGATTAGCTTGAATGACAGATTGAATAAATGGAAGTAGAAAAAAATCATTGTAAACAGTACTAGGAACGGCTAAATATAAAGTGCGATTGGCTTCTTTTTTTTGTAAAGCAATTCGATAAATAATAAATTGTCCTAATGCAGCATAAAGTTCTGTAATTTTTGAAGGACTCAAAAAGCTTTTAATTTCAACAGCTATTTTCTGTCCTTTTTTTTCGGCTGCAATAATTTTTTCTGCTCCTAAATCAATATATAGCTCAAGGGTTCCCGCCTGGAGAGTATAAGGATCATGAGTGATTAACCATCCTTCTTTCTCAAGTGCTGTTTTGACAACTGTATGAAAAGCATCTTTAGCAGACACGGGTTTAATTCCAATTTATGGCGGTGCTTGAGTTAAGATTTTCCATTTCAATAATACATTGACAACCTAGTGAAATAACAATTAGAAGTGAAACGCAGAGGGATGCAGAGGTAAGCGCAAAGTAGCGCAGAGGTTTTAGAGAATTTGTGACAAAAACTTGCGTGTTCTTTCTTCTTTGGGGTTGCTGAAAAATGCGTCAGGGGTGGCTGACTCGACGAGGGAACCGCTATCCATTAAAATAACTCGGTCGGCTACTTCACGCGCAAATCCTACTTCGTGGGTGACGACTACCATTGTCATCCCATCACGGGCAAGATTTCGCATTACATCCAAAACTTCGCGTACCATTTCTGGATCTAAGGCTGAGGTGGGTTCGTCAAACAGCATAATTTTGGGTTGCATGGCTAAAGCACGTGCGATCGCAACTCGTTGCTGTTGTCCACCAGATAACTGTCCTGGATATTTCTGCGCCTGTTCTAAAATTCCTACTCTTTCTAATAGTTGCATTGCTAATTCTTCGGCTTTTGCCTTTGGCGATCGCCGTACCCAAATTGGTGCTAAAGAGATATTTTGCAACACTGTGAGATGAGGAAATAAATTAAATTGCTGAAATACCATTCCCACTTCTTTGCGAATCGTTTCAATATTTCGCAAGTCATGGCTGAGGGTAATGCCATCGATTTCAATTCTTCCCTTTTGGTATTCTTCTAGAGCGTTAAATGTGCGGATAAAGGTAGATTTACCCGAACCAGATGGTCCCATTAACACTACTACTTCCCCACGATTGACTGTCAAACTCACACCCTGAAGAACGTGGAATTTCCCATACCACTTGTGAACATCTTCAGCAATAATTATTGATTGTGTTTCTGACATAATATTTAAATTACAACTCCCAATTATTGTACAGATGCGATTAATCGCGTCTCTCCTAACTAATTACTCAACTGTCTCTCTAACCGCCGAGAAGCTAAGGACATTGAATAACAAAATACCCAATAAATAAATCCAATAAATATATAAACTTCTGCATACCGACCAATAAATTGTGGTTGTGCCAATATGGAACGGGCAATCCCTGTTAGTTCTACTAATCCCACCAAGGATAATAACGAAGTATCTTTAAATAAGCCGATAAACTGACCAACGATCGCAGGAATAACGGTACGTAAGGCTTGAGGTAAGACAATTAACAAAACTACTAAGACTGTATTTAATCCTAGCGCTTTCGCGGCTTCAATTTGACCGCGAGGAACTGACTGGAGTCCACCGCGCACGTTTTCTGCCATGTATGCAGCACTAAATAAAACCAATCCAGCAATTGCTCGTAATACCCGATCTAAACGCATATCTGCTGATAGAAATAATGGCAGCATTACTTGAGCGAGGAACAAAATCCCAATCAGTGGTACTCCCCTAACGATTTCAATGTACAGGATAGAAAACCAACGGACTACGGGTAAATTGCTTGTGCGTCCTAAAGCCAATAAGACCCCAATGGGAAAGGAAAGCACAATACTGATTGCTGCCATAAGTAGGGTAAGTAGTAAACCGTTCCACAAATTTGTAGATACAGATTGTAATCCAAATCCACCGCCAAGTAGCCAAAGAATAATGGGAAAAGACAGTAACCATAATAGAGAAAGCCAAGGAGTTAGTAGTTTAGGAAACTTTCCTCCAACCCAAAAACCTACAAATAATAAAGCTGCAATTAACAGTAACCAGAGGCGAGATGTAAAGTCTAAGGGTAAAGCAACTAACAAAACGCCGATGATCAAAGTAAACAAAGCAGAGAATTGCTTTGTTAATTGTTGCTTACCAAAGAATACACCCGCAGTTACAGCGCCTAAAGTTGAAGCGATAGCCAGCACAATCCAAGTTCGCCAATATAGCGTTTGCGGAAATCTGCCAACTATAAATAAACGTAAGTTAACCTGAATTACCGACCATTGTGCTTGGGTAGTTGCCCAAGTTATAACTCCTCGCAGTACCCAAAATAACAACACCAAACAGACAACAGTTAATAAGCTGTTGTACCAAGTACTGAAGAGGTTTTTACGTAGCCAAGTTAATTTGTCATTTGTCATTTGTCATTTGTCATTGGATGTCAAGCAGGAAGTAAAAGAGTGGAGTTTTAAGTCTCGTTAACAAGTATCAAAGACTCATTAACGAAGCTTTGAGGTTCATCGACAAAGCTCTGGGGTTCATCAACGAAGCTTTAAGGTTCATCAACGAAGCTTTGAGGTTCATCGACGAAGCTTTGAGGTTTAACTTCTGACTTCAACTGCTTTCTCGTCTTCCCCATATCCTTCATCTCTCTTTAATTTGCACGGTGCGATTAAACAAATTCATAACTACAGAGATAACCAAACTCAGAGTGAGATAGGTGAACATAATCAGTAATATCACTTCTACGGCTTTCCCAGTTTGGTTAAAGGTAGTGGAGGCGACAAAATAAATATCGGGGTAGCCGATCGCGATCGCTAAACTGGTATTTTTTGTCAAATTCAGATATTGACTCGTCAACGGTGGAATGATTACCCGCAAGGCTTGGGGAAAAACCACCAACCGCATAACTAACCCTGGTTTTAACCCCAGCGATCGCGCTGCTTCCCATTGTCCCTTCGGTACTGATTGAATTCCACCTCGGACAATTTCGGCAATAAACGCACCTGTGTAAAAAATTAATCCCAACAGCAAAGCTGAAAACTCTGGTGATAACGTAAACCAAGGGAGTTGTAAGCCATTTTGACTAACGCCAATAAAGCCCCAAAGGGATATCTTATTTTCTGTTTTGGGAAAACTGAGAAAAACAACAAAGTACCAAAACAGCAATTGCAGCAGTAAGGGCGTATTGCGGAAAATCTCTACATAAACCATCGTGATATTCCGCACTAACCAGTTGTCAGAAAGTCGGGCAATACCAGCACTCACCCCGACAATGGTTGTCAAAAAAATTCCTGCGATCGCCACCCGCAAGGAGTTAATTAACCCCACCCACAAAGCATGACTATAGGTGTCAGTGGGTTTGTAACTAATCAGCGTCTCGCCAATATCAAAAGACGCTTGTTGCTTGAGAAAATCAAATCCAAACGGAATACCCAATTGCCGCAAATTGCGCTGGAGATTGCTCCACAGTATTACTACTACAACTGCTGCTAAAAATACAGCAATGAGTTGTAAAGCAATCCGCCAAAAACGGATATCACGCCATATAGACGGTTTTAAATTAGTCATTTATTATTTCTCCCCCTGCCCCCTTCTACCGAAACGGCGGAGAATAAAGCAGTCCCCCTTTGCTCCAGAGTTGATTTTGACCACGAGCTAGATTGAGTTTTGTCTTGGGGCCGAGATTGCGATCATAAACTTCGGCGTAGTTACCGACGTGCTTAATTATTCTGGCTGCAAAGTCGTTTGTTAAGCCGAGTCCTTCGCCAAGGTTGCCTTCTGTTCCTAAAAAGCGCTTAATGTCTGGATCGGTACTAGTTGCAAACTGACCCACATTTTGAGAAGTAATACCCAATTCTTCAGCTTTTACCAGAGAATAAACCACCCACTTAACAGCATCTCCCCACCTAATATCTCCTTTAGCAACTGCTGGAGCAAGGGGTTCTGAAGAAATCACTTCATTGAGAATCACGTTATCTTCTGGTTTTGGTAGAATTGTACCCCGCGAAACTAATGCTGAACGGTCAGCCGTAACGCCATCGCAACGACCTTCAGCATAGGTGGCAAAGGTAACGTTAACGTCTTCAAAGACAACGGGTTTGTAAGTGATGCCCCTTTTCCGCATTTGGTCTGCTAAGTTCTGTTCGGTAGTCGTACCAGTTTGAACGCAGATTGCTTTATTCTTTAGGTCTGCTAGGGACTTAATGTTGCTACTTTTGCGAACCATTATGGCTTGTCCATCGTAAAAGACCACGGGTGCAAATTCTAGACCTACGGAGGTATCACGGCTAAGAGTCCAGGTAGTGTTGCGGCTGAGAACATCTACTTCCCCGGTTTGCAAAGCTGTAAACCGTTCTTTGGAATTGAGATTGCGGAATTCTACTGCATCTGGGTTATCAAATAAAGCTGCGGCGATCGCACGACAGACATCGACATCAATGCCGCTATACTTACCATCAGTCCCCACAAAGCTAAACCCTGGCACTTCGCCACTGACACCGCAAATTAACTGACCACGGCTTTTAATACTATCCCAGCGATTTCGAGTTGCTGGTGCAGCTGCATTACTGCCTGGAGTGCTGGGTGTATTTGCTGTTTGGGAATCTCCACTACAAGCAGCGATCGCAAAGACTAGAGGTGCGATCGCTAAAATTAAAGCTGATTTACGCATAAATTTCATTGATATCGACAATCATAAATGTATTGCTCACTACAATCATTCCATAAAAACAATTTGTTGCTTGTAATATAAAACTTTACCAGCCTTTGTGCTAAAATCATTCGTTTTGAAAAACCGGATTTTAAGTTTTTACTTATTTTTTTACAAGCCTTAGATGTTAAGTGTAAATCTTTCAAGTTTGCTTGGACTTTCGAGTTTCATTTTAATTTTTTACCTACTATTATTTATATAGAAATATATTCATTAAACTTGGAAGTTAATATTAAACTTTCAATTAATTAGTTTGATATTCTTCACTGGATAATATTTATAAAAATATATTTAGCGCTTCTTTAAGAATTAGCAAGAGAACCCCAAAAAATCTTATTCACAGCCCTGCATGAAAATCTGTTTATCCTATCTTCAATGCCCCATGCCCCATACCCCATACCCTAATTGCATACTTTGATGCGATCGCTTGTAGCCACACCAACCTAAAGAACTACCCCTAGCAGGTTAAACTAGGTCTGGTAACAACTGCTCCACCGTTCCTTATGAGGCTTTTATGGGAGCTAACCTCAAACAGATTGCCAACTATTTAGACAACCTTGGTTGGGACTACCGTTTTGATGATGAAGAAGACCGGATAATAACAGGTGTAGAAGCTGATAACCTAGAAGATTTTCTGATAGTTGTCCAGTTGGATGAAGAGGGAAAATTTTTTCGGGTATTTGCCCCTCAAGTTCTGTCAGGAATTCAAGACCACCCTCACAAGGGGGTTATCCTACAGACGATGCTTGCCATTTCCTGGGAAACCAAAATGTTGCAATGGGAGTATGATCCGTCTGATGGTGAAATCCGTGCCATTATTGAGTTTCCTCTAGAAGACTCGATTCTCACAGAAAAGCAATTTCACCGTTGTCTGAGTGGGTTAATTCAGATTGTAGATGGCATAGCCATACCTCGCCTCAAAGAAGTGATGGCAACAGGTCTTGATCCGGGGAATATAGAACTTGGCGAAAGACTGTTACTCACTATCCAAGAAGAAGCTCCAGGATTGCTAGATTTGCTAGAGAAGGCAATGGAGGCACGGAAAAAGCGAGGAAGTTTTCCCAACGACTGAGACGGATCATCACTTAAATAGCTATACTCCAAAGTGATACCCTCACTATATACTGAAATTTTCTGGGGCTGGATATTATGACATCCTATGCAACCTCCTCTGCCAAAGCGGAAATGAGTGAACTACGGCGGTTGAAAGGCTTACTACCGCCAGAATTACAGAGCTGGGTCACGGTTGAAGGCACAACTGAGGTCAATCCACCCCTGGTTCGTTGCGAAGAAATTGGTAAAGATCAGGTAGAAATTCAAATTGACCTGGTGAAATGGGATGCCCTCGCAATGGATCAGCGTAATCTGCTGTTCTGGCATGAAGTTGCTCGCGTTCAAAATGACACAATTCCTAAAGATGGTTGGGAAATGGCAGCATTAGCCATCGGTTTAGGTGGCGCTGTCGGCGAATTGTGGGTACAAGATGGATTGCTGCTGGTGTTAGCTTTGTCGCTGTGTGGCGTGTCAGGCTGGCGACTGTATCAAAAAAATAATGGGGAAAAGCAACTAAAAGAATTGCTCAATGCTGATGAGAAAGCGATCGCTTTGGCAACTCGTTTTGGTTATAGCCTCCCCAATGCCTACAAGAGTCTCGGTAGCGCCTTAAAAACCCTGATTGACAATACTCCTAGCAAGCGCCAACGGTCAAGATACGAAGCAAGACTCTCTGCCCTCAAACGCAGTGCCAATAAAGCAAAAGCTAAATCCAGAACTCCAGACGAAGGCGGGTTGTAAATCGCGTCTCTACAATTAAGAGTGAAATTTAAACTTCAAACTCCTCACTCCTAATTCTGCCTTGGACTGGGAATGTCTAGAGAGGGACTGCTGCCTTGCTGATTAGCGGCAGCAATGCCCATTTCATAGAATCTTACTTTTTTCTTGACTACATCTTTATCAAACTCAAATTTTACAGCAGCTTTTACAGTTGGTTCAGCATTTTATGAGTCTGAGGGATCACACGCACGTGCTTGACAAACCCCTTCATCAAAGCTTGCCACGTTAAAACTTGATCGGCGGTAGGCGCAAGCATAAGTATTGGGGAGAATTGTTCAGATACTGCTAAAGGCGTAACAGGTTGTAAAAATACTGAGATATCTCGGCTAACCTCTGCCACTAACGAAGCTGAACGTTCCAACTCGGCTGGATCTGTGTTTTGAGACACAATTATCTTGACAAAAACATTTAAATATGAGTCATGACATAATTGGAGAAATTTAGCATGTTCTTGCCAATGGCTTTCGCCGCTAACACTAGGCAATTTGAAATCCATACCCACAGAGTCTAGATAGGGAAGAATCATCGCTAGTTGTTCTGAGCGATGCCCGCCAGTTTCTAAGTATATGGGTAGACCAGTTATGTCTCGCACTTGGGGTAGAAACTGCGTTAGAAATGGGGCATGAAGAAGTGGTTCACCCCCAGTTAAGCTAATGCTATCGTGTAAACAAGGTAGATTTTGCTGTTCCACCCATTCGATTAATATAGGTAATGGAACAGGGTTAGAGTGGATTTCAAAGTCGCGCAATCCAGGCGATCGCTCTATCCGACAAGTAGCAGGTGCATTCCAAGTGTGGGCACTATCACAAAAGTGGCAGCGCAAATCACACAAAGCAAAACGAATAAATATTTGACGTGTCCCTACATTCAGTCCTTCCCCTTGAATGGCAGAAAAGACCTCAACTAGGCGTGCGGTAGGTGTAACCGTAGTTTTAGCAATCATTTGATTTGATGAGAGCAACGCGATCGCGCTGCGTCGACACAACAGCAAGGATGTTTCTTGGCTTCTTGTTCTATTGTGAATCGTCGCTAGCGATCTCCAATCTCAGCCCCGGTAAAGAGAAATTAGTCCTTATTACTACTGATTCTAAATATTAGGTTAAGTAATTTTGTAGGACAAAATAATGTTTGGCAGATTACATTATACATGGCAACGAAAGTGCAGAGCTTCATGACTAGCCAACCGACAGAGGTCGATTTTCCAGTTAATTCCCTAAACGACACGGCTATAATGCAGGTGCCCGCGCGGTTGAGCGTGCTGGAGGCTTTAGACTTTAAGCAAACCTGCCAAAGCTTAATTCAGCCCAATTCACATCCTAAACAGATCATCATTGACTTTCACCAAACTACTTTTATGGATAGTAGTGGTTTAGGTGCCCTGGTCAGTAATTTTAAATACGCCCAGACTAAAGGAATCACATTAACACTGCGGAATGTAACACCTCAAGTCATGGCAGTCTTAAAACTCACGGGATTAGATCAGGTTTTTCCCTTAGAGTCGGCTGACAATGGGTTGCTAATAAAACAAGAAGACTTAGTAGATAATCGGAAGACAACTTCCCGTAAAGTAGAGCCTTTACCTACTACTCACCCTTCTGTGGCATCTTGGATGAAACGGTTCTTAGACATTGTAGGGTCTGTGGTCGGTTTATTAATTACAGGAGTTTTGTTTATTCCGATTGCCATCGCTATTCAAATTAACGATCCTGGCCCTATTTTCTTTATTCAAACCCGTTGTGGTTGGATGGGAAAGCGGTTTGAAATTTGGAAATTCCGTTCCATGTGTGTGGATGCAGAAGCAAGGAAATCCCAAGTAAAAAACCAAGTGCAAGGTGCATTTTTCAAGAATGAAAATGATCCCAGAATTACCAAGGTAGGGCGCTTTTTACGGCGAACTAGTCTTGATGAATTACCCCAATTTTGGAACGTCCTCAAAGGAGAGATGAGTTTAGTAGGTACTCGACCACCCACACCCGACGAAGTGGAACGTTATGAAGTACCAGAGTGGCAACGTTTAGATGTTAAGCCTGGTATGACTGGTGAATGGCAAGTCAATGGGCGGTCTACAGTCCGTAGTTTTGAAGATGTAATTCGCCTAGATTTGCAGTATCAAAAAAATTGGAGTTTGGTGTACGATTTAAAGCTAATTTTCAAAACTATAACTATTCTATTTAATAGAAACAGTGGCGCTGTTTAGCTAACTACCCTTATTCACAATTGTTTGGTAACTCCCAACTTTCGCAATAATTCTTAAATACACCCAAGCCCATAATGGGCTTGGGTAAATTTTAGGTTTCTACAGCGCCAAGTAAGTGAAATTATCCTACAGCCTTTTGAATACCTACAACTTCAACCTGCTGTACTTCTGGCAGCAAACGCTTCACGCTTTGCTTAACAAATCCCTGCAAAAAACCAATCTGCTGATTTTGCTGAAATACTTTTTGCAATGTTTGCCGCAAATTCTCCAAATTCAAACCAGTTCCAGAATCTATTGCTATTTCCTGCTGTTGGAAATACTCAACTAGACTTAACCCTGCAACTCTAGTTAGATAAGCTGCACTGACTCCCTGCACTACGCCACCTGCAACAAAGGTAACGGCATTACTTTTCAGAACAGTACTAATTGCCTTTGTAGAAAGCTCAACTAAACCCAGTTTCAGCATCAAACTTACCATTGTTCCAGCTACAGTTTGTGCTTGTTCTAGGGAAAACTTCTGCTGATAGATTTTACCCAAATCCATTACCATTTGAGCATTAATTGCCGCAGTCGCTAGAATATCAAGGGCTGGAACTGGGTTAGCAAAGGCAGTAGCCGCAGCTATCCATTGATATTGTTCAATAATTGGGGTGGCGCGATCGCGTCTGGTTCCATTCAGCCAGTTTTTCGCCTCAGCTTTCAACAACCCGGCTTTCCTCATGGTAGTTACCCAAACCAGGCGTTGTCTTTGCTGTGCAAAAACTTCACCCAAATGCTGAGTTAACTGCTGGATATCTGCTGTTGGTTGTTCCATCCACTCTTGCACAGCACCATCAGCCTCATGCTTTCGGACTTTGATGGCTATGGGAGAGGCGGCTGTTGCAACCACATTTCCCTGCATTCGCTGTTTCAAGGACAGCAAGATGCTGGCGCTTTCATCGGCTAAATACTGGTCTTGTTTGTTGAAAACCAGGATTGTCGGCTGATTTGCTGCTTTTAGCTGCTGTAGGGTTTGAAATTCTGAGTCTGTCAAATCACCGTTTGTCAGGAATAGAACAAAATCAGATTTTGCAACTTCTGCTAAAACAACTGCATCTGAGTTGTCACCCGTTTCTCTAAATAAAGGTGCTGTCTCTTCTAAAGACACCAAATTTTGTGTCTCTAGGTTTTGCTTTAATACTTGAATTAAGGTGCTTTTACCTACGGATTTACCGCCAGTCACACCCACTTTAATTTCTTGTCTGTCTAATTCCAACGACAATTGGGCAATTTGTTCTCGCAGTGTCTGTAACGCCGGATGGTTTTCTGATTCTTGTGCCAGTTGGTTAATTACAGTTTCAGTTTTAGCGATCGCACTTTCCACAGTCGCCCGATCTACAGGCATACTATCTAGCTGCTCTAAACTGTCTTTCGGGCGATTTTGCTGGAATAACCACAAACCACCGCCTACAGCTAAGGCACTCAACAAACCAAACTCACCCACCTGCACTATCGAATCGTGCCAACTGTCCAACATCCACAAAGAAAAGGACAGTCCCAATCCTCCCACTAAAATTGGTCGCTGCAACTTCACAACCATGATTCTCCGCGCCTTTTAGATGGCTATTTCTTCCAGAATAGATCAAAACAAAGCAAAAACCCTGCAATCTTCACTGATTGTAGGGTTTTTGTTTTATATTTGGTGGCGGGAAGTGGATTTGAACCACTGACCTTCGGGTTATGAGCCCGACGAGCTACCAGGCTGCTCTATCCCGCGTTGCTCTCGACTTATTTATAATAACCTATAGTCAAGAGTTTGGCAACTACAAAAACGATAATTCTCCAATTACTTCTAAACGCGTGTATTTTCCCAAGGTGGCAAACTTTTCTGAGAGGCTTTCAGCGGCGCTAGGACTAATCCAACCCATTTGCTTGAGTAAGTGAATAGCAACGGCATGTTTTGCTCGTTTTGTCCCATCCATGACTTTGATTGCTAATCCCAAGCCTTCACCGAGTCTACCAATGCACTGAACTCCTTCAGCACCACTTTTACTGACCAGTTCCCCTGGAGTTAAGCGCATTAGTTCCGTATCAAATTCTCCATCTCCTGCTACCATCGCGGGGTGATGAGTCATCGCACGGACGATGCGCTCCATATCTAAATTGGTACTAGAGGCTAGCAGCGCATATAAAGATGCCATGTGACCGAGTTGCATCAAATAAGTTGGTGCGCCACAGTCATCATGAGCGCTGATAAATTCTGCTGCTGGCATTCGCAGCAACTCTGCTACTTTGCCCAAAATCAATTGCTGTATTGGGTGCTTGCGATCCAAGTAGTTATTCAAAGGCCAACGGCGTTGCTGACAAACAGCTAACATTCCCGCATGTTTTCCAGAGCAATTGTATTCCAGAGGACTGTGCTTACCTTCAGGAATTGGACACTGGAGTATGGTGGGGTCAAGATCAGCTCGCCATAGGATGTTAAATACCTGTCGGACTTGATCTATTGTTCCTTTATGGGAACTTGTCATAATTGCTAAGTCGCGATCGCTGAGGTCATAGCGTTCCAGTGTACCTGTGGTGGTGACTGCGAGTGCCTGAAATGGTTTGAGGGCTGAACGGATAAATGCAGCAGTTTCAGAATTACCGGCAACGGTTAGAACCCGTCCCCGATCGTCGCATACTACAGCCTGGACTATATGCCTGGATTCAATAATACCTTCCCGCAGCAACCGGACTTCCAGTGCTGTGGCTTGAGTTCGTTTTCCCATTGTCATGGGTTTATATTTATCACCTTTTTTTAATTAATTTAGTCATTGGTCATTAGTCATTAGTCCTTAGCTAATGACCAATGACTAATGACTTTTTAAAACAAATGCCAAACTATCGTACCAGTAACGTACATTCCCGCCAAGCCAGCAAAGGTAAATTGCAACCGCCGCAGAATGGGTTTGATTTCGTATGCAACAATTAAGCGATCGCGGTTAAGGATTTCCTGTGGTTTCGTCCAAGTTTGGCCGTCATACCAGCCGGACTCTTCATAAAATACTGTGGGACTGCCAAGGCGATCGCACACGTAAAACCAGCCTAAGTATAATCTTACCAGTGCCAAGACGACCCCGACACTGGCTGCTGCTGCACCACAAAGGATAAAATGTGCAATATACTTGTGGGGAGGAAAACTTGCTGCTGCCACAGGTGCTGCGATCAGCCAAGATAAACCCCAAATCCAAGCAATTTTCGTGATATAGTCGCGCAAATCTAAAGTACTATCACGAAACAGCCAGGAAGTTTTTAACTGTTCGTACTCATTGAGTGGTTGTTGGTCTGTGGGAACTGGGCAATTTGAAACCGAAGACCTAATCATGTTGGCTTACCTTCACCCTCATCAGATTCTGGAAGGGAAATACGCTCTGCATGAATCCAGAACGCTTCTAAATTATAAAACTCCCGTTCTTTGGGCATCATAATGTGAACGATCACATCACCGTAGTCTTGTAGTACCCAACTCCCCTCAACTTTTCCTTCTGTCCTTATGGGACGACGTTGCAACTCAGTTTCGACTTTTCCTTCAATTGCTTGAGCGATCGCTCTGACTTGTACCCTAGAATAGCCAGTCATCATCACAAAGTAATCGGCTAGGTAAGATACCTCTGCTACTTTGAGCAATATAATCTCACCTGCTTTGCGGTCTGATCCAGCTTCTGCGATCGTTGCAGCTAATTTTCCGCTCTCCTCTTCGGTATGGGCGTGGCTCTTAACCACACTCTTCGTCAGTGGGACGGATTGTAATGGGAAATTTCCTTGGAAATAATCAGTCATTAAACCTCAGGTGCTTTTTTTCTTTGGAAACAATTGTTTACATTTACTTACAAATCACAAACAATTGATCTGAAAATGTGTCAATAGGTTTTTTTGAATACTAACAAAAAAACGGGAACCTATGGGGTCTAGTTTGATAATTCACTGCTTAGAATTTTGACAATAGCAATTAGCAGTTGCACATGGCTGTTGTGTAGCGATAAATTAACCAATAGCTTTTTAGTAAGGATTTCTGGTGAAATATAGTGTTGCCCTACTGGGGATTAATTGACTATTTGGGGTGACATCTAGGCTATTTCCGCTTAAAAAGATTTATTTTTCAGCTTTTATCGCCATTTTCCTCAGTTTCTCCGAGTTGAACTTGAGTACGTTGCAATTCCTCTAATGCCATCTTTAAGCTGAGATTTTTCTCATTTAACTCCCGTGTTCGTTCGCGTACTTTCTCTTCTAGTACCTGGTTGTATACTTCTAGCTGTTCGTTGGCATCATTTTGGACTGTGATAAGTTGCTGAACTTCCAAAATTAAACGATTGAGCGAATTAGCCAAGATCCCAACTTCATCATTAGTCGTTACTGGTGCTTGTAAATCAAAATTAGATTCCTCTGTAACCTGTTGAGCAACATGGGTGACTGCTTGAATAGGACGGGCAATGGCCTGACTAGTGAAAATTGCTAATAATGTGGCGATCGCAATCGACACTAACAAGCTGCCTAAAATAATATTTAGACGTAATTTCTCTGCCCTTCGCAGTTCCCAATTTGCTTGCTGATACTCCTCGGCGATGACTTCAACAAGGTTTGTGATGTCATCGAGAAAATCATCAATCATAAAAATTGATGAGCTATGCATGAAATTGAACAGTTGAGTTTGTGCTGTCCTAATTTCGTTTGGTGATAATTTACTGGGATTGCGATCGTTAAACAGAACCTCTGTGCGCTGTAAGTAAGTATCAAAGCCTTTGTGGGTCTGCAACAAGCGATGAACAGCTTCTTGTTCAATTACAGAATCATATATGGTGAGGTTCTCAATACTGTAGTTAGTTTTGAACTCAAACCAAACTTGTCTAGCTTGCTCAACATAGTTAAGTAACAAATTATATTGTTCTTGCCATCTTTTTGGTTGATCCATGTACAAAATCAGTTTGTGTTGGTTGGTACGAACACGAAACACACTGGTTTTGAGTTGGTACATCTGATATAACTCTTCAATCGCCGCTTCTTCGCGCTTCTGTGCTTGTCGCTGGTAATAATCTGCAATCAGAAACCCAATGCTAGTTCCCAGTACAGCAATGCTTACAATTAATGCATATCCAATGCCAATCTTTTGACCAACTTTGAGATGGCTGAACCAGTATCTAGAATTGCTTGTGTTTGGACTGGAGTTATTTGATTGCAAAGAGCTATTTGATCGACCAAAAGCCAGATCATCGAAGTTGTGATGCTGTTTCATAATCAATCACGACCTTGATGAACTTGAATGCGTTCCAATAGGGAGCAGGGG
>NZ_JADEXU010000096.1 GCF_015206895.1 Nostoc sp. LEGE 12450 | reverse complement strand
GGCTGATATATCTGTTCTAATTTCTCAAGCAAGCTTATCCATAAGATAGTTTTATTTTATATGCAAAAACGTCTACTTTAAAGATAAGTTTGAAAAGTATTCGTATAAATCAGAATTAGAAAATTAAGTGGCACATTATCCCTTGTTGAAGCAAAACTAACTATTTCAGTCTGACCTTTATTTTGAAGGCTAACTCTGTGATCAAAGAATTGGATTTATCGAACACTATCTCAAAAAATATGCCTAATATATCAGGAAAGCACATTTCTTACTGGATTGACTCAACACCCACAGCTAATTTTCCACCACTTATCAATAATCTATCTGTGGATGTTGCAATTGTCGGTGCAGGTATTGCAGGAATCACTGCTGCAACATTACTTAAACGCGCAGGTAAAACCGTTGTCGTAATTGAATCGCAACAAATATCTACTGGTGTTAGCGGTCATACTACAGCCAAAGTTACTTCACTTCACCAATTGATTTATGCCGATTTGATTAAAAATCATGGTGAAAAAAAGGCACAGATATATGCACAGTCAAACCAAGCAGCACTAGAATTCGTTGCTAAAACAGTTACTGAACAACAAATCGACTGTGATTTTAGTCGCCAAAGTGCCTATACTTTCGCAGAAACCGAAGATCATCTCAAGGACATTGAAAAAGAGGTAGAAGCAGCACTAAAAATCGGACTACCCGCCACATTTGTTCGTGAAACTTCCTTGCCCTTTCCTATTGTTGGTGCTGTTAAGTTTGACAACCAAGCACAATTTCACTCTCGCAAATACCTCTTACACCTGATCAAGCAGATTCCTGGTAATGGAAGTTACGTATTTCAAAATACAAGAGTACTGAAGGTCGATGAAGATAATCTTTGTCAAGTTACTACTGACAAAGGAATTATTCAAGCACAAAATGTCATAGTTGCAACTAATATTCCCATTACCGATGAAGGATTATTCTTTGCTAAAACTTACCCCAAACGTTCTTACATCATTGGTGCGCGGATTGCAGAGCAGAAAGCACCTGTGGGAATGTACATCGGTTCAGGAGAAAAATACTACTCTATTCGCACTACTCCTGACAAGAATGGCTTATTGCTACTTGTTGGTGGCGGCGGTCATCAAGTGGGAACAGTGGAGAATACTGAAGAAAAATATCTAGATTTAGAAAATTATGCCCGTTCTCGCTTTGATATCGATTCCATTGACTATCGTTGGTCTACTCAGGATTTTGTATCTTTTGACAAGATACCATACGTAGGAAAATTAACTCCTCTAAGCAAGCATACCTTTGTGGCAACTGGGTTTAGTCTGTGGGGCATGACTCAAGGAACCTTGTCTGGAATGATACTTTCAGACCAGATTTTAGGCATTGAAAATCCTGCGGCTGATTTGTACGATTCAACCCGCGCCACTCCTTTTCTCACTCCACAAGGTATAAAGCAAAACTTGGAAGTTGGCGCTCATTGGGTAGGCGATCGCCTCAAGGGATTGAATAAATCTCTGCAAGATGTGGCTATCGGTGAAGGAAAGCTAGTCACTGTCGATGGGGATAAAGTTGCCGCTTACCGAGATCAAACAGGAGAAATACACGCTGTTTCTGCGGTATGTTCTCACTTGGGTTGTGTTGTTGCTTGGAACAGTGCCGAGAAAAGTTGGGACTGTCCTTGTCATGGTTCACGTTTCAGTTGCAAAGGGGAAGTTTTACACGGTCCGACAGTGAAAGATTTAAAGAAATTTTAGCTTTAACTATTGCCTATTAAGGGTTTCATCATTTCTTATCTGCTTGCAAACGCCTTTTTCTACCTTGTGTCGCCTTCGATTCTTCTTCTTGCTTACTGGAATTAACCATTTTCACCAAGTGCTGATTTAGATAACTTTGCGCTGAGATATACAAACTTTCCCAAATCTCTTGATTGCGGCTGATTTTTGTACCGACTGTATTTCCTGCTGTTTTCTCCGACACCAAGTATTTGCGGAAGTAGTTATTCCACAAGTGTTGGAGGAAATCTTCAGCGAATTCGTTAAACGGCAGAATCCATTTATAGTCTTTGTCTAGAAATACCCGATAGGACGCAATTATTGGTAATGCCAGGTCAGTTGGCGCACTAAACCCAAAAGAGTATTTGCTATCAGGCAGAAGCGTAGTTTTACGTATATCTATTGATGCTAAATCGTTAGCACCCTTTCTTCTAGGGTTGCTGATATAGTCTTGGATTATTTCGTAGAGTCTTTGCTCTATCCACAGAGCATGAGTCAAGAGAGGGAGTAGGGCGGTTAATCTTTCTCTTTCTGCGTCTGTGATGTTAGAGGGAAGGCTCATCCCTGCTGGGTGCTTGGTTCGTTTATTGCTGTCGGGGTTGTATTTATTTCTGTCGAGGCAGTAAAGCAGCTTGAGCAAATGGGTGACATTACACTGAGCATTTCTGGGAGCGCCGCTTTGGTTTTGGTAATAGGCGATGCGGAATTTACTATCTTCTTTCTGTTCTAACTGGGCTAAATACTGCTTGATGAATTTGTAATCACCCCTAGCGTTTACTTTGGAGCGAGAATCTACTGGCGTTGTGGTATTTGAAGCTAGGGCTATGTCTTTGGCTGATTCTTCAGTCAGCCCGATGTGAATCGTAACTTTTACTCTGGCTTCGGTTAAATTGTAGTTGTAATTTTTCGCTTGCTCAAAAGCTAAAATTGTGTGCCCACCGTTGATAATCCCATCGCTACCGCCCTCGTTAGCTTCTAAGACTTCTAGCTCTAGCTCAGTTTTGTTCTTGACAGGTTTAGTTTTATTGGCTGACAGAACGATTCCACTGTGGCGAGAGAAGAATTTTCCAGGTTCGGTCGTTAGTGAGTCGAAGATTTGTCTGTAGGTCGCGCTTTTACGGTTGGGTTCGCGGATGTTCGGTTCTAGCGGCAGGTCTATAGGGAACGAGTCTACATGGGCGGTGGCGATGATGCAATTGGGGTTGGCTTGAAAATAGTTATCTATCTTAATATTCCAAGTCTTGGGCATACTTTGTTTGCAATGAAGGGGAATTTCTATGTTAACCAAAACTAGTATCTGATATCGCGTTTCTCGGTATGCCAAGTCCTGTTAAGCAGTGGACTATAGCCGAGCCACCCTAGTTAGTTTTTCTCAGGTCGGTTTCGTGGAGGTACAGTTCGTCCATCATAAAACTGCCTTTGGAGTTTGCTTAGTCCTATCCATGCGACTCCAAAAATTAAGGGAGCTATAGTTTCAATGACTTCTGCTAAAACTGATGTTCTGTTGAAAAATAATATTAGCATTGGAGCGCAAGCCATTGTCACTACTGTTGCAACTCCACTCCAGAATTTCATCTGCTCAATAATCGCAAGCGCCGAGCTACAACTGGCACACTTTTGTGTATGGGAATGGTATCTCTCTAGCAGCACCGACTTTGCCAATGGGGGAGAAAAAGTGGCGTTGCCAAACGGTTCGGCGTTATATTGCTTTACCCACTGACGGAACTCAAACACAAAACTATCTGCTTTGGTTGCAAGGTAAAACGCTTTCGTAAAGTTAGGGCTACCTCCTTTGGCTTCAAGATACCTTTCCTGATAGTGGAGGAAAATTTGATCGTCTTCTAAAACACCATTTTGTCCGATGTGATAATACCAACGTGGTCTGAGCTTAATAAACAAACCTGGAAGCTTGTTCGGAAATTTGAAAGGAAAACGTGCAAATACACGACATTCCCCTTTTCGTATGGGCGTAGCATAAACAACGGTTAGAATTCTGCCGCGCGGCGAGTTGATGTCATGCCACATTAAACAAGGAGCAACGAAGGTTGTAGATAACTCTCCTGATTGCCTTGGTTGCAAACCTTGTTTCCAAATCCCTTTAAATCCATGTTTCCCAGATTCAATGACTTCAAGTTCTAAAGGCCCTGCATTTGCCCTATTCCCTACCGTTTTGTGATGTGTAAAGGATACGTGGCTAGGGTCAAGTATATTTTCTAAAAGTGTTAATGCATCATAAGGCACATCTCTGAATGTATTAATTAGAACCCATCCTTCAAGAGATTCTTCTAATGGCTCAATCATTGGAACTTCGGTTTTGGCAGCATTTTCATACTCCCCAAGGTATACAAACAGCATTCCAAGATTTTCAATAGTCGGTAATGATGCCACACAAGCGCGTTTTGACATCTCTCCTGTCCCACCTTTGACTTGCTGAGGAATCCTTTGACAATTTCCATCTCCAGAAAAAGCCCAACCGTGATAAGGACACTCTAACAGCCCATCATCACTAATCCTGCCTTCAGACAACGGTGCTAAACGATGAGGACACTGGTCTTCAAAGCTTCTCCAACATTGGGCAAGTCTGTCCCACCAGATTACAATATCTTTTTCTAACACTGTAAAAGCGGTTGGTTTTGATTTGTCTAAATCCTCAAGGTAATGGACGGGATACCATGCCTCTTTGCAATCAAAACTATTTGCCTCACTACCACCCGCAGGCATTTTCTCCTGAAAACTATCTTTCAAATTAAGCTCTTCCTCAAGCATTTTTGATGTTTTTTTTCTTGATTACCAACTATTAGCGAGATCCAGATAATAAAATGCTATGAGCCGTCGCTTACCAAACAGGGGGCGAAAGTGCCAAAAATATAGTTGTGTAGCAACAATATCCTTGATCCGTCTGGACATTTTATTACTGGTAAGTGCCTTAGCTTCATTTTACATATTGGGACAGGTTGGCATATCATCTCCAACGAGTAGCCTTGCGAGACTGGGCAACGCCTCACCGTAAGTTGGGTGAATGTGAACCGATTGTTCGAGAACCTGCCACGTTGCTTTAGCTTCCATAAGTGACAAAAAGACATGCACGAGTTCAGCCGCTTCGTATCCAACTAGCGTTGCTCCTAAAATCGAATTCGTTTGGGTGTCGATGACCATGCGGTAGAAGCCTAGATCGTGCCCCCACTCAATGCTGCGAGCGATATGAGCCATCGGCAGGGTGACTTCGCGGGCAGCAATGCCCTGTTTCTGAGCTTGCTCTAGCGTCATCCCTACCCGGCCCACTTGTGGCTCGGTGTAGACGGCATAGCCTAACACCCGATCGTTGCGTGTCCGGTGTTCGCCACACAGAATGGCTTTCAAGCGACGATAGTCTTCCCAAGAAACATGGGTAAAAGCAGGCTGCTTGGCAGCGTCCCCGATCGCATAAATTCCAGCACAAGTAGTCTGAAAGCGATCGTCGATTTTAATAAAACCCTGTGCATCTAATTCAACGCCTGTCACAGCAGAATTTAATGCCTGAGTATTCGGTTTGCGCCCGATCGCAATGAGCAATGCTTCTCCATCCAGCACTTCACCATTGTTCAGCGTAAGGGTAAATACACCGTTGGTATAAGCAACCTGCTGAACAGTCACATTGAAATGCAATCCAATTCCGTCTTGCTCAAAGGCATCAGCAAGCACAGCACTGACATCAGATTCTTCTTGAGCCAGCAAGCGATCGCCCCGCACAATCAATTTGGTTTGGCTCCCTAAACGCGCCATTCCCTGCCCTAACTCCAGGGCAATATAGCCCCCGCCGACTACGAGCAAATGGGGTGGAATCTGCTGCAAATCAAAGAAATTTCGGTTGGTGAGATAAGGCGTTCCAGCTAAACCGGGAAAGTCAGGAATAGTAGAGGATGTTCCTGTGTTGATAACAACGATCGGAGCCTTTACAGTCACACCTCCTCCGCTTACCGTTCGTTCTCCGGTGAAAGCGGCTTCAGCACAGACAACTCTAACCCCTGCACTCTCTAATCGTCGCTTAGTACCTTGGTTAAACTGGCTGCGAATACTACGTACACGCTCCATCACCGCAGGAAAATCTACTTCAACCTGTGCGTGTATGCCTAGCTTTGCGGCTTGCCCTGCGCGACCTGCGGCATGGGCAGCGGCTAGAAAGGCTTTAGAAGGAGTACAGCCATAGTTTATGCAACTGCCGCCCAACGCATCGCGCTCAAATAGAACGACGTTTCGACCTGATGATGCAAAGTCAGCCGCGAGTGGAACTCCGCCCTGACCACTTCCAATCACAATTACATCTGCTGTTTCCATTGTTACCTCTTTTGATAGCTGAGTTAAAAATACTTTATTGAGCCAGACCTACGATTTCTTTACAACTAACGCAGTGACCTGAACGCCGCGCGGATCTCCTCAGAGAAAAGCTGCGGCTGTTCCCATGCCGGGAAGTGGCCGCCCTGATCAGCCTCATGGAAGTAGCTCAGGTTGCGATAGGCGCGTCGGGCCCATGTCTCTGGAGCGCGATATAACTCCTCCGGAAATACCGTGATGGCCACCGGGAGCGAGATATCGGCGGTCTTCTGCGCGATCGCGTTCAAGAGACTGGTGTTCTTGTTCTCCCAGTACAGCCGAGCTGACGAGACCGCACTGTTCGTTAGCCAGTACAGCGTAATGTCGTCCAGCACCTCGTCTTTCGTCGGGGACTTTTCGGAATTGCCACCTCTGTACGTCCACTGCGCGAAGCCTGGATGCCCGAGCATCCATGCCGCGAGTCCGATTGGCGAGTCCGTCAGACCGTACCCGACTACCTGCGGTCGCGTACCCATCACCGCGGCGTAGGCTCGTTTGTTCTTTAATGCGTCGAGTGAGTCGAACGCCGCGCGTTCCTTCTCGGAGAGACCCGCAGGCGCAGACCCGCCGTCGGCGAGCACCGCAGCCACGTCGGCTGGTATCGTCGCCGGCAAGTTGATGTGAATACCAAGTAATCCTGCCGGTGCTTGGCGCGCCATTGCGCTGGAGATGGGGGACCCCCAGTCGCCGCCCTGGGCGACATAGCGGGTGTACCCGAGGCGCTTCATCAGCTCCGCCCAGGCACGGGCGATGCGGTCGGGGTCCCAACCTGTACCCATAGGCTTGCCAGAGAAGCCGAAGCCGGGAATTGACGGGATGACCAGATCGAATGCGTCCTCCGGGCGTCCCCTATAGGCTGTTGGATTGGTCAGCGGGCCGATGACCTTTAGCTGTTCAAGTACCGATCCAGGCCATCCGTGCGTGATGAGCAATGGCAAAGCGTTAGGATTTTTGGAGCGAACGTGAATAAAGTGAATGTCCAGTCCGTCGATGTTCGTTACAAACTGCGGCAAGGCATTCAGCTTCGCCTCGGCTTTCCGCCAGTCGTACTTCGTTCCCCAGTAACGGACGAGTTCCTTCATTGTTGCCAGTTGCACGCCCTGCGACTGGTCGGCGACAGTCTCCTTGTCAGACCAGCGGGTTGCTGCAATGCGCTTGCGGAGATCGACGATCGCCTCTTGCGGGACGTGGACGCGGAAGGGGCGGATTGCGTTGTCTTTGGTCGCGTAGGCGTAGCCCGTCGTAGACATCGCCTTAGCTGCGACCTGGGTTTGTGCGCCGGTCTGGGCGGATTGCTGTGCAAGTAGGCGAGCGGGTAGTGCCAGAAACACCGTTGCCACAAAGAGCGCGACAAGGAATAGCGAGAGGAAGACGAAGGTAGCTGCGGTGCGGGCTTTGGTTTTATAATGTACTTTTTTCAGTTTTGTCATGATGTTTTCTCCTTGCTGCAAATTGTCTGTTTCACGACTCAGGCTAAACCCAATCAGTAACCGTCAACTTCGACGACGGCCTTGGCGAACTCCCGAGGTGCTTCCTGAGGCAGGTTGTGACCGACACCGCCCTTGACGATCCGGTGTGCGTATTTGCCCGAAAATTTCCTTGCGTAGGTACTAGCATCTGGGTGCGGCGCACCGTTGGCATCACCTTCCAGAGTGATGGTGGGCACGGCGATCGCGGGGGCTGCGGCAAGCCGCTTCTCAATCTCGTCATACTTCGACTCGCCTTCAGCCAGACCGAGCCGCCAACGGTAGTTGTGGATGACGATACCGACGTGATCTGGGTTGTTGAAGGCAGCCGCGCTGCGATCAAATGTTGCGTCATCGAAGTGCCATTGCGGCGAAGCAAGCTTCCAGATGAGCTTGTTGAAATCGTGCCGATATTTTTCGTAGCCCAGCTTGCCGCGTTCCGCCGCAAAATAGAATTGATACCACCATTGGAGTTCGGACTGCGGCGGCAGAGGTGTCTTGTTGGCTTCAGGGTTGCCAATCAAATAACCGCTTACGGAGACGAGTGCCTTGCAGCGTTCGGGCCAGAGTGCCGCGATGATGTTGGCTGTTCGCGCTCCCCAATCATAACCAGCGAGGATCGCCCTCTCGATCTTGAGCGCATCCATCAAAGCGATGATATCGACAGCGATCGCCGACTGTTGCCCATTGCGGAACGTCTCGCTCGAAAGAAAGCGCGTCGTGCCATAGCCGCGCAGATACGGGATGATCACCCGGTACCCCGCCGATGCTAACAAAGGAGCGACATCAACATAGCTATAAATGTCGTAGGGCCATCCATGCAGCAGGATTACTGGATGGCCATTCGCAGGGCCCGCTTCAGCGTATCCAACATTTAGAACACCAGCATCGATCTGCTTTAGTGAGACGAAAGACGTGTTTTTCCCCGGCTTAGTTGTGGACAGAACTGCTGGTTGTGTTTTGCTCGACTGTGCGATCGCAGAACCGAATCTGCCTAGCTGTGTAGTAGCAATAGTCATAGCCGCAGTGCCCAAAAAGCGGCGGCGTTGATAGTTAATTTTCTCGGACATTTATCTTTTTCCAATTGGATTTAACTCAACTTGCTTTAATTGAATCGACTATCTGTTTATTTGAGTTGTAAAGAAGCAGTTACGACAAGAAATTCTTGTATAATTTTTTCGATCAGCTCACCTGCCGGGAGAGCTTCGGCTAATCCTGCTCCCTGTCCTGCCCACATACTGACAAAA
The DNA here is from genome assembly GCF_015206895.1 of Nostoc sp. LEGE 12450. GTDB lineage: Bacteria > Cyanobacteriota > Cyanobacteriia > Cyanobacteriales > Nostocaceae > Nostoc. Next base: position 22,989 of record NZ_JADEXU010000096.1, on the reverse strand, counting down.
TCTGGACTTGATTGTTGAGCAGAAGCCTGATATAAAACCCGCCCTATAGACATCTGAGCCGGGAATGGCAGCACTTTATCTTTGTTATTTTCCATTTCACGTATAAATCGATTTCGGATTGCTCTGGCGGGTTTGCCGGAAAATACTTCAGTAATAACCGTGTCTTCGTCCTTACAATTGAGTACAGCCTGCCTATAGACTTCTGGGATATTGTTCTCAGGGCAGGCGAGAAAGGCAGTTCCCATCTGTACCCCGCTTGCCCCAAGTGCAAACGCAGCAACGATTCCACGAGCATCCATAATTCCGCCCGCCGCAACGACTGGAACCGATACCGCATCAGCTATTTGCGGCACTAACGCTGCTGTTCCAATCAATCCATGTTCATAAGGCACAGCAAAAGTACCGCGATGACCTCCGGCTTCAAAGCCCTGGGCTATGATGACATCGACTCCTGCTTCAACGAGAGCTTTTGCTTCACGGACGGTCGTCGCGGTTGCTAATACAATTGAGCCTATAGCGTGTATCTCACGAATTGCCTCAATTGGTGCCGGCCCAAAGTGGAAACTAAAAACAGGTATTTTCTCTTCCAGCAAGACAGTAAATTGCTCTTGGAATGGCCCTAGTATTGATATTGGTTCGGGAACAGACCCTGCATCAAGTTCGTTATGCCATATTGTTAATAACTCGGACATTGCTGCTTGCTGCTCAGGCACAAGTTCATACGCTTCAACTGCTGGGGCAAACAAATTAACTCCAAAGGGTTGGTCTGTCAGCTCTCGAATTTGCCTGATAATGGAGCGAAGTTTGGCTGGTGCGGTGGCCGCACCACCATAGGAGCCAAGACCTCCTGCATTAGAAACAGCCGCAACCAACTCAGGTGTGGAAGCGCCAGCCATCGGAGCCTGAATTATTGGATGCGCGATTTTGAGCAAATCTATCAGTTCTGTTTTAGGCCACATAAGTATTTCCCACGCTTGCTAATAGAAGCAAGATATATGTCTTTAAGCGATCGTCTGTCCGCATTACTCAGTTGTAATAATGGGGAGGAGTTTGCAGTCCAGATGCTACAGGTTCGAGTTCCGTAGCTTGCCCCTTGAAGTCAAAAGATTTATGCACTACGGAAAATCGCTCCACCGTTTAAACCCACATTCTGCATAGGCTGCCTTGACTGGATTATTTAACTACAAGCGGACTGCCCCTCAAGCCGTGGGTTCACTTCGCGTGAATTCAGCAGCGTGCAATTTCACGAAGTCATACATGCTCGTCGACATCTTGCCAGTGAGCTTGAACAGGTCATCCGTCATGCGGTCATACCGCCCCTGCGCGTGAAGTTGGGCCATCACCGCAAGGTGGTTGACGAGGTGCGTTGGCACCCCAAACTCACGAAGCGTATCAGTCCAACTAGAGAGCGGCACATTATGATAGCGGATAGTTCGGCCGAGTGCCTCGGAAAAGACGCGCGCGTAGTAGTCCAGATCGGCCGACTCAAATCCGGTTAAATTGTAAACATGACCAATGTGCGGGGTAGGGTCGTCGAGGATCGTGGAAACGGCACGCGCCACATCAACAGCCGAGATCGGCGAGGTCTTGCTGTTACCCAGGGGCAGGGCCAGTTCGTCGCTGTCCCGGACGCCAGCAGCGGCGAGACGCAGAAAGAAGCCCTCGATGAAAACCGTGGGCCGCACCGTGACGACCGACAGCCCCGACCACGCCAATGCCTGTTCCGCAAGCCAGTGCAGCTTGTGCTGTGGGCTTGGGGTGGTCTCGGTGATACTCATCTGCGTCACTGTCATCTGCGACATGTTTACGAAAGCCTCGACGCCGTGGTGGCGTGCTACCGCGGCGGTGTTGACCGTGGCTTCGAGATAAGCTGCTGAGACCGACATTCCGAAATAGATGCGCCTGCAACCTTCGATCGCGCGGTGCATCGAGGCAAGATCAGTTAGATCGCCTTGCACAACCTCGGCTCCAAGCTGGCGCAGTCCCTCAGCGCGTTCATCCTCCCGCCGAACTAAGGCACGCACTTTATGCCCTTTGGCGAGCAGCATTGCGGTGAGGTTGCGGCCGATCGCACCGAGATCGCCAGCCGCACCGGTTACGAGGATTGGGCTGTCATGTGTGGATTTCATCGTCATATCATTTACCTTCTTGTCGCTCGTTGCGAAAACGTATCTGTTTGCGTTATCAACCGAACGTGAACGCAAAAGCCTCCACCCCAGAATCTAGAAACTCGATCTCGAACTGTCGATCGCTGATGGGCTTCGGCTGTCGGACTAGTTGGTACAACCGCTGTTCGGTAACCGTGCCTTCGCCTCGCACATCAACGTCAAGTCCGCGAGCCGCGACTGCCGGCTGTCCGTCTACAAGCACCCGAAACCGCACGGACGCTCCTCGCTCGCTCGGTCCCATGACGAGATGAAGATCGCGTGCATGGAAGCGGTACGCGATCCGCCCGCCGGACTCGTTCAGTACAATGGCTTGTCTTCTGATTGTCCAATCGCCCGAAAGCGCCCATTGATTAAGTTTCAATTGCGCGGGGGCGGTATATAAATGACGCTTGTTTAACACCGCGCCGCCGGGAGACGCAAAATTTTCCGTTCTTTCGTAGCCGAGGTAGTTTTCAGGCGATTTCAGGCTGCCCCAATCGGCAGCGGCTTCAAAACCGCGAGCGTCGACTTCAACTATTTCCGGACTGACATGGCCAGTTCCGGACTCAGACAGTAGCTGTTGAATGACCCTTTCCGATTGCTCGTACTCGCCCTCGCCGAATTGGTGATGACGAATGCGTCCTTGCGTGTCTATAAAATAAAGGGCTGGCCAATAATGGTTCTCGAAAGCGCGCCACACCGCATAATCGTTATCTACGGCGATCGGATAGTCAATTTTCATTTCTGTTGAGGCTCGGCGGACATTATCGATATTCTTCTCGAATTCAAACTCCGGTGTATGTATACCAATTACTACTAGTCCCCGATCCTTATACTTTTCAGCCCACGCGCGAACGTAAGGGAGTTGGCGCAGCCAATTGATGCAGGTATAAGTCCAGAAGTTGATCAGCACGACTTTTCCACGCAGTTCGTCAACTGTTAATGGCTGCGAATTGAGCCACGCGATCGCGCCGACAAGAGACGGTAGTTCACCTTCAATCGGTAACTCAGCCGTTGCTGACGTTGCGTGTTGTGTGGTGCAGCCGATCATGCCAAGCTGGGTGGCAGCAATAGTTTTAAGCATGGTTGTTAGGAAGTAGCGGCGATTATGATTGATTTTTTTGGACATGTGCTGACCTTCCTATAGTTGCGTTCCGATAGGTACGGTGGCATTAGAGAACCTCGACGGTTCTCTCCTCATCAACGACCACGTGCGAGCCATTACCATTGGGGTGTGCGGTGCGCTCATGGACGGGCGACGCGAGTCTGCGATCAATCAACAAGCTGAGTAGTTCGGGGCGGCTGTAATGACCGCGCGCATCCATCAGCCGCTTGCGGGCGTCAATCTGGGCAAAGTCAAGATCGGCAATCACTTCACCTTCGCCCACTTTGTGTGATTTGAACGATAATTTAGCCAAACGGTCACGAAATACTTCACTTTGTACTAGGACAACATATAGTTCAAAGCTATAAATGGAGTTCAAAAAACTCAAAACTTAATTACAGCAAGGAACATGGTCAAATAGTTCATTTGTACCGTACCGCGATGAGAGAGAAATAAAAATTCAGATTTTAGGCGATCGCTTTATCACTCAATTTCTGGCGAAACATATTTTTGAACCATATTGTGGACATTTTGAATTATATTTTGACCGAAAGTTTAAAATTTTCGACTAAATTAGTGTGTCTTGCTCGGCATTTTTTACCAAGTCTCAAAATAAAACTTTTGGTCGTATTATGGTTCACATTTAAAACACGCGGACATAATTTGATTCATAAAGCTAAGTTATTGATTGGCTCAAAAGCTTGAAATTACGTTAACTTTTGGTCACGTTATGGTTCAAAATTTGGTCACGCAGGGGGTAAAATCACACTTTGAGAGGCTCGCCGATGATTTGGCCGTCCGGACTCACAATGGCAGTGAAGCAGCCGCCAGAAATCGGCTCGATCGCGCAACCCGTGTCCTTCATGATCTGAGACTGCTGATCCGCATCTAGCCACGCGGTCGGTACAGCACGGGACTAATCTGCACGGCGGCGGCTTTAACGATAGTCTTTTTCATAATTTTGTAACTTACTGTCCACGCAAGGTGATAAAACGATCTCCGATAACAGCCGATCTCCAAATCTGATACGGAGCGAAGGAACGCTGCTGACACATTTACGCAGGTTCCGAGGTGAGTCCGCGAACGGGGGGCGAGAGCTAGAATCGTCCGCGTCCTCGGACTCAGCACAGAAACCTAAACGCCGCCCTGAGTTTTTGGGCAAGAATCGTTGGCTTCGTAAACCTCTAACGCTACCTAGTGGCCGACATACTCGGCGGGTGTGGCAACTCTGACCGCATCATCTGGAAAGAACAGGAAAAACCTCTTCCATGTAACGATCAGCAGCGGCGGCAGCCTCTTCTGAACTGCTGCCATTCTGACGTGCGCTCAGGTAAGGTGCGTACCAGTTCCACCAGTGATGCTCGGCGTGAGTTTTCTCGTAGCGATCGTGCTGTTCTGCTGTCTCACGGAGAAGGTTTGCAATAGTTGCAACGTCCAGGTCTTGTGCCTGCGTCAATTTCCACTCGCGGCCGGGAAGTCGCTCCTTAATCTCCTGGAGCAGCCAGCCGTTTCCGTCCGGATCTTCAAACGAGGCAAACGAGAAGTAGGAACGGCCTTGCGGGTCGCGTCCTCCAACGCGCGGGTTCTCCACGGCGTTATTGAAGGGGCCGCCGGCGTAGTGGAAGACTTCGCTCACATTGACACCGCGAGCGATTAAGTCTTCGCGGGCGATGTCGAGGTCGTCCACGGCGAGAACCAGGCTGTGCGCCGAGCCAGAATTGTCCGGAGTGACTCCCTTGCCGAAGATGATCGAGGCTTCCGAGTTGGGGGGCGTCATCTGCACGCCGCGGAAGTCGCCCTCCGCGATGTCGATGTCGAGCCGCCAGCCGAGATTCTCGTAGAATGCCTTCGCGCGGTCAACGTCGGAAGCGCCGAATAGCACAACTTCGAGTTTCATGTTTGGACTGTTTACGTTATTGCTACTCATCTTGTTCTCCTTTAGGTTGGTAAGTTTAATGTTCAGATTGGTTACTTTTCATTCTTCTGCGATCGCTTCCAGCGGGCGCTTTGCGCCATCGCCTTTGGCGGGTCGGGCGCTCCAGCCCAAACTTAGTTTGGGCTGCCTCCAATCTTCGATTGGAGGGACTCACTTCGTGAGTCGAGCGCAATCCGACCATCGCCCAATTTAGACCACTCAAGTTCTTTGAGTTAACACGCGGCTTAAATGTGCGTCCGCCAATGAAAAGTGCGGTGGTTTTATTGCACGCCTGAGTCTGTTTTTACGGTAGATTGCAGCTGGTGTTCGAGATGTAGAATTTCCGCTGCCCGCTCCCCGATAATCACGCAGGGAGCCATCGTGTTACCGGTCGTTACTCGCGGCAGAATCGATCCATCAGCAATCCGGAGATTGTCAATTCCATACACTCTCAGGTTGCTATCCACCACCGACATAGAATCTCGACCCATCTTTGCGGTGCAGGTTTCATGCCAGAAACTCGTCGCAGCATCCCGAATAAAGCGTTCGAGTTCAGCCCCTTTCAAATTACCTGGCATCACTTCGCGCTTGACGAACGGACGAAGGGGAGCAGAGTTACCAACTTCGCGGCAAAGTTCTACGCAGGCGATCGCGGTTTTGAGATCATCCGGGTCAGACAGAGTGTTTCCGTCAATCAGAATCGGGTCAGATGGATCGGCTCCCGTCAGGCGCAGACGGCCTCGGCTTTTGGGCTGCGTGATCGCCCCAAATAACGTCCAGCCTGCATCAGGCAGCCCAAACCGGACGGCATTCTCGGCAGTGGATTTTGGCACCTCGGCTTGACAAACAAATAAGTCTGGACTGTCAAGCCCGGGCTGGCTCGTTGAGAAAAAGATTGCCTCGGACAAGTTGTTTCTGGGTGCGAGAGCGTTTTCATATTCCCAGACACAATCGAATGCAACATGGTCTTGAAAATTTTGCCCCACACCGGGAAGGTGCTGCACGACAGGAATTCCAAATCGCTGCAACTCGGCCTCATCGCCGATACCGGATTGCATCAGCACTTTCGGCGTATGGATTGCACCGAGCGACAGTACGACTTCGACTGCCGCACCAATGCGATAGATTTTATCACGATAAGAGATTTCCACGCCAGTGACCCGCTTGCCCTGGAACGTCAGCCGTGTGACCAGTGCATGACTGAGAACCGTCAGGTTTGGCCGATCCATATAAGGGAAGACATAGGAGCGGAATATCGATTCGCGCTTGCCATTGCGGACTCGCACATCGCTGATAGAAGCGCCCTTCGCTGCTTCCATCATGCGTCCGTTCGGATTTTCAAAAGTAGGAATACCCACCACCCGCGCTCCTTCAATCGTTGCGGGTGCGAGCGGGTTTGGCTCCGGCGCAGGCTGGACAAATACTGGCCCTCCCGTTCCGCGATACATTGGGTCTGGCACGCCATGCCAATCTTCTAGGCGGCGATAAATCTTCAAAACGGATTCATAACTCCAGGCTAGATCGTTGGCAACGGATGCGAAGAAATCCCAATCATGCTTGTGTCCGCGTGCCCAAACCATGACGTTGATGCTCGATCCACCGCCAAGTACCTTGCCCATAGAGAACGGAATCGAACGACCGTTCACATGTAGATTCGGCTGGCCCTGGAAGCTCCAGTCGCGATCGCTTCCAAGGTTTATCGGCCATTGATTCGCTTCTATGACACTTGGCACATCATCGTTACCTCCAGCTTCCAGGAGCAGAACGCTGACATCTGGATTCTCAGCCAGTCTGCGGGCAACCACCGAGCCAGAAGAGCCAGATCCGCAAACAATAAAATCGTACTGGTGCCTTAGCTGGGAGGTGAGCTGGCGCTGGTTTCTGCGGACACGTTCGGCGAAAATATCGTGGCTATCAGTCTCATGTTCATTCTCAAAGGACTTGTTCTCAAAATTCGTCTTCATCGCGCCTACCTCGCTTTCAAAATCGAATGTAACGGTAAGGAGTCTGCATTGAATGGCACTAAGTTAAGATACAGCCCTTGCTCTAACTGGTTCCTAGCTTGTAGGCTAGCTACCCATTCTGGGAGAGCTGCTGCTTCCTCCTTCTTGACCAGAGGCAAAGCTTAAGAGAATACATTCCCAGTCTTAAGACTGAGAACGAGATGACACAAGCCTTTCGGCTTATCTTAGTGCCATTCGAGTCTACATTGCCGGATGGTATAGGTTCGAGTTCCGTCACTCGCCCCACAGATCACTTCACTGAGGAAAAGGCGGTCGGTACCAGCAACTCGTTACTGATATTCTGCACAAGTTGACCGTCCTTCTCGGTTTCGGTGCTGATCGCGATCCATTCGGGGTCGGCGAGGAATGCGTTCCAGCGCTCCTGGCGTTCAGCCATGCTGTCCCAGGTAAGCATATAAGTAAGCTGCTGATTGCTCTCGCCGATTAACGTTGTCCAGAATCCGGCTTGGCGGATGCCATGCTTTTCCAAAATCCGTAACGTGTGGTTCTGGAAGCGCAAAAGCAGCGCGGGTAGTCGTCCGGGCATGGCGTGATAAATGCGTAATTCGTAAATCATGCCTGTGTTCCTTAGTCAAAAGGGTGTGCGATCGAGCAATCTTGTTTAGGAGCGTCAAAGCCATTTTTCTGCTTGCAAGGCGGTGTTAGTGACCCGCACTCTGTCCACCATCGACGTGAAGAATTTCGCCCGTGACAAAGTTGGCTGATTCCAGGTAGAGGATTGCATCAACGATGTCGGAGATTTCGCCCATACGACCGATCGGGTGCAGGGCATCGAGCTGTGCATGGGTCTCTGCGGGATGCATTGGCGTTTTGATCGTACCCAGCGCGACGGCGTTCACCCGGATACCACGCTTGGCATACTCGATCGCAAGCGATCTAGTCGCGGCATTCAGTCCGCCCTTCGTCAGCGACGCGAGCACAGATGGTACGCCGGCGATCGGGTTGTCAACCAAGCTCGTCGATATCTGCACGATATGACCGCTACCCTGCTTCTCCATCTCGGCGATCGCGAGTTGCGTCATGTGAAAGAAGCCAGTGACGTTAGTGCCCAGATATACCTCGTAATCAGCCTCACTGTATTGGGTAAATGGCTTGGCGATGAATATACCAGCGTTGTTGATGAGCGTGTCGATGCGCCCGAAGCGGGTCACGCCTTCGATGATCGCACGTTCGGCGGTTTTTCGATTAGCGATGTCACCTGACACTGTGAGGATTGCATCATCATTCGATGGCTGAATTGAGCGTGAGATAGCGACCACCCGATAGTTGCGATCGCGGTACGCCTTGACAAGGGCTGCGCCGATGCCCTGCGATGCGCCAGTAATAACGGCGACTTTCTGTTCGATGCCCATAGTAAAATTCCTTTATGCTTTTGAGGGATTGTTTGGAACGAAGGACGAATTATCTGAAGCAAGGAAGAGGACTGCTTTGGCAATCTCGCCCTTCCAGTTTCATAAGAATCTCTTTTGGAAATAATGTGTGAAGGTTGCAGGTCAGTTTATGGTCGAAGCCGCTATGCGGTGGTCATGGTCAGTGCTGGTAGCGACTGGTAGCCATGCTTCGATTTCTTGTGCCATTTTCGCGGCGTTGTTCTGGTACATGGCGATCGTGTCCTTCCCGACGGGCAAATGCAGCGGCGGACGTTCTGTATTGGCAAGTTGAATAATCACCTGAGCAAACTTTTTCGGATCGCCAGGTTGATGCCCGTGTAGCGCATTGGCTCCGCTACGCATGGGTCCTACCGTTTCCTGGTAATCGTCGATAATGGTTTTAGCGGCAACATAAGATTCAGCGCTCAGGAAGTCGGTACTAAAAAGACCGGGAGCTACTGCTGTAACCTGGATGCCGAGCGGTGCCAGTTCCACCGCTAACCCTTTCGAGAGACCTTCGATCGCAAATTTAGTGGACCCGTACAATCCCCAGCCCGGAACTGCATCGTAGCCGAACAGCGACGTGATATTGATGACCCGCCCGGATTTTTGCTGGCGCAGGTACGGCAACACCGCACGAGTCACGTTCAATAACCCAAATATGTTGGTATCATACTGTTTGCGGACTTCGGCATCCGTGGCTTCTTCGATCGCAGTAACCATGCCAAACCCGGCATTATTGACCAAGACATCAACCCGGCCGAAACGGGCAATGCCTTGCTTAACAGCCTCTTGTACCTGGCCTTCCTGGGTGACATCCATCTGCACAGCGTACAGATCCGGGTGGTTGTGCAGGGTAGTGGCGAGTTGTGTGGGCTGAGAGCGAACTGTCGCTACTACTTGGTCGCCTGCTGCTAGAGCTGCTTTGGCAATTTCCAACCCAAAGCCCCTGGACGCTCCGGTAATGAACCATACTTTCTGCGTTTTCATTTTGTATCCTCGTTTTAGGTGTTGTCTAGTTTGTTGGCTTTAGCTCTTTCGGTAGTTCTTTGAGCAAAAACGCAACTTAATTGTTCTGCTGTGAATGGTGGGATTGAGGATCAAAGCACTTCATTAGTTGCAGTGCTAATGGCTGCCATCAACTGCTCCATATTCCAGCGATGGCGATACCGAATTCCATTAATAAACAAAGCTGGTGCAGTCACTACTCCACTTTGCTGACCACTTGCGATATCTTGATTGATGCGGTCAACATGGACTTGTTTGAAGATATCCTGCAAAAATTGGCTGATGTCGAGACCTAGATTATTGGCATACTCAACGAGATAGCCGTTTCCCAATGCCTCTTGATGGGTGAGCAGCATCTCGTGCATCTGCCAAAACTGACCTTGCGCTGCTGCTGCTTCCGCTGCTTCCGCTGCCTTTTGTGCTTGAGGATAAATTGAATGTTCGATAAAGTAACGAAACACTACACAAATCGAATTTTTCTCAGTCAGCCGGGAATTGAAATCTTGCACAATTGCCTGAATCAACTGATGCATTTCCCTGGACTGAAGACATTGGTAATTTCCATATTCCACGAGTACGATCGGGGCATTGAGCATCCCTTGATAGCGATCGCGTTCGGAAGGTGGAACAAAAAGTTGATTAAAATTACTATCTTGATTCATCGGACACTGTATCAAAAAGGGTTTCTCACAGCATCAAGGGATTGGCATGACTCCTATCTGTGATTCCTCCCGACTCCGTTTTTTCTATGTCTTTAGCTTATGAAACTAATTCAGCTTTGTCGCCAACTCTAAGTTGAGTAATTGAAGCGATGAAACAACAGTTGCTTACTATCTCTAAAACTAACCCTCAACCGAACTTAAGTTCAGTTTTGCTTGTTTCACAACTTGGCGAGTCCCCGCTTCAGTGCGGTAATCACCGCTTGAGTGCGATCGCTCACGCCTAATTTGCTCAAAATCCGGTTGATGTGAAATTTCACAGTACTTTCAGTAATATTCAAAGCCGCAGCAATATCTTGATTACTCAAGCCACGCGCCATCTGACAAACAACCTCTTGTTCTCGATCGCTCAACTCTGGAATGTTCATCCGTTGCACCAGTTTGGCAGCAACTTCGGAAGGGATATATTGTTGTCCACTGTGAACAATATGAATCGCATTCAGGAGTGCCTCCGGTTCCGCGTCCTTCAGCAGATAGCCCTTGGCTCCGGCGCGTAATGCTCGATAAATATCTTCGTCCCCGTCATAAGTGGTCAGTACAATCATCCGGGCATGAGCGAATTCAGCACAGATGGCGACGATGGCATCAACGCCGCCGATCTGCGGCATCCGTAAGTCGATTAAGGTGACATCAGGTTGCAGTTGCCGATATTGAGCGATCGCTTCCTGCCCATTGCCCGCTTGACCCACCACCGTCATATCTGGCTCATTCTCAATCATCGCGGCTAGTCCTTGCCGGACGATTGAGTGATCGTCAACAATCAAAACGCGGATTACTGTAGACTGACTCACGCTGATGCCTCCCGATGTACGGATACGATCGTTTCTGTTCCCTGCCCCAGTCGGCTCTTAATCGAGAGTTGTGCCTTAATGCGTTCCGCTCGTTCGGTAATCCCCAGTAAGCCAAACCCCCGATTTAGGATTGTATGGTTGGCTTCAAATCCTTGTCCATTGTCTTTAATTCGTAAGAAGAATTGCGTTGGTTCATAAATTAATTCAATCCGAATTTCCTTTGCATTCGCATACCTAATTGAATTGGTAAATGCTTCCTGTGCAATTCTTAGAAGATTATTCTCTGTTTCCGGGGGTAACGTATAGGGCGTGCCAATAATATCACAAATCAAGCTGGTTTCGGTTGAAGATTGCATGGTAGCTACAAACCGTTGCAGTGCCGTCCACAGATCGCCATCTTCTAGGGATTGGGGACGCAATGCTGCAACGGAGCGTCGAGCTTCTGTCAGCCCGGTGCGGGCCAGGTCTCGCACGATATTAATATGTGTTTGAATTGCTTGGGGGTTGCTGGTCACTAATCGAGAAACGGTTCCCATGTGAACCAGAATCCCGGTAAAGGCTTGCGCGAGAGTGTCATGAATTTCGCGTGCCATGCGGTTGCGTTCCTCTAAAATTGAGGCTTCTTCGGCACGTTTGCGATCGCTGATATCTGTAATCAGGCCATAGTATCCTTTCACTTGACCATTGTTATCGACATCAGGGATGAGGGAATTACTGATGTATTTCTTGCCAAACACACAGGGAATTTCTGCCTCATAGGTTGTGATTTGCCCTGCCAGTGCTTGATTGATATACGGTTGTACAACTTGATAAGATGCCTCACCCAAGTTTTCGCAAATATGCTTGCCCAAAATTTCACCTCGACTACGTTGAAACCATTCCTCATAAGTGCGGTTGGCAAACCGATAACGCTGGTCGGCATCTACATAGGTAATACAAACAGGTAGAGCGTCCGTGATCACTCGTAATTCCTGTTCTCGCTCGCGCAGTTCTGCTTGGCTTTGCTCTAAAGCCGCCGTCCTTTGAGCTACCTGTTGCTCTAAGGTGCGGTTGTAATTGGCTAAGAAGTGTTCTGCTTGTTTCCGCTCTGTGATATCTTGAAAGGTGGCGATCGCATACGCCACCTTACCCTGTTCATCAAATACTGGCGTTCCCCATATCTCAACTGGAATAATGCTGTCGCCTCGGTGAATTTCTAAATCATCTGTCCTCGTGCGTTCACCTTTCAACGCCCGGTATAAATTCAGTTTTTCAGTAGGATATTTTTGATTCGTTCCGGCTATATAGGCTTGATACGTCTCTGCAAGTTGATCCATTGTTACGGAAGAAACAACCCCTTTGCCTGTTAGCTGAGTTGCTTGTTGATTGAAGTAGTAAGGGCGACCCGCCGCATCCACAACTGCAACTCCTAATGGAATCGCTTCTAAGAACTGCGTCAACTGACTTTTGCTTGCGCGTAGCTCTGAGTACAGTTTGGCATTCTCGATCGCAATTGCTGCCTGAGTAGATAGTAGATTTAGAAGTTGCGATCGCTCTGCTGTGAATGCTCCAGTTGCTAATTGATTTTCCAGGTACAACACGCCAACAAGTTTACTTTGATTCAACAACGGCAAACAAAGAAGTGATTTCGTTTGGTTCTGCTGAATATATGGCTCATTGATAAAATTACCTTCACGAGTTGCATCATTTAAAATGACAGATTCATGAGTCCGAATCACATAATAAATGATGGATTCGGGTAAGCGATTTACCATTGAAATCGATTGCAGTACTTGTGTAGTACAAAAATTCGCCCCATCATTGAGTTCACAAGCAGCCTCGATTGCCCATTCTCCTGCGTTTTCCAAAATCAAGCATCCAGTTTGTGCCCCAGCATTCTCAATTAATATCTGCATCAAAGAATTGAGTAACTGATCCAGTTCAATTTCGCGAGAGATGGCTTGGGATGCTCTGATTACTGTCGCTAAATCGAAAGCAATATGTGAGGTGTTAGAAGTAGTTCCAGCAGTGGTGTGAACTTGTGTGGGAGCCACATTCAGCGACTGAGGAAAAAACTGTGGATAGCGAGTCTCTAAATCTTTGGCTTTTGCGGTTGCTCCCCACCGCTCATAGCAGTAATGGGCTTCCTTCATATAAAGTTGAGCAAACCTTTCTCGACCACGAGCCAAGTAATGTTTTGCAGCTAACTCATAGCCTAAAGCTTCTTCTTGAAGGTACTCGTTGTCTTTAGCACCAAAAATTGCTTGTTCATAAAACTCCTCTGCCTCAAAAAACTGACCCAAAACTCGTGCTTTCTCTGCCTCAACTAACTGAAATTTATGCAAAAAATTCATGGGGGCATGGTGTGCCCATTTCTGCATTTTTTCCTGGTTGGCGTTAACGCGATTCAACCAAGCTTCTTTTTCTGAGTTTGAAGCATCCGCCAACAAGCTCAGAAATATTAGAGAGTCATAGAAATGAAATATAGATACAGAGATTATTGCTGTGGCTGCGCCTAAATACTGTTCTGCCAAAGTAGCCGTTTTTGCAGCTTGCTCATGCTCCCCGAACAGATAGCATAAAATCAGCTTATTTAAGTAGAAGTAGTGAAGGCTAGTTCCATCCTTGACAGCGATCGCCCATGATAATGCTTGCTCTTCGTCATAGATACAACCCACTAAGCGACTTGGATTTTCAGATTGACCTCGCAGGTTAAGGATCGTTTGCTGCAACATTGCCAGCCAAATGGAAGCAGTCTCTCGTCTAATTTGATGGGTGGCTTTACGATAAATCGCTGTTTGTTGTTCCAGTTCTGTCAGTTCTTGTCCTGCAAAAAAGGGGTAATAACATAGGCTGAATGCACAATAACTCGCAAATTCAAACTCTCCACTTTCTATACCGCTTTGATAAGCCTCAGCTAAAACAGGGAACGTCTCTTTAAGGTGGTCTTTCCAGTGAATTATATGGAAATTCACCATCAGCAATGTTTTGCAGTTAACTCTCTTGTTATTTAATCTTTTCGCTAAGTTTAAGGATAATTTGCCAAATCGATAACCCAGTTCAAGGTCTTGTACAACTCCACATAGCATCATGCCGTATGCAGCATAACCGAGAAGCGACCAGATGGCGTTTCCATTGGCGATCGATAAATTCACCATTTTGCACACAATCAGCACCATCAAAGTGGGTGACACATTAAAAGCCGCTCCCACTGTGCTGACTAAAATGTAGATTGCTGCCAGTGGCACAGGTTCAATCATCTCTGGCAGATCGATCAAATCTTCGATTTCCCGCCCAACCAATCGTGAAGCCGTTTCCTCTAATCCTGCTTGAACGTCTAACTGACTTGGAGCTTCTACTAAACTAATTCCCAAGAGTTGCAGCACTTCCAAGCCAGTTTTTAGGGCTTCTTTGGGGTCTCCCCGCGACAGCCATGCTTGAATTCTGCTATCGTAAGCTTTCACTTTATCGAGTACTGTCTTCGCACGGTTGAGTACTTCTTCTACAAGCCGCTCCATTTCGTCAAAGTGACCACTGAGGTATGCTGCCTCTGCTGCCTCCGAATGCAACGCCAAAGTTAAGCCATACTCACGCTGCCAACTTTCCCCATCAAGAAGTTTAAGCCCTGCATTGAAATACTTGAAAGCGGCTTCATAAGCCGTCGCTGCTAGCGCTTTTTGACCTGCTTGCAAATTCAGTTTGACAATCTGATTCCGTTCAGATTGCTCACTGATTAACTCGGTTCCATAATTCAGTTGATCAACAATTTCAAACAACCGCTCTGCTAACTGCTCTGGTGAAGTCTTTTCGAGTAAATTGCGACCGATTTGCAGATGTACTCCAAGTTTTTGCGACTCATCGGTTAAGGCGTATGCCGCTTGCTGTACGCGATCGTGCAAAAACTTATATTCTTGAACTAATAGGTTTTCGTCTAATTCAGATATAGGTTGAATTAATCCGGCTTGAATGGCTACTAGTAAATCTAGAGAAATTGCTTTAGGAGATTGTTCGCAAACGATCGCTAACGTATCTAAATTAAATTCAGCACCGATACAAGCTGCTAACTGGAGAATTTGCTGTGTGTTTTCTGGTAATTTATTTAACTGGCTCAGTAGCAACTCCACCACATTATCGGTAATATCCTGGGCTTGAATCTTAGCAATGTTCCATTGCCAGCATAAGTGTTCAGCATCAAAGGTCAGCAGATTTTCGCTATGCAGCATTCTCAAAAATTCACCGACAAAGAAAGGATTGCCCTCGGTTTTACGCAGTACTAACCCAGCTAAGGAACAAACGGTGTCTGCATTCTGATGTAGCGTCTCGGCAATCAACTGACTCAGCGAACCCAGCGTTAATGGTGCCAGGATTATCTCCTGAATTACTGCCCCTTGTTTTCGCAGTCTTAAGAGCGTTAACATCAACGGATGAGTTGGATTTACCTCATTATCTCGATAGGCTCCAATTAAAAATAGGAATTGGGTTTGTTCATCAAGCAACATCAGCTCGATTAACTTCAGCGTTGCACAGTCTATCCATTGCAAATCATCTAAAAAGATCACAAGCGGGTGTGACTCTGAACAAAACACCCGCACAAACTTCTGAAAAATTAGATTGAAGCGATTTTGAGCTTCAGTTGCTCCAACTTCTGATACAGGCGGCTGCTTGCCGATAATTAATTCAACTTCCGGGATGATATCAATGATAATTTGTCCGTTGGTTCCCAAAGCCGTTAGCAAGCGCGATCGCCATTGTTGCACTTGCTCGTCTGGTTCACTGAGCAATTGTTGTACCAATTTTTGCAGGGCATCTGCGATCGCGCTGTAGGGAATATTACGCCCAAATTGATCGAATTTACCCCAGATAAAATAGCCGCGCTTTGCGGTGATTGGTTTATAAAGTTCCTGGACTAATGCTGATTTCCCAATTCCCGCATAGCCAGAAACCAGCATCATTTCGACTTTGAAGGTTTGATTGTTTGTTAGTTTCTGTTCTGAAGTTTGTTGTACAAGTTTTTCTGAAGCAACGCGCTCAAAAGCTGCTAATAACATTGCAACTTCTTTATCCCGTCCATAAAGTTTTTGGGGAATTTGAAACTGATCCCAAACATCTAATAGACCCAGTTGAATGCTATTGATTTGCCCGATTTTTTTTAATTGGTCAGCACAAATTTCTAAATCTGCTTTGATGCCCCAGGCACTCTGATAACGATCCTCTGCGTTTTTCGCCATCAATTTTAAAACAATATCTGAAACGGCTTTAGGGATCGCTGCATTCAGTTCGTGAGGTGGAACAGGCACTTTAGCAATATGACAATGGACTAGCTCAAGGATGTCTGTTGTGGAAAACGGCAGATGTCCGGTTAGCAGTTCGTAGAACGTCACACCCAGTGAGTAAAAATCGGTGCGGTAATCGAGTAAACGGTTCATCCGCCCGGTTTGCTCTGGAGATAGGTAGGCGAGTGTCCCTTCTAATACATGAGGGCTTTTAAAAGTTGGATTCGTGCGATTAAATTCAGTAGCAATCCCAAAGTCAATAATTTTGACAACGCCAGTATCCAGATTAAGGACTATGTTTCCAGGGTTGATATCTTTATGAATGACATTGGCTGCATGGATTCTGCCTAAAATGTCGCTTATAGCGATCGCCAGACCAAGAAAAGTGGATAAAGGCATGGGGCAGAATATATCTGGGCACTTGTGCATCCATTTCTCTAGGGACTCTCCCCCAAAATCTTCTAAGAAAATTACCAGAGTGCGTTGATAGTTCTGCTGGCTGTATGCCTTAACAACTCCTTCCAGATTCAGGGAACGGGTAATTTTATATTCTTGTCTGTAACGGGTTAGCTCTTGGGGAGAGGGATAATCAAGCTTTAGCATTTTTACGACGATCCCTAATCCATCGTCTCTCATGCCCCGGTACACTAGAGAATTGGAACTTTCGTATATTTTGTTTTGGATAGAAATACCAGGTAGAGCAATCATAGAGCAACTCTTGAGAGGAGAATCTGGTACACCTCAAACTATACAGCAATCCACCTATCTAGATTTTTCATCTTCTGAAATCCTATTTGGTTTTGTTCATTTCTAGCCAGTTGTAGAGTGGGGACTGAACTCTGTTGAGCGCTATATAAATCATGTAGAGGGGTTCTACAGCACTCAATTAAACAACTGGCATCGCTGGATGTCAAGAAGCGGAAAGTTTTATCTTTTCCCTCGTACAACTTCTTCACTGTCCCGTTGCGTTGCTAACTCCATTGAAACTGCAATCCAAAGCCATTGGATGCCAATTTGCCAAAATTGTTTAGGGTATTTTCCCATACTCCGACTCTAGGAGCGTCAACAATTTCTCTTCCACAGCAGTAAGATAAGGCCGATTCACCTTTCCCAAAGACTGCAACAGATTTTTGACTGTCTCCTCCAGCGAATCAGAATATACTCGACTGATGCGATCGCTAATCTGCTGCATCTGCTCACATTCAGCAGGCAAGTAATCGTAAGACTTCAGGTGTTGTAACCCAACGGCGTACTCGCCATCCCACATTCTCATGCTGCAACTAAAGTCATTCACTGCGCTGACAATTGCCCAACACCCACCCTTTCCTCTGAGTTCTGGATTATCTTTGGCTAAAATTTGGCAGACTTCCCCAACAAAATAAGGATTTGGAGCTTTTGTCCGTTCCATGATCCGTTGTACTACATCGCCTACAACTCTAGCAGATGGTACTTTACCTCCGGCTTCTTCCACTGCCGTCTGCCATACTTCCCATTGCTGTTGAGGTTCCAGCTTTGTTATCGGTCTAACCTGGCGTTCACTGGTAGGTAAAATTTGTGTCCCAATGGGACACATTTCCTTATTTTCAGTTTGTGTCCCAATTGGATAATTTTCCGCGTCGCTCGATTCATTTTCAGTTTGTGTCCCATTGGGACACATCTTCATCAAGTTATCAAACACAGCCGAAGCTTCGATTAATCTGTAAGGATGACGACGCTGAAATCCAAACCTGTCTTTGCAATACTCCTCAAAAGTGCTGTGAGTGGAACGGTACAGCCGACGATCGCGCAATTCCATCAGTGCTTTGCCAGCTTCAAAAACTGCTCTTTCTACACGGCGCTCTAAGTGCAGGCGATCGCTTTGTTCCTCGTCGGTCAATTCCTCTACTTCAACAGCACTAACCGTAATTGTTGCTGTAGCTGGATTTTCCTCAACAGAGATATCTTCATTTGCAGAGTTACTGAGTGATTTTGAATTTATCTCTGCGGCAGAGGTGGCTTTTTTACGCCTAGAAGATGGTTTAGCCATCATTCCACCCCTTTAATTCAATAGTATTTGCTCAAAATCAATGACAAATAGATTAAGTATGTGGTGAGTTATGGCAATAATGCTCTGGGATTGAACTCGGTGGAGCATTATCATCTTCACGAGTCCTCTTGAATTTTCACAATGTCATTGACAGTTACTAACTCTCCAGACAGCACAGAGCAAATCCTTGCTAGTTTTACCAAATTATCGATATCCGCTTTTTTTAGCCTGCCATCACGGGCGACAGTCAAGGTATGTCTAGTGACTTCATTCGGGCTACCCTCAAACTGCCTATGAACTGCGTAGACAGACAAGAGGCTACCATCTTCTGTTTTGGGCCACCATTGCGAAATATCAATATATGCTTCCATCCAAACTGCTAACACGTTTTTAATGATTAACCTCCATTAACGCTTATCTGATTACAGAATAACAGCCAATCAACATACAGGCTATCAATTAACAGAATAACCGCTAATCAGTATATTGACAATCAGTTAGCAGAGTAGCATAATATAACTATCACAAAAGGCAACCGCCCTTAGCCTCGGAAACTTTGGAAGCGATCGCCTTTTGAAAAACCCATACATTCGTACAGGGAATTTTAATTATGACTTATATCATCTACAGCCATCAACAGCTGCAACTGAAATCGATTGCCCGACTCAAGCAAATCTACAGCGAAATCGGCTGCACAGTTGAAGTAAGCGACAAACGCTGTAAGGATTCTTGGATTACTGCGATCGCTGAATATCAAGCCAGCAAGATTCAGAAACTCACCCTCGCTGCCCCCGACGAACAAGCCCTCGCCCAAGCCGAACTCGACAACTACATCGCTGACCAAGCCCAAGCTGTAGCTCCCGAACTCCTCACAATAGTCGAAATCTCGTTTGACCATCACGAATATTACGCTGATGACAAACTGATAGCTAGCATCAGCCATGACGACAACCATTTAACCCAACGCTGGGTAGTAATGGTTAACAATAAAGAAATATTCCGTGCCAATACTCTAATGCGTTGCGATCGCTTCATCTGCACTCACTACAAAGATGGCTCATTACCTGTGCAGGAACAACTTGCAACGCCTTGCACTACTGGTAACGAAGTTATGGCGCAGATTTTCAACGAATGCGAGAAATACGGCTTTGAAATCCTCGACGACGGCATTTACCACAACGACGTAAAACTAGGCGAAGTAGGGCAGACTGACGGCAACTGGTGGTTCACACGTGCAGCAGACGAAACCCAGCATATAGCCTGTGATTCTGCAATGAATGTAGTGCAATCGCTATCGATGCTGAACGTGTCTACTGACGGTAAATCCATTTTTGATGAATATTTTTTAGACCAACCGTTAGAACAGCTAACTGGCGATAGATTGCAGCGCCTGCTGGAGAAAGCGGAGTTAGTCACAGCGTAATTCAGTAGTCAGAATCCAGGAGTCAGGAGTCAGTAAAAAAACAAAAAGCAGGGTGGAGAAGTTAATAAAGCCTTCCTTCTCTTCTTCCACCTCTTCCCGAAATTCTGACTTCTGTTAGCGGTAGCGGGGCGTTTAGCCCATTCTGGCTCCTGAATTCTTCTCTCATTTTCCCTCCATTCATTAATCACAAATATGCAAGCCACAATATCCATTCCCCAACACTGGGGCTACCCCCGTTTTGCCTTGGAACAGCGTACAGAACAAGGCATGATTCTAGGACTTTATTACTACCCATCTGGTACAGAATTGGCTGAACAATTTAATGATGGTTGGCGCTATGTGCTGATGTCTAACAAGAATTCTGACGAGATATCGTACTTGCAAGAGAATCAAATCCAACCGCTCTCTCCACAAGAATTGTTCACGCAAATTAAAGCAGAGATTGACTTTTATCAACGTCAAATCTCCATCCTGCAACAACAGTTAGCCGTAGTGACCGGAGATTTCACAAATGCTTAAAACGTTTGACAACAACTTTGACCGTAGAGCCAATCATTTGCTGCGTGTGCTTCAGTTTTGCGGTGGTTGTGTTCCATTGCACCGTTTGCAATTCCAATTCTCCGATTCAGTCATTCAAACCCTGCTGGATAAAGAACTGGTGCAAGTACAGAACACGGGACGCGGCTTTTTGTTGGAAATTGCTGAGGATTATTAACTCTTAACCGAAGAGGAACCAATTATGAAACTTTACGCAAAAACTATTCCACAGACTTTACCCGATTGGGCAACCACCGTTACAAAGTGTGCAGATTTGATTGAGGTTGAAATTAACGATGAACACCCGAATTTTCAATCTTTACTTGAAGAGTTAGAAACCGAGGTTGAGCCAGGGACAATAGGTGTTAAAGCTAAGGATTTATGTTCACGATTGGGCATAGAAATGTCTAACCCCAATCTCTACCAGTTAGTTGAACAAGCTCAAACCCTGATATCTCTTATTGCTACGCACCCAGGCTACAAACAACTACTGAACGAGGGATATCAACCTGATTTAAATATTGCGGATGCTAGCACTGCGCTCACTTATTTGCAATGGGAGTTAGAGCGGAATCGATAACTTTCTGTTTAGTAAAAAAGCGATTGCTTGAATATCAGCTTTTCTTCAAGCAATCGTAAAGCACTGAAAGTTTACGTTACAAACCACTAATTATCACACATCCCAACAAAATATGGTTACTGAAATCAAACTAGGTTTATGCAACCCTCCCGAACCCATCTATTTATATGTCAAAAACGCTGAGTTAGGTGGAGAATCTTACCTGTGGTATCACTACGATATTGAACGGGATAAAACCATCCCTGTTTCCCAAAGAGCATTAACTGGTTATCTGTCTGAACTGCGATTTACAACTAAAGAGTTCAAAGGCAAGGACAATCTGAAGCTCGATATTGTAGTGAGTGCTGATGAAGTTTATGTCATAAGAAGCGGTGTTGAAACAAATTTCACCAAAAGCTTTCTCTTGGCTGCATCAGGTGTACAGGATTTTTCTAAGCCACTGATTATTGCTGCTAATGCTGGCGAACAAAATACGGTTTTCTGTAATCTTTATGATGCAGTAACTAAAACCAGAATTGAAAGAGAATGGAATAAAAATGCTGATTGGGCAACTATCATTCGTAATATTCAATCCCGCTTAGGTGGCACATCCTCAACTATCCCATCTATAGCAGAAACCCCAGTAGCTCCAGCAAAACTCAGCGTAGTACCTCAACCAGTACATCCTCAAGATTTACGAGTGAAAAATATTCGTACCTTGCTTGATTATCCTCTTGATTTAGTCAAAGAGTGGTTGCAATTTCAGGATGTTGACCGCCCAAGTCTACTTGATATTAACCAGATTAATGAACTAATCAAAACCATGTGTTTGGCTTGGGCAGCAGGCAAGTGCGAATATCCCAATCATGCCGAATCTTCGTATCAAAATCAGGTTGTTGGTGCTGTTGCTAAGGGTGCTGATGAATTAACGGCAATCAACGGATGGATGCAACAGTTACAAACTGCAAAAGCCGGAGCGGTGTAAATCAAAAGTCAGAAGTCAGAATTCAGGATTCAGAATTATTCTGATTTCTGACTCCTGAATTCTCAACATCAGAGGAATTAACCATGAGAGTCATCGTTACAGTAGTTGAAAAAATCACCAGCGAAGCGCACATCGATATCCCTGATGGGCTGAATCAATCCACAATCAAGCAGCACATCGTAGACCGCTATAACACTGGGGCAATATCCACAGATATGAATATTTATCAGGTGGAATTTGAATCTATCAACGCTCAGATTGTTCAAGAAAATTCTTCTCCTAACCTGCATAAACATTGGAGGTAATAAATGAATCCCAAATGGACTGATGAAGAACTCGGAATCATTGAAGCTAAAGCTGAACTTTATACCCCTAAACAAATAGCCTCAATCTTAAAAAGACATGGGTATTTTCGTACTCCAATTGCTATCGCTACTAAGCTTTGGGCTTTGGGTTATTCTACAAGCCCCTTTCTCGATAACTATAGCAGTGCTGAAATCGCCCGTGTTCTGTGTGTGCATTCCACCACTATTTCTGGTTGGGTACGCCGTGGTTGGTTGAAAACTAGCCGACGTTCTTCTAAGCGTTATCAAGTTCGGAGATGGCATCTCAAAAGCTTTTTTGAAAATCCCCCACAACATCTGAAAAAGCGTATTGCCTCTATTGACTCTGAAGCCATTAATTACTTATTGGGGAGAAAAGCATGATTGACCATATTAACGCACTTCAAACAAGCTGGTATCTTTCCCCACCTTGGCGTGGAACAATTCCACCCGTCGAAGTGAATTTACTGGAGAGAGTTTTTCTAAGAACTACAAGGAGATTCGGTTACTGCTGCGGTATGCAATGGAAACACGAATGTTGGATTTATTCAATTGATTGTGGAAAAGAAATACTCCATGCCACACAAAACCAAATCATTGGGACGGGAGAGTTAGAAAGCATCACTGTGCAAAAACCTGCTTTTGTTCTGGGTGAAAGAGTGATTCTCTGCTCTCACGATAAGGGAACAAAACAACGGCTGATTTTGGGGATTGCGCTGGTGCATAATTCTTGGTTTTACCTTGTTGAATTGATGTCACCAACGTTAATTAAGACACCAACTATATCGAATCGTTTCTCATTAGT
>NZ_JADEXU010000095.1 GCF_015206895.1 Nostoc sp. LEGE 12450 | reverse complement strand
GAATGGGGGCAAAGGGGTGGAGGGAAATAAGGATGAATAACCAATGCCCAATGCCCCATGCCCAAAACCTAACTATTCAACATCTTTGATGCTGGTTTTCCGTTCTAAAATCTCTTTCAGCACCAAAGTTACTACTGCTAGCAATGCTAACAATACAGCCGCAGAGAAAGCAGCTTCGGTTTCATACTGTTTGTAAGCATCTTCTACAAACAGTGGTAAGCTCTGGGTTTGGTCAGCAATGTTGCCGGATACCACCGAAACCGCCCCGAATTCACCCATTGCTCTGGCATTGGTTAAAATTAAACCGTAGAGTAAGCCCCAACGGATGCTAGGTAAGGTGACACGCCAAAATATCTGCCAATCTTTCGCACCGAGAGTTCTAGCAGCTTCTTCTTGATCCTTACCAAATTCCTCTAAAACAGGAATCACTTCCCGCGCCACAAAGGGCATACTCACGAAGGCTGTAGCCAGCACCATACCTGGAAAGGCAAAGATTATTTTGATATCATGTGCCTGGAGCCAAGGGCCAAACCACCCATTACGCCCGTAAAGTAGCACAATCATCAATCCTGCAACTACGGGTGAGATGGAAAAGGGCAGGTCAATAATGCTCAAAACTACAGCGCGTCCAGGAAATTTATGACGAGCGATCGCCCAAGCTGCACATAGCCCAAATATTGTATTCAAGGGCAGAGAGATTACAGCCAACAACAATGTTAGCCAAGCTGCATGGAGAAAAGCTGGTCGCGTCAGGTTGGATAGAAATGGCCCAAATCCCTTGCTGAAGGCTTGGATAAAAACGTTAATTGCAGGGATGTATTGAACTAAGGCTAAATAAGCGATCGCTATACCAATTAAAACTATTGGCACCCAACTCTTCTGTTCTTTCGGCTTGGCTGTATGTGTATCAGATACAGATGAATGAAAACTTGGCTTATCTAGTGTCATATCTCCTTGCCCATGCTTGTAAGAAATTAATTGCCAATAGCAATACCAACGAAATTGATAGTAAAACTATGCCAATTACTGTTGCACCAGAATAGTCATACTGCTCTAATCGTTGGAAAATCAGTACAGGTGCGATCAAATCTTGATAGGGCGTATTAGAAGAGATAATTACGGTTGACCCATATTCGCCAACCGCACGGGAGAAACCCAAGGCAACACCAGTTAAAATCGTCGGAAATAAAGGTGGCAAAATTACTTTCCAGAAGGTCTGCCATTGAGAAGCGCCTAGACACCAAGAAGCTTCTTCAATTTCATGTTCCATTTCCTGAAGTACGGGTTGCACAGTTCTCACAATAAAGGGTAGTGAGATAAATATCATTGCCACCGCTACTCCCGTGCGAGTAAAAGCTACCTTAATTCCCAGTGGTGCTAGTAGCGAACCTATCCAGCCATTATCGCTGTAAACAGTTGCCAGGGTTAGCCCTGCTACTGAAGTTGGTAGTGCAAAAGGTAAATCTACTGTGGCATCAATCAAGCGTTTGAAGGGAAAGTCGTAGCGCACCAGAACCCAAGCAATGAGAGTACCAAATACGCCATTGAGTAAGGCTGCAAATATTGCTGTGACAAAAGTTACATTATAGGTGGCTAATGCGATATCACTAGTTGCGATCGCCCAAAATCTTGCCGGAGGTTCCGTACTCGCTTTCAGGAACATGGCAATTATGGGGATAAACAACATCACTGTCAGGTATGCTATGGTGATTCGCCAAGTCCAGGGAACCCGCCGCAATTTCTTCCAGAATGGTGTTTTGCGCTCAACTTCCAAAGAAGAAGATACAGTCGTCATAGTCAAGAATTCAAAATTTAAATTTCACAAGAAGCTTTTTGCCAGTATTCGTAACTGTTAATTCGTAATTTAAAGACATTCCAACAAATTTTAATTTTCGATAAAAAAAGTTGCATGGTCATCACTACGATTTACGAATTACGAATTACTTAATTACCGTTTATTTTTGGGATTGAATCTTATCAAACACGCCCCCATCGGCGAAAAACTTCTTATCGATTGCTTCCCAACCGCCCAAGTCTGCAACTGTACCTAAAGTTTTCACCTTGGGAAATTTGTCTGTGACTTCTTTAGTTTGAGCTAAAGTCTCATCCACAGGACGGAAGCCTAATTTGACAAACTCTTGCTGTGCTTCTGGAGTATAGAGGTATTTCACAAAACCTTCAGCAACTTCGCGGGTTCCATGCTTATCGACGTTCTTATCTACCACTGCGATCGGATTGTCGATTGATATATTCACATCGGGAATGACATAATCAACCTTCTCGCCCTTTTGCTGTGCCAAAATCACCTCGTTTTCGTAGTTGATTAAGACATCTCCCTGCCCTTGCTTGGCAAATGTATCAGTAGCTTCCCGTGCATCTTTAGGCAAGATTGGCACATTTTTGTACACTTTAGTCACAAATTCAGTAGCTTTAGCCTCATCGCCACCTGTTTTAATCACAGAATCCCATAGCGCTAAGAAATTCCACTTAGCAACACCTGAAGTTTTGGGGTTAGCAGTAATTAGTTTTACACCGTCTTTAGCTAAATCTTGCCAGTTTTTGATGCCTTTAGGATTACCGGAACGAGTTACTAATGCTGCAACTGATTTGGAGACAATACCATTGTTGGGAACTTCTTTCTCCCATCCTGGCTGAATCAATCCAGCCTTCTCAATCTTTGAGGTGTCCCCAGCTAGTGCTAGGTGGACAACATCTGCTTCCAAACCATCTATAACAGCGCGAGTTTGAGAACCAGAGCCGCCATAGCTTTGTTTGAAGACGACAGTTTGGTTATGATCTTTCTTCCACTGTTCTACAAATTTAGGAATAATTGCTTCGTGAGCCGCTTTGGTGACAGCAAAGGAAACTAGAGTTAGTTCAACACTATCTTTGTTTGCAGCCACAGGAGTAGCACTAGGAGTTTCAGAGGAAGAATTACTCGCTGTTCCACCGGAGCAGGCGGCAAGCGCCACACTCAATACAGTCCCTACTAAAAAGAGTGATACAAAACCTTTAAGCGAATTTAGTCTGAACCGATATGTTCCATGTTCAGCGAGCGCTTGTAATCTTTTCAGTGGGCGTTGCCACAAACTCATTCCATTTCCTCCGCTAAATCTACAGATAACTGATGGGAATACAGTTATATAGTGTTTATCATACCGGATGATTACATCTAACTAGTTGCAAACACCAATAAACCTCACATTCTTCATCAAGAATATGGTGATTCTACCAATTATGTAAGGAATTACAATACTTTTATTTTCAAGCATCAAGCAATTTGCTATAGAATAGCTAATTTTTGAAGATGGTCTATTCTAGCGATCGGCTTTCATTGAAGGATGCAAGATAGCGCATCGGTAGCGAGTCCAGGAGCGGCGGCAAGTATACAGGAGGAATCTTCATAAATAAATGTGGGTAATTAATATACAGCAAAATCCGTATATTGCCGTAGTTCAGCAGGATGAAAACCCAAAACAATATCTTCGCGCAAAATGCCCGCTTCTAGTAATGCTTCTGCCACTGGCTGAGAAGTACCATCATATTGAATCCACACTTTATCATTAATAATATCTATATGTACCACCGAACCATGTACGCGGCGTACTCCATCCCAACCGACATGTAAAACTTCGTAGTGATCTCGCTCTCGCTCCGAGTCAATAACTGGTTCTGTCTCTATTTGACCATTAGCAGGCTTGTGACTAGCATAGTCAAATATCAACTGACGAATAATTTCACGATACCGAGCTAGCTTATCCATCTGATAATCCTTTCTAGTTGCTCGTCAAAGACAATTAGGTTTATTCCTATACTATTAAGAATTAGCTGACCAAAGCGTTCGGAAAATATACCTTCATGGACATCGGGATATTTTTCTTGAGTTTGCTTTAAGAAAAGTAAACGCACCTTGCCAATCAAGCCAAAGTGCGATGTCTGTAAAGTATGCTTACGCGAACTTTGTTTGTATAGTTCCGCGATTTTTAGTCACTAAGGCTAGATGCTAAATATCCTGTTCGCTCAACTCGCGTGTGATGTGATCAAATGGTTCATCCACAAAAGCAGTATTAACCACACCTGCTGCTGCTACTTGCTCCTTAATCAGATCCTTGAGAATCTGGATACCGCGAACCGTAGGACCAATAGGCACGCCTAGAGAATTGTAAGTTTCCCGTAGCCCTTGTAGCACTCGTTCATCCAATACATTTGTGTTCCCAGCAACTAGCGCATAGGTAGCGTAGCGCAAGTAGTAATCAAGGTCGCGCAGACAAGCTGCATAACGACGAGTTGTATAGGAATTTCCACCGGGGCGAATCAATTCTGGCAGTTCTTCATATAACTTCAAACCCGCCTGCTTGACAAGTGCAGCCGCATTAGAATTTATCGCCGCCGCCGCTTGGACTCGGACTGTACCACTGTCAAAGTAAGACTTTAGGCTATCGATCGCATTCCGGTCAAAATACCGACCAGCTAAGTCATAATTCTTAATTAAACTTGTTACCGCATCGCGCATTCTTTTTTCTCCCAATCCTTGCTATTTATGGTTTGATATTTATTTGGCTGCACTTACGCACCAGTAAATTTTTGTGCTATTTAAAATAGATTCGGCACAAAAACAATCTATCCACTATTTAAGGATTCTATGCCAAAGTTGACCCCTATATGATGAACTTTCCAGTTTTGTACAGATGAGCGCTGAAAGGTTAATATAACCTGATAATCCAGATATCTGTAACATAAACTACAAAATCAGCTAATGTCTACTATTTAAGATATTTCTGGTGTGTCACGGTCTGATTGAGATCAGCAGGGTTAGGATGCAATGTAAGATTCTGGTTGACTTTAGGAAATTGGTAGAGAAGGAGTAACAATGACTACACCACAAGAACTCTTGAAGAGAATTCAAGATGAAAAAATTCAACTGATTGATCTCAAATTCATCGACACAGTAGGGACTTGGCAGCACCTCACACTGTACCAAAACCAAATCGATGAGACTGCGTTTACTGATGGCGTACCATTTGACGGTTCCAGCATCAGGGGTTGGAAAGCGATCAACGAATCGGACATGACGATGGTACTCGACCCCAACACTGCTTGGATCGACCCATTCATGGAAGTGCCAACACTAAGTATAATTTGTAGTATTAAAGACCCCCGCACGGGCGAACCATACAACCGTTGCCCACGGGTTATTGCCCAAAAAGCAATAGATTACCTGGTTGCCAGTGGCATTGGTGATACAGCCTTCTTTGGTCCTGAAGCTGAGTTCTTTATCTTTGATAGTGCTAGGTTTGCCCAAACTGCTAACGAAGGCTATTACTTCTTAGACTCCGAAGAAGGTGCTTGGAATTCCGGTAAAGCCGGTACAGATGCAAAACCCAACTTGGGTTACAAACCACGCTTCAAAGAAGGTTACTTCCCAGTTGCACCAACGGATTCTTTCCAAGATATCCGTACAGAAATGCTGTTGACAATGGCAGAATTAGGTGTGCCCATTGAAAAGCATCACCACGAAGTTGCTACTGGTGGTCAGTGCGAACTAGGTTTCAAGTTTGGGAAGTTGATCGAAGCAGCTGACTGGTTGATGATTTACAAATATGTCATCAAGAACGTTGCCAATAAATACGGCAAAACTGTCACCTTCATGCCAAAACCGATTTTTGGCGATAACGGTTCAGGAATGCACTGTCACCAGTCCATCTGGAGGGACGGCCAACCTCTGTTTGCAGGTGATAAGTATGCTGGTTTGAGTGATATGGCGTTGTACTACATTGGTGGTCTTCTCAAACACGCACCAGCACTGTTAGCAATTACCAACCCCAGCACCAACTCATACAAGCGCCTAGTACCTGGTTATGAAGCTCCTGTAAACTTGGCTTATTCCGAAGGGAACCGTTCTGCTTCTATCCGTATTCCTCTATCTGGTAAGAACCCCAAAGCCAAGCGTTTAGAATTCCGTTGTCCAGATGCTACATCTAACCCCTACTTGGCATTTGCTGCAATGCTTTGTGCTGGTATCGATGGCATCAAGAAC
Source organism: Nostoc sp. LEGE 12450 (assembly GCF_015206895.1). Classification (GTDB taxonomy): domain Bacteria; phylum Cyanobacteriota; class Cyanobacteriia; order Cyanobacteriales; family Nostocaceae; genus Nostoc. The sequence goes on along the minus strand of NZ_JADEXU010000095.1, from coordinate 26,155 downwards.
AAAATACATCCTGGTGAACCCTTAGATAAGAATATCTATGAACTCTCTCCAGAAGAGCTTGCAAAGGTTCCCTCAACTCCAAGTTCTTTAGAACTGGCATTGCAAGCACTAGAAAACGATCACGCTTTCTTGACAGAATCAGGCGTATTCACGGAAGACTTTATCGAAAATTGGATTGACTACAAGCTTAACGAAGCCAAGCAGTTACAGCTACGTCCTCATCCCTATGAGTTTTACCTCTACTACGATGCTTAATTAATTAAATTAAGAATCGTATCTAACTAAAATTAATAAGTTTAGCCACCCTAGAGTAGAGGGTGGCTTTTTTTTCCAGAGTTGCCAGTTGAGATATTCACTCAAAAAATCTAGCTTCAAACTCTTGAAACTTAACTCATGGAAGCGTGGCTGGGGCCATAAATCATCCGACTACTAGCATCTACCTTCCCTTGAATTGGGTTCCAGTAGTGAGATACTTCTTCAGGAAGACCAAGTTCTTGTGCAGCCCGCATCAGCATTGATTGTTGGCGATTCTTGACTTGCTGATGTTCACGCACCATCAACGCACGAGATTTATCTGCGATAGACATAATCATAGTCCTCTCTATTTTGTGAATATATAATTTTTGCTTTCTTACAAGACTAATATAGCAAAAATTCTGTAACATAAGCTACTTTTTACATAAGTTTATGTTTTGCTTTGCTGACAATATTAGCCATTTATCCCCAAAGCTGGAAAAATCTTGCTCAATCTATCTCTAATGGCTAAAATCATCTGGCTTCAAGTTGTCTTCCCTGGGAGCTTTTACTTTTCCAACAGTAGATAATTTTTTCGTTACAATTATTTACATAAAAGTAATCAAAACTGAAGCTATTTTTATGCCTGAGAGTTTAACTAAGCTGACTTATCAGACCTTTCAGCAGGGTAAAAATTACTTTGGTCTGGCTCACAAGATATTAAGTTCACAGTTGAGGAACCTGGTGTATCCGACACTTGAACAAAAGACCAAACCCATCCCAAATGAGCTTTTAGTCCAGCTTCAACAGAGATTGAACCAGCTGCTCGAAACAGACTGGCAAGATGCCCAAAAAGGTGTCTACCCCGAAAGTTTATTGTTTGATAACCCCTGGCAAGACTTTTTTTCCTACTATCCTCTGATGTGGCTAGATTCTCCTCAAATCTGGGAGCGGGTTAAACAACAAAATTATCAAGATTTTTCGCCCGAAATTGACACTGATGGTTATCCCAGCTACTACGTGCAGAACTTCCATCACCAAAGCGATGGCTACTTGAGTGACTTGTCAGCCAATTTATATGACTTACAAGTAGAAATTCTTTTTGGTGGGGCAGCTGATGCGATGCGGCGGCGAATTCTCGCTCCTCTCAAGCAAGGGCTGAAAGCTTCTGATTCGGTTACACCAAAGCAAGTCCGTATTTTGGATGTAGCTTGTGGAACTGGGCGGACTTTAAAGTTAATTCGGGCAGCCTTGTCTCAAGCATCTCTGTTTGGCACAGATTTGTCACCAGCCTATTTGCGGAAAGCAAATGAACTACTATCGCAAATCCCAGGAGAACTACCGCAACTTTTGCAAGGGAATGCCGAAGAGTTACCTTATGTAGATGATTATTTTCATGCTGTAACTTCTGTTTTTCTCTTTCATGAGTTACCAGCATCTGTACGTCAGACAGTTATTGAGCAATGCTTCCGGGTGACAAAACCAGGAGGAGTCTTTATTATCTGTGACTCAATTCAGTTGAGTGATTCACCTGAGTTGGAACATATAATGGATTCTTTTCCGGAAACTTTCCATGAACCCTATTACAGGCATTACACCACTGATAACTTGCTAGAGCGTTTACAGAGAGTAGGCTTTGAGAATATTGAGATACAAACCCATTTTATGAGTAAGTATTTCATTGCTCATAAGCCAGCTTGAAACAATACCTTTTCATTGCCTTTTCTTTAAGGAAACTTTACCTAAAAAGGACAGATGCAAAATTTTGCATCTGTCATTAGGTGTAGAATAATTAAAATGAGTGAGATTCTCTAGCAAATTCTTCTTAATATTTATTTCGTTGAACACCATCTACGAGGAGAACGAACCAGAGTGCAAGAGTAGCTCATAAATAGTAATATTTGTTGCCAAGTGCAATAAATCTATACTACTTGTGCGAATCTGTGTCCTAGATAAGCTCAAATGGAACGAAAGGGATTTTATGCTTAGGTAAAGGACGCTAAACACGCGTCGAAGTGAAGATCCATTAGTTGCTCATATAGGAATCAGCTACTCAATGTATGAGAAGAAAAGATATTGGGGAATAAAGTGAGTGAAGTTGCCTTAAGACTATTTCCTTAACAAGCAAAATATTTGAATTAGACGTGCTTTAGATTAACTGATAGTCTAAATAACATCTATTTCTAGAGCCGTTAAGGATTGAGATGCAGAGCTTCCCACCGAATATAAGCAACAGTTATGTAGCTTTTGGGAGTTGTTAATACTGCTGATCAAGACACTTAATTTTATTTGCGTTTTGATCGCCAGGATTAAAAGACCAAGTAATGATATACAAAGCTTGCAGTTGAAATACTAAGCGATCGCTGAAGATTTTCGTGTGTCAACTGTATATATCTCTGTCACAAAAGCTGTGTCCAATATGTTGGCACAACATCGTGTTTTCTGGAACTTGAGTTTTGGTTCTTTTTGAAGAACAGGCATTATCCTACGGTGGTTAAACCACAACATAGGTATTTCCGAATTTTTGTGTCACTTCCCTACGCCCACTACCGCGATGACGTGGCGCATCATCTGGATTTTGTTCAGATGCTGCCGAGAGCCACTGTTCCGAAGTAGGCGTGGAAAGTAGCCCAGTTGATAAGTGATTGACCATTGCTTGGCAGTTAGAAGCTAAGGGGCCGAACACCAGACTCGATACTAAAAGTGAAATGGCAGCACGCATAGCAAATGTCTATTTTGGAACTCTCCACTTCACTGATACTTAGCTTTTTGATTAATATCCGGACAATTAATCAAAAAGTATTCTGTTTTACTGAAAATAAACTCTTCTTATCCTCCGTTTAAATGTTCGACTAATAACCAGTTACCAGAGTGGTTGTTACGACCCCACAATGTAACTAATTGTTCGTGGGGGTAAGTGCGTAATTGCTCTTCGATATGCGATCGCAAAGTCACAAGCTGCCAATTTTGCCCTTGATATGCGGCTGGCGCTGTGACAGCAAATCTGTATTCCTGCTGTTCCAAGCGGGAGAAAATGCCTTGAAAACAGTTACTTTCCCGAATTAATGCCTTATCGAAAGCAGAGTCAGGGTACTCATTCTCCGATGGGCAAGGGCAATAACCACTATCTGGATAGGCTTGTGGGTTATTTAAGTAATACAGTTGCCAGTGCAGCCAATCCGAACGATTGGGTGGAAGATTAAATAAAGGAATAATTGCTGTTTTTGAACGATTATCCTCTAATAAAGCTGTTTGCAGTGATCTAACAGGTAAATGCCTCGGCTGACAGTTTAACTCAACACATATCGCCGCCGCCATACCTGCTGCTTGACCGATGCCCATAACCACAGGTTGTAATCTGGTAGCGCCATTGGCAATGTGAGAGACAGAAATGTTCTTTTCACAAACTAAGAAACCATCTGTTGTGGCTGGAATTAGGGAACTGTAGGGAATTGTAAAGGGTGTTCCAGTCCAACGCCCGCCCCAACGGATAGATTTTGGTTGTAGTGAAAATTGAACACCAGGATAATGATGGTCATTGGCGTAGTTACCAACTGCGATTGCATCATTAAATATAGATGCAACTCTTCCGCCGGCAATCGGCAAAATATCCTGTTCTCGGACAGTAGTTAGTCCCAATAAGCGGCGGCTTTCCCGATAATAGGGATGCAGTGCAAAAGCTGTAGGGGCGTGAGGAAATACTTTTTCTGCTAAACCATAGCGACGACCAAGCTGATTTTGGATAAAATGGGCAAAATTTTGGCTATGCCAGCGAGATTCTTGGATGAATTCACCTCTAGACACATCTGACTCTATCAGCCGCCCTACTCCTTGGCCGTAGTCATTGCCACAGATTGGCCAATTAATCATGAATCGATTACCAGGCAAACGTCCATAATTCAAAAATGTCTCTGCTCCATAGCCATCCCAAGCATCTGTAAACTGGGATGGATTATAGTTAGGGGCAGATGGAATTTCTGGTGCAATTGCATCACCAAAGTCTTGCATAATCACTACATAAGTGGGCGCTTGCACAGGATATTTCTGGGTGAAAGAGTTAAAACCCACAGGGGCGCTTGGTTCTCCCCACTCAGATTGCAATTCCCAGCCCCAACGGTAAGGTATCTCAGCTAAAGCTAATAAATCTCCTAATTCTGTACCGTCGAGAATAATTTTGGCTGTGACAGCAAAATCAGCAAAGCGCACACCAGTAATAGAATCACCTTGGCGAAATACCTCTATTGGTACTTGTCCAGAAATCCAGTGCAGATTTGGTAATTCTTGCACCCAATCTGCAAAAATCTCTGCCCCAATTTGAGGATCGTAACTAAAAAAGCTTACCCAGCTGTTATCTAATCCTCCGGGCTGCCGTTGCCGCAATTCCTGCAAAAACGCACCCCATAAACCCGTTTGAAAGGCTTCTAATTCGTTGCCATCAGGTGCAGACACCCCAGCCGAAGTTAGCATTCCCCCCAACCAAGGAAATTCACTCACCAGAATTGTTTTGGCTCCCCGTCGCGCCGCTTGGATAGCAGCCGCAGTGCCTCCGGTTCCTCCACCGACAACTAAGACATCAGCTGTGTATGTCTGATTAACCATTGCTTAAACCTCACTGGAGTTACGTTATATTCCCCCCAGATAGCTTGGCATCAAATAGATAAATTATTTTATTTTTCAGATACTGAGCATTAAAGGTTTTCAAGCGAAACTGGTTCCAACTAACACAGAATAAATTCTTATTCCTGATTCGATTTATCAACTTTATGTCCTACATTCGCAGTTCTGGGCTTTTACATAATTTTGTCTTTCTGACTAGTTAGAAATACTCTTTTGATATACAAGCACCTATATCTCTGTTACCTCAATAGATAGAGCAATCCTATTGATTTATATTTAAATAGGTTGATTTTTTCACACTCCACTACTTAGATAAGGTTCTTATGTCAGGAAAAACAAATTTTTTCTCTATCTATATACCACCTTTGCAAAAGTGAGATAATTTAGTTTTTTATACTCAGCTAGTAGAAATATTTTAGCAAATTTGTTCCTTTTAATTTATATATAAATCAGAGAATGCAACATTAAACCCTTTAATAGCAAGACTTACAAGGAATTTGGATATGCGTAGGATTTAGTATTACATCTAATCAGTGATTGAATGTTTTAGGCATACTCATAATAAATTCTTTTAAATGGATAGAAATAAATACAACTTGTATATACAGCTAAAGATAGAGGTTATAGCTGTAGATTGGTATTTAAGATTAATATAAATAAATAGATTTTATAGATTAATAGGATTACGTAAATTAGAAATATTATGTTTACTAATTGTCTAAAAAATAATGATAAATTAAGTGTAAATCAAGACAGGAATGCCTCAAATGTTGAAATAGCACTTTTTATAGATCAAATTAAAAGTAATATATGGATATTTGGTATTCCATCTTGGCTTTTTGGAATAACCGATAGAAGTATCGCTGCATTTGCTGATGGCTATTTATCTTATATAGAAATATTTCAGCTATTTACAGCTTCTTTCTTTTTTGTGAGTTGGCTATATCTCAAACCTAACGAAAGCTTTAACAGTAATGATTTAGGTGCCAGCCAATATCAAGAATATGTCGCTCGTACTCAAGCTAATAAGCTTCAAATAAAAAAGCTCCACATGATTAGCCAGGAGTATATTCTACCGTTTCCTTATCTTTGTCAAATTTATCATCTATTGAACTTAAAGCATTTAGAAACAGTTCATAATTTTAGCCTTAAGAACCTGAAAATCTTCCAAATTAGCCACTTTCAGCCCACTAGCACTGGTGGAATAATCAAATTCCAAACAATATTAGACTCGCCAGCGAATCCTTTGAGAATTTGGCGACAACCGATTGTGGAGGTAGATTTAATATTACATACTCCATATACCGTTGAATTGAGTATTCCAGTTTACAATAACAAAAGGATAATTGTTTTATTTAATGCTTTTCCGTTAAATGACTCAGAACATCAGTTCTTTATAGATATATATAGTGACCTAGAGTGGCCAAAGCCATTATTACAAATAATATTGCATTTTGCTTCCTGTTTGACACTATTTGAAGATTTGCCGTATCTAAGAGCTTTAGCGGAGAAAAATATAGGGCGTTTATTCCACTTAAGCAGGGCTTCAAATCACGAGACTGCATTGCTATTTAAAAGATTCGTTGAACTATATGCTTCGAGTGGAGAAGCAACTAAATTGCTTAAGGCGAGTGAAGAGAGTTAGGAGTTAGGAGAGACGCGATTAATCGCGTCTGTACAGGAGTTAGTAATTCATAACTCCTCACTTTGTTGAGTTAGGCGCGTGCTAGTAAGGGGGCCGCAGCTAGTAGTGTTTTGGTATAAGGGTGCTGAGGATTGGCAAAAATAGTTTTTGTTAGACCGAGTTCGACAATTTTGCCACCATTCATCACGGCAATACGATCGCACAAAAATCGAGCTAACCAGAGATCGTGAGTGATGAACAGATAAGTTAACTCAAATTCTTCTTTTAATTGCAACATCAAATCTAGCACTTGCGACTGCACGCTAGCGTCTAACATACTCACAGGTTCATCGCAAATCAAAAGTTTAGGGTGAGTAATCAAAGCACGAGCGATCGCAACTCTTTGCTGTTGTCCCCCAGATAAATCTGATGGATAACGCTCATAGTATAATTCTGAGGGTGTTAACCCAACTTTCTCTAGCATCCACAAAACCTGTTCTTTTGCCTTAACAGGAGCGGCTAAATTGTGGATAAATAAAGGATCGGCGATACTTTGACCCACAGTCATCGCTGGATTGAGACAAGCATGGGGATCTTGAAAAACCATTTGGATTTGTCGTCGTGAGGAGCGAATTTCTTGAGGTGACAGTATAGTTAAATCTTGTCCTAAAAATTTAACTTTGCCACTGGTGGGACGAATTAGTTGCAGGATTGTTCGTGATAGTGTGCTTTTACCGCAACCTGATTCACCGACTAAGCCGAGAATTTCTCCTGGATAAATATCCAGGTTGATACCATCTACTGCTTTAATTGTCTGCGCTTGTGTGTTAAACAGTCGTTCGATAAAGTTAGGTTCTATGGTGTAGTATTGCTTGAGTTCTGTAATACTCAAAATTGGAGATTGCTTATTAATAATCGGTAATTGCTTTTCTGAGTTGTTGGCAATTATCAATTCTCCATCATCGTTTACTGCTTGAATGTGTAAAGCTGCTTTTAAGAGCGATCGCGTGTATTCATGTTGAGGCTGCCTAAATACGGTTTCTGTAGAACCCATTTCGACCACTTTGCCCTGGTACATCACGCCAATGCGATCGCAATACTCAGCCACCATTGCCAAATCGTGAGAAATCAGCAGCAATCCCATGTTTTCTTCACCGCACAGGCGAGTTAATTCTTGCAATATCTGCGCGGAAACGGTGACATCTAAACTAGTAGTGGGTTCATCGGCAACAATTAACTTGGGGTTGAGGAGTAAAGCTAAAGCGATCGCAACCCGTTGGCGCATTCCACCGCTAAATTCGTGGGGATACTGATTCCAGCGACTAGCGGGGATATTCACCTTCGCCAAAGTAGCAAGTGCTTTTTTTTTGGCTTCCCGCGTTGATAATTCTGGTGAGTGCGCCTGAAGAGTTTCGATACAATGCTTACCAATCGTCATCAACGGATCGAGGCGTGTCATGGGATCTTGAAAAATTAAGGCGATCGCCTCTCCTCGAAATTTCCGCAACTGGTTAGGCACCAAGTCAAGCACCGACTGTCCTTGAAATGTCACCTTTCCCTCAACACAACTAGAGGCTGGTAGTAAACGCATTACTGCCCGCCCGATAGTTGACTTACCACAACCTGACTCTCCCACCAATCCCATTCTTTCACCTGGTTGCAAGGTGAAAGATACATCATCAACCGCCCAGCTTGCCTCTTCTCCACTCCGTTGAGGATAGGCAACTCGCAGATTTTCGATACAGAATAAGGCTTCACTCATATTTAGTTATCAGCCCTGAGCTACCAGCTTTTATAATTTCAAATTTAAGATAGTCTATCAGATTATTATTAAACCTCCGTTGTGCGAATATCTTTATTCTCTTAGCTTACTGATTTATACCGCTTGTCTCAAGTTTTATCAGTTAATGTTAGGAGACAAGCAAGTATTTTTACTATTAAGCTAATTAATGTTCATGATCTTGATGATGATCGTTTGTGCCTTGCTCAGTTTCTAGTAGCCGTGAAATCAGCACGTCTGGTTTTCTACTAATAACAGACCTAACTTTATCAATAGCAACTACTTCACTGATTTTTACAACCATTTCCCAGAGGGTATCCTCTTCTGTATCTTTGTTGTAAGTTCTATGTTTAAACCAGAGCAAATCATCCCAAACTCCAATAATCGTGGCGAAATACCACTTTTCTCGTACTAATATCCAAATTTCTTGTTCTAAGTAAGTCTGTAGAAGAGATTTCACAATGGCTAAGATAATTAAAAAGATTGTGCTACATATTAAGTAAGTATTAACAGGTAAGACAACAGTTAAAATACTGATATATTTTAGTATAAATTGTATTTATATAATTTAACGATCAGTAAGCATAAAACCTAGAATAACTATGTCTCAGCCCATATCTCTGTTGATATTGTCTAAATTTGACCAGCAATACTTGTATAAAATACAATTTCATAATTTAGTATTAGCTGTTACAGACAAGAAGTCTATAATACAACACTATCACTGAGGTATATTGAGACTATCACCCAAGTAGTATTATTCCCAAGAGTGCGACCCAACCTAACAGAACTTTTTCCTATTTCGAACCTTGGATGATATAGGACTCATATTTGATTGCGTGAAAAAACTCCTTAAAACTCAAAAAGCCTTCTTTCCTCTTGCCTATTGCCTATTGCCTATTGCCTATTGCCTATTGCCTGCCACACAAGTAGGTATGCGCGAACAAAAATCAAAGTTGATTCCTATATCAGCTAGTTCAAAATATTTAATAAGGTAGTTTAACTGATTAATTCACCCATTTGTGGGAGGTAATTAACAAGCCAATAAGTGTACCTTGTTTATAGTAAGACCAACAGAAAATGGTTTGAAGCAGCAGTTACACAACAGATGTATCACTCATGTTAAACCTGATCTTAACCAGATGTATAAAAATCCAACTCTTGCTGGTTTCAACAGCTTTTTTGCTGGCTGTGCAAACTTCTGCCAATGCAGAACAACCCCTTCCTAGTTTGACTCCTGCACAAGCTCAAAGTTTATCCCGTGACTTAGTTCCATATAATTCTCAAGACTTTTTTAGACAAGGAAAAGATTCGATTGAAAGAGAAATTCAAATTCTTAGGCAAAGGCAACTGCGCTCAATTAAGCCTGTTCTTAAGATTGATTCAGCACAGCAGATTAAAAGACCACCTACTCAGCAAAAACCATAATGTAGTCAGCTTTGATTTCTGGTCGCGCAGCGTGGTGTAGCCATAATTACTTATGTGGACAGGCAATAGGCAACAAAAAAAGCTTCTTTGAGTTCTACCTAGCTTCGCAAAAATCAAATGTGAGCCCTGTATGTTATCTAAGTCGGAAGTATTGTGATTCTATGATACTGATACTTTAGCTCGCTTTGAGCTATAGCACATAAATCGCACTTTCAGTCATCACAACAACTGCACTCTGCTTTCCACAAATAGAGTTTTTGTGTTTTAAATATCCTTTGTAACAAAAAGTTACAATTTTACTCGTCTAGCAAACTCATCAATGCTTGAACTTCAACGTCTTGCGGCTCTGATAATTGACACTGCAACTTTAATAACTGACTCTGTAGTGCTTCTGCTACATGAATCATATTAGATTCTTGTGCAATTCTTAACTGATTTTCTTTAATTTGGATTTGTTGAAGCAAGTCGTTTTCAACGTGAATTGAGTTGTAATGTTGAGCAATCATAGCTTTTCATTTTTTATCAAAATCTAGAGGGGATTGAAGAAGAATTTAGAAGTCAAGCTGGAAACGTTTCAGTTAGCTCAGGTCAGAATCAACAAGACACTCTTTAAGAGTTGCTATGACGCAGGCTTTACACTGCGCTATCAGCCAGCGATGCACTGAGCTTGTCGAAGTCGAAGTGTCGTTACAGAATTTATTCTGTAGCTTGCTTCTCTGAAAGGGTATTCTGGCTCCTGACTTATGACTCTTATTTCGACTAAATTTATCACCAATGCATTATTCCACACTTTTATCATTTTTTAAATATCTGGTAAATTAATTTTCATTACTCATAGTGTTTACGGGTATGGCAGAATTAAATACACCATGCCAATATTTTTATAGGCTTTTACAAAAATGGAAATTATGATATAAGATTGGTTGACTTAAGGGGAATTTTAGATAACACACATAAGATTTACGCATGAGTAACAGAAAAGCTAGGCACAGAGAACACCGAGAAATAATAGTTTGAGATATTTTTTGCGTAGTTTATCACAGATCAACTTATCTGTTACTTCATCGAGTCTTGTAGAGAATTTTCAAAAATTGTTTTGCGAAAAGCATGAACTTAAAACTTATAAAGAGAATAATTTTTACAATGGTAAAAATTATATCTACAGTTCTTATATCCAGCGCAATTGGATTAGAATCATGGAATATTTATGCATTAATAACTAATAGTAATATTCCCAGCAGCCTTAATCCAATTTTTTGGATTGAGCGTTTTGCCATGACGTGCCATTTTATCGAGGCTACTGTAGCAGCTTTTTATGCACCTTCAAGAAAAAAGATGCCAATACGATATGCCACTTATACTTTTTTTGTAGGCACCATTGGGTTGTTAGAACTGTTTGATCGAGATGATGCTTCTACATCTTCTACATCCTGAAGGCGTGAAGTTTTTGGATTAGGTCGGTTGATGCAATGTCTACGATGGTCACTGAGCCTTGTCGTTCGCGGAGCGTCTCGTAGAGAAGTGCGGGCGTAGCTGCGGCACCAGATGTAAGATTATTAAATCTCTGCTACTGACTTTTGCTCAGTAGCGGAGATTTTCCAATACAGGTGACTGGTGAACCTGACGGACAGAAGAAGGTATAGTTTGTATAGTGAGATTTTTGCTGCAATTTAGTTTAATACTAAGGAATTAAAAAATGTCTGCTGATACTCAGATAGTTGCTTATCTTGAAGAAAGTGAATTTGATGTTGTTTTAAATGGAAGTGAAGAGAAAGTTGTTGTTGTTGATTTTACTGCTACTTGGTGTGGCCCCTGTCGCCTGGTAAGTCCTTTGATGGAGCAACTTGCTGAAGAATACAAAGGCCGCGCCAAAGTCGTTAAGGTAGACGTTGACAGGAATAAGCCGATTTTCAAAAAATTCGGTCTTCGCAGTATTCCAGCAGTTTTAATTTTCAAAGATGGCATTTTAGCAGAAACTATTGTGGGAGTTTCTCCTTACGAGCAGTTTAGCGAAGCTGTTCAGAAGCTTCTTGAGGTTGTTTAAACTTAATTCGTAATTAACAAGGCTTTTTACGGGATAGCTAATAGCGGCATTGACGTTTCAAGTGGTGTTTAAATTTCCCGAATTTTTGAGCATCGGACTTATCACCACTTGAAGCATAATTATGAATTGTACATTTTTAAAGCTTCCCTTTTCGCCTATAATGTGATTGCAGTAAACCAGTAGAATATTGTTTTGAACTAATCAGTTCCAATTTTTCTTCAGGGGTAGGCGGTGGGAAAAGCTGTATACCGCTACCTAAGATAGTTGGAATAGTTGAAATAATATATTCATCAATCAAGCTGTGCTGAAGAAATGAATTGATTAATGCTCCGCCACCAACTAGCCAGATATTTTCAAAACCTTGAGCCTCTATATTTGCCAAGGCGTTCTTGACTGTATCAGAAACAAACACAACGTCTTCGCGATCAGATTGGAGATGGCGTTTGGTGAAAACAAATGATTTCTTCCCCGGATAAGGCCATTCATCAAAACCCAGCCCTACTTCATAAGTATTGCTGCCCAAAACAATAGCATCAATGGATTTGTAGAAAGCACCATAACCGTAGTCTTCCCCCTCTATATCAAGGATTGATAGCCAATCAATTCCGCCATCGCTGCGAGCAATATAACCATCCAAACTAGCTGCAATATAGAGTGTAACTTTCGTCATTTTACTTTCAATTAGTTACGTTTTTTGATTGTGAGACTTAAACCGACCTGCAACAAATTCTCGCTTAGATAAATGTTTTGTATTGCGTTTGGTAACTCGCTTTCGCCACATCTGAAAACTAGATTCTTTCATTTCACGCCTCATTAACGCAATTACCTGTTTCTCCAGCAGTCCAAACTGAGCCTCAATCGCATCAAAAGATGTTCTATCTTCCCATGCCATCTCAATAATGCGATTTATAGTTTCTGAATCGAGGTTAGGTAGCTTCATTCCTTTTCTGACAATTGGTAAATTTGAGCTACATATATTTTACTTTTCGTTTTGAAGAACCGTTGTGTCTGCTGCACCCAGTTGTAGACCATAGAGATTGGCATAGACACCTTGCCGATTGATGAGTTCGGCGTGAGTACCTTGCTCTACAATTTGTCCCTGCTGAATTACTAATACCTGATCTGCCTGAGTAACTGTACTGAGGCGGTGGGCAATTACGAAGCTAGTACGACCTTGCAGCAAACGAGCGATCGCACTTTGTACTAGCGCTTCTGTGCGCGTGTCAATGCTGCTGGTGGCTTCATCAAGAATCAGAATTCGCGGGTTAATTAATACCGCACGAGCAATACTGATCAGTTGTCGTTGTCCCTGGCTCAGGGGCGCTCCTCGTTCGCCCAATTGGGTTGTATAGCCTTGTGGTAATGAGGTAATAAACTCATGTACATTTGCCAGTTGTGCAGCCGCTTCGATGTCAGCTTGGGTAGTATGAGGAGCGCCAAAGGCAATGTTTTCGGCGACAGTACCAGTGAACAGAATATTATCTTGTAAAACGATGCCAATTTGACGGCGCAGACTTGCTTGGGTAACACTACGCACATCAATATCATCAATTTTTACTGCACCGCTAGATACATCGTAGAAGCGCAAAATCAAGTTAATAATTGTACTTTTACCCGAACCGGTCGGCCCGACTAATGCAATCATCTGCCCTGGATAGGCGTGCAAATTCACCCCTTTGAGAACCAATTGATCTGGGTTATAGCCAAACTTGACATTCTCAAATCTCACTTCCCCCTGAATGGGCGGCATTTCTGTCGCATCGGGTGCATCTTTGAGTTCTGACGGTTCATCTAGTAATAGAAAGATTCGCTCTAACCCGGCAAAGGCGGATTGAGCTTGGGTGTAAAACTGGCTGAGAATCTGGATAGGGCGGAAGAACTGCTGGACGTAAAGTAAAAAGGATGTCACCACGCCCACTGTTACAGCCCCAGTGACGGCAAGATAGCCACCATAAGCCAGTACACCTGCGGTTGCGAGTGTGTTGAGAAAATCGATGGAGGGCAAAAAGGCCGAAGTAATTGCTACAGCTTCGACGTTGGCATCACGATTTGCAGCGTTAAGAACGTCAAATTGGGCGATGTTCGTCTGTACCCGATTAAATGCCTGTGCTTCTCTGACACTGCCAATATCTTCTTCCAACTTGGCGGAAAGCTCTCCAATAGTCTGTCGGGTAACGCGAAACCTAGCTCTTGCCCAACGTGCAAACAAACTTGTGGTAAAAATCATCAGTGGCACAACCAGGTTGCTCAACAAACCGAGTTGCAGGTTAATTGAGAGCATGGCAATGATGATACCGACCAAACTGAAAATGTTGCCCAGCATTTGGGCGATCGTCAGTCCAAATGCCTGATTCACAGTATTGACATCATTCAGCAGACGGCTCATTAAATCGCCCGCTTCGCTGCGATCGAAAAAGCTGAGGGGGAGACTTTGGATTTTGAGAAAAATATCTTGCCTCAGTTGAGCCAACAATCGCTGCATAATCCAGCCGACTCGAATAATTTGACCCCGGATTGCTATAATGCCAAGTCCGTAGTTCAGCGCTAGTAGCCCTAATAACAGTAGGAGTCCCTGTAAATTACCTTTTTCAATTAGGCGATCGATTGACCAACCGAGGAAAAACGGCCCAATTGCCTGGGTTACAGCACCAATAAATACTAACGTCAGGGCGATGGGAATTTCTTTGCGATAAAGTAGCAGGTATTGCAAAAAGCGCCGTAGGGTGGAGAGTTGCTTACTTGACTGCTCAGATGCAACAACGGGAATAGTGCCTCTCATAGCAATTTTAGATTTTAGATTTGGGATTTTGGATTACAAGGTCTTTGCTTTTAATTAGTTGTTATAAAAGTCTCGAACAAGACTATTTATTAATACGGTTCAGTTAAGGCTTAACTCTTTGTCAAAGTCAATTTTTTTAACGAACCGCAAAGGACACAAAGGACGCTAAGTAAAAGAAGGAAAAGAAGGAAGAGAAGGAAGAGAAGGAAGAAATACTTAACTGAAGTGGATTAGTTATTTATGTTAGTTTTGTATCGTTTTTTTCTTTCGCCTTTACCTGAGATTCTAAGATTGCACCGTAGAGGGGGCTGGTTTCCATCAATTCTTCGTGAGTGCCTTGGGCGACTAATCTACCTTTGTCCATAAGAAAAATGCGATCGGCATTCTTAACGGTGCTAATGCGTTGAGCTACGACAAAAGTTGTACAAGCTTTTTGGCGCATTAAGCCATCTAGTTCGGCTTGAATATGGGCAGCAGTGGCGGCATCCACGGCTGAGGTGCTATCGTCCAAAATCAGAATGCTGTAATCGGTTAGTAAGGTTCGAGCGATCGCAATTCTTTGTTTTTGCCCACCAGATAAACCTACGCCCCGTTCACCCACAATCGTCTCGTAGCCATCGGGTAAACTGATAATAAAATCGTGCATTTGGGCGGTTTTTGCAACCTCAATCACTTGCTCTAGGGTTGCATCGGGTTTAGCGTAGGCAATATTTTCGCGGATTGTGCCAGAGAAAAGGGTGGTTTCTTGAAATACAATGCCAATCCGCGATCGCAGGCTTTTGAGCGTGAAATCTTTGACATCTCGTCCGTCAATGCGAACTGCTCCCCCTGTGACATCATAAAAACGGGCAAGCAAGTTCATAATTGTGCTTTTCCCGGAACCAGTCATTCCGAGAACGGCGATTAACTCTTTGGGCTTTGTTTCAAAGGAAACTTCTTTGAGGGTTTCAGTGGTGGCTCCCGGATAGCGAAAGGAAACATTTTCAAAGGTGATTCTACCAACGCAGGTGTCGAATGGAACAGCACCGGGGCGATCGCGGATTTCTACTTCTGCATCGACAACTTCATAGACTCGTTCAGCAGAAGCGGCTGATTGAGCGATCGCAGGTGCAGCAAATCCAATCAACAAAATAGGTTGGAGAATCAACGCCAGGTAGGAGTTAAACGCCACCAGTTCGCCAATGGAAAATCTACGCCCAATTACCTGCGCTCCCCCGTAGCCGAAAACTGCCAGTGTGACAAAGTTACTCAGCAAAAAGATAAAGGGGAAAGTATTATGGATAGCGCTAATGGTCTTCATGTTTGCCCTAACTAGACCATCATTTAGGGTTGTGTAACGCGACCTTTCGGCTGATTCTCGGACAAAGGCTTTCACTACCCGTATTCCTAACAAATTCTCTTGCAATACAGCATTCAGGTCGCTTAATTGCTCTTGTACTTGTCGAAAAAGTTTGTTATTCCGACCGACAAATCTTGCCATCAGCCATGCTGATATAGGCACTGCTGTTAGGGTAATCAGTGCTAGTTCCCAGTTCATCACCAGCAAAATTACTGCAATAGTTACCAGTGTGACAACTCCACCAATGACCTGAATTAAGCTAGTACCAACAAAGGTACGGATCTGCTCAATATCGCTGGTGACACGGGTTAAGAGTTGGGAAGTCTGCGCCTGGTCATGATAGCTGAAACTG
The DNA here is from genome assembly GCF_015206895.1 of Nostoc sp. LEGE 12450. Lineage (GTDB taxonomy): Bacteria > Cyanobacteriota > Cyanobacteriia > Cyanobacteriales > Nostocaceae > Nostoc. The sequence goes on along the minus strand of NZ_JADEXU010000095.1, from coordinate 9,958 downwards.
AGATTTTGAATTTTGCTGAAAATCTTGTTTCGCAAGTCATAAGCTACACCCTGAGAGGCTGCTTCTGCTAAATAGCTTTGTCCAAAGTTAAATAAACCACGAGCGATCGCGGCGAGTACCATCCAGGCGGCGCTGTACAGCACAACTTGGAGGTTTTTTTGGGTAATACCCTGATCGATTCCCCATCTAAATAGTTGTGGGGTAACGGCATTTGCGATCGTCAACAGTAACAGGCTGACCAATGCTCCTAGCGAAGTCCATCGGTAAGTGCTTAAACTTTTCAGCACACGCTGCATTGACTGTATCGACGAAGTTTCCTGGAGTTTTGGTTGCTGAACCACTGGAATTCACCCCTCTATCTTTGGAAAATTATCTCGCACTTTGATTGTAAAAAAACAACTGGTCTATGGGGAATGTGGGATCTATATTATGATGAAAAGTTTAAATTTCGGTTCAAATTTGGGGACAACGGCATGGGAAGATACATCTTTGGCAAGCAAATACCGAAGAAAACCAAAGAACAAGAATAATGGCTCAAAATTTTCATGACAATTCCCAAGTTTCCTCAGAGATGTCAACTGCTATCAGTCGCACAGCAAAGCCAAGTTCTGAGTTCTACTCTATTTTTTCGGAAGAAGAAATTTTAGGAATAATTTGTGCTTTAGAAATCAGACGAGAAATCCCATTAAAGTATTCTTATAAAGGGAGAGGTGCAAAAATTTGGGATGATTTTTATCAAAAATATATCATTCCTAGATGGTATCGAACATCCAATGTAGAAATTGAGCTTTTAAAAAATAATTTTAAATATTTTAATGACAATATTAAAAGTGACGAGAAAATCAATATAGTAGATGTCGGTGCAGGAAACTCCTATCCAGTTAAAGACTTTGTTCAAAGACTTAATAAATTAAATAAGGTCAATAAATATGTTGCCTTAGATATTAGTGAAGAATTACTGAATTTATCAAAGAATAATTTTAAAAAATGGTTTCCCAAGGTTGACTTTATCAGTTCCACAATTGACATAGAAAATAATTGTGTACCAAAAACCTTATTTCAAAATAAAGCTAATCTTGAAATTGACAATACAGCAAAAATATTTTTACACTTAGGTGTTACTATCGGAAACCATCAAAATAGAGATGAGGTATTTAAAAACTTTAGAGAGAGCATGGGCAAAAATGATTTCTTAGTGTTCACTAATGAAATTGGCTCTAACTCAAAATGGGATGGAAACGTCAGAGGTGGCTGTAAGTATCATGTAGAAGAAATATATGGATGGGTTAAAAACAAGGTTGGGATTGAATCTGAAGATTGCGAATTGGTGAGAAAGTATGATTTAAAAACCGATAGTATAGTTGCTAACATGAGATTTAATCATGATTACACTATAAATTTCAGCCGGATGGGGATAGATAAAAATATTGAAATCTCTGAAGGTGAAGAAATTACTATTTGGCGACATCATAAATATGAAATACCTAAGCTTTTGCAAGAACTAGAACGTTCTGGACTACAACTTATTCAATATAGTACTGACAAATATAACTCACATATCATGGTAATTTGTAAGATTGCCAGTAGTAGCTAACCTTTTCAATTACACTTTGCGGTGTCTAGATCCCCGACTTCTCGAAGAAGTCGGGGATCTAACTTTTCATCAATTATGGTAGATGGAGTCAAATATTTCTGATGATACTAAAAAATCAGTTTGACTTGGTTTTTGTATCAATTAAATATACATCAAACGTGGTCTAGGTTGAGGAACTGAACGCCCTAAATCTTTAGCCGTTTCTATCCATTGCTGCATAACTAATTCTACATTATGCAGGGCTTCTTGATAAGTATTACCGTCAGCAGCACAGCCTGATAATTCTGGTACTTCAGCAATGAAGGCTTGATCTAATTCACTCCAGTAGAGAATAATTTCATACCGAAACATTATTTTTACTTCCTAGCTTATACTTGAGAATCACTGCCCTAACTTGCTTAATTTGATAGCTTTTAGCTTTTCCTTTTTTATGTTGCAGGTTCAATATTTCTTCAACATCGGCTTTGACAAAAATACGATGATCGCCACGAATACGTTCTTCAAAACCTAGTGTATATAAGAGTTGCCACAGTTGGGCGAAAGGGATGTCTGTATCAGAAGTCCCAGAGAGAATTTTGTCTAAGATTTTGTCTTGCTGACTCACGTTTTTCTGACTGCTTTAATGTTTCTATAGTCTCATATTTATTTAAAATCGGGGAATACAAAAGCAAATCTTTCTTTTTGCCCCTTGACTTGTATACGGCTCCACTGATTTACTTTCTTGAAGGAAATCCTAACTATTTGGATGTCACAGATGCTTGATTTAAAGAGATATTTTGCACTGGGTTTAGGGTTGTTACCTCATTTTCGACTATTGTGAAGGTACATCATTTTGCTTGATAGTCATAGCTTGGTTATTTTTCTACAATGCGATCGCTTGTTTATAAAATAGAGAAATGCGATCGTATGCCAGGTGCAACAGAAGGTATACCCGGCAAACACGGTGTATTAAACCTAACTTATAACCCTTATACTGGAATTTACAAGTGATATAGGTAACTACAGAGGTCAAATTGTAAAGATTGCTCATATCATAATGCTGAGGTATAAATCCATCTCAGTCAAGGTTAAATATTGAGTAAGAAATATTACGCGAATATGAAGAACCGAATTCTAAGTGTAGCCGCATTTTTAACCACGATTAGTTTGACAACAAGCGTACAAGCAGCAAATTCTGAACATATTAGCCAATTATTGGCAACCAAGCAATGTCAAAACTGTGATTTGACTAATGCAGGTTTAGTAATGGCTGACTTATCTGGAGCTAATTTGAGCGGGGCTAATCTCACAGGTGCTAACCTTAGCCGTGCAAACTTGAGCGGTGCAGATTTACGGGGTGCAAACTTGAGTGGCGCTAGTTTGTTTGGTGTTAACCTGAGCGAAGCTAAATTTAGCGGGGCAAATTTGGCGGGTGCTGATTTGAGAAATACTTATCTAACAAATGCAGAAATGAAAGGTGCTTACTTGAATGGTGCTAACTTCCAAGGTGCAGTTGGTATACCATCACAAATTGCTTCACCAGACGAATTTTATGCTTTGGGTGTAGCGGAAGGTCAAAAAGGCAACCAACAGCAAGCAATCAGTTATTTTAATCAAGCGATCGCTATTAAACCAGAATATGCTGGTGCTTATTTAGCTCGTGGTGTCGCCCGTTACCAAATACTAGATAGACAAGGTGCATTTCAAGATGCCCAAGTTGCTGAAAAATTGTTTACATCCCAAAACAATGGCCCTGGAACACAAACAGCCCAAGCCTTTATTAAAGAACTGCAAACACCTGTAAATGATAAGGTAAGCCCTGGTAAACCCAGTTTCGTTGACTTTTTGGGAAGCCTTGGCTCAGTCTTGCTCCAGTTCTTCCCTTTCTGAGTGCTTTCTTTTTGAGGAGGAGAGTTGAAAGAATTCATAGCCAGTAAAGGTATTGTAATAAAAGCGATTACTGGATAAAACAAAAAATTTATATGACCTCAGTTTCTCCTCACAAAAAAGCCAAAGCCTTAAAACCTACCAGCCGCCGCCCTGCTAAAGAACTTTGTAGCGAATGCGGACTATGCGATACATACTATATTCACTATGTCAAGGAAGCCTGCGCTTTTATTAATCAGCAAATAGGCGAACTTGAAGCAGAAACGCACACGCGATCGCGCCATCTCGACAACCCTGATGAGCTATACTTTGGTGTCCACCAAGACATGATAGCGGCGCGGAAACAGCAGCCCATCGAAGGCGCACAATGGACGGGTATTGTTAGCAGCATTGCAATTGAAATGCTCAATCGTGGCTTAGTTGAAGGTGTCGTCTGTGTACAAAACACCAAAGAAGACCGCTTTCAACCCATGCCCATCATTGCCCGAACTCCAGAAGAAATACTAGCAGCGCGGGTAAATAAACCAACGCTTTCCCCTAACCTTTCCGTATTGGAACAGATAGAAAAATCGGGGATGAAGCGGCTGTTGGTAATTGGTGTTGGTTGCCAAATTCAGGCGCTACGAGCCGTAGAAAAACAATTGGGTTTAGAAAAGCTGTATGTTTTGGGTACACCCTGCGTAGATAATGTTAACCGCGCCGGACTACAAAAATTCTTAGAAACAACTAGCCGATCGCCAGAGACAGTTGTCCATTACGAATTCATGCAAGACTTCCGGGTTCACTTCAAACATGAGGATGGCTCATCAGAAACAGTGCCTTTCTTTGGCTTAAAGACCAACAAACTCAAAGATGTCTTTGCCCCATCCTGTATGAGTTGCTTTGATTACGTCAACTCCTTAGCCGATTTAGTTGTTGGCTACATGGGCGCACCCTTCGGCTGGCAATGGATTGTAGTTAGAAATGACACTGGTAAGGAAATGCTAGATTTGGTGCAAGACCAGTTAGACACCCAACCAGTTACGTCTAAAGGCAACCGCAAGGAAGCTGTACAGCAAAGTATTCCCGCTTACGATAAAGGCGTTACCCTCCCAATGTGGGCGGCAAAATTGATGGGTGTGGTGATCGAAAAAATTGGCCCCAAAGGTTTGGAATATGCGCGATTTTCCATTGATTCTCACTTTACTCGCAATTATTTATATGTAAAGCGAAATCATCCAGAGAAATTAGAAGCGCACGTTCCAGAGTTTGCCAAGCGTATTGTTGATCAATATAAGTTACCAGAATAAAAATTGGGCATTGGGCATTGGGCATTGCTTATTCCCGATTCCCGATTCCCCATTCAGTTGTAACTACTAGCTTGGCGAGTAAACATTAGGTGATACTGTCCGCCTAGCGCGATGAGTTCGTCATGAGTGCCTACCTCAATAATTTGACCGTGTTCTAGGACTACTACTCGGTCTGCTAGTTTTGCTAAGGCGAGGCGATGGCTGACTACAACGGCTATTCTCCCCATTGCTAGAGTACGCAAAATGTTGTAAATCTCATGTTCTGTTTTGGGGTCAAGGTTTGCTGTTGGCTCATCAAGTATGAGTAGTTCGGCTGGAGATAGTCGTAACAAAGCACGAGCGATCGCTAATCTCTGCCATTGTCCCCCTGATAGATCGATACCGCCCTCTAGCTGTTTGCCTAAGAGGGTTTCTAAACCTTGATCTAGCTTCTCAATTACTCTAGTTAAACCAGCCTCAGCGATCGCTTCCCTAATTGCTTCATCATCCTGCATTTTCCGTAAATCCCCAAAGGCAACATTTTCGCGCACGGTAGTCGGAAAGCGAGCGTAATCTTGCATAACTACATCAATCCGCGATCGCAAATCTTCTAACGGGAGCGATCGCAAATCTTGCCCATTCCAAATAATCGCACCTTGGCTAGGGTCATAAAGGCGACACAATAGCTTGGCTAAAGTGGTCTTACCAGCACCATTTTCACCTACTAATACAATCATCTCGTTGGGGTGAATTTTCAGATTGATATTTTTCAGGATGGGGTGATTGCTATTGGGATAGGTAAAGGATAGATTTTCAATGCAAATACCTGTCTGCAATGCTTCACTTGATAAAGCTTGCCGATTCCCATTTTTTTGAAAGTTCTGATTGTTAACAGCTGATTCCTTGACTTTTCCCCATGCCTTTGATTGAGAACCGGATAATTGCGGTTCTAATTCCAAAAGCTGGAAAATGGGCGTTGTTGCCAGTGCAATATCATATAGCTCTGACCCGCCAGACATCAAATTATCTAAACTTCGACGCACTTCTAAAATTACCCCAGTGTAAAGCGCCAAATCCCCTAAAGTATGAGTTCCACCTAGCACTCCCTGAACTACGTACAGATAAGGTAACGCAAAGCCTAAGCCACTGAGTAAAGACCAACTAATAACCGCCGTTGTCCCCCGACGGCGAATCTGTTCCATTGCTCTAAAAATGGTGCGGTAAAGTCCGTGCCAACGTTCTAGTAGTAAGGGTTGCAAGCTAAACAAGCGTATTTCTTTGGCGTATATTTCCCCAGTTAAAACCGTTTTATATAAGTTCATTTCCCGAAGAACACTCGCTTGGGTTTTTTCTACCCTCCAAACTTGCTTGCGGTATTTCCTTTCTACATACATAGCAGGAGTAACGCAGCTAAACAAAATTAGGGGTATCCACCAAGCAAGCGATACCGAAAGCAGTATGGCTGGGATGAAGATAAAAATTCCCTCTAGCATCATCACAAGCCTGACACAAAGCTCTGGAAGTCGTTGCACTCCCTTTTCGGTCAACTGCAACAAATTGAGCAAATCGGGTGTTTCAAACAGGGCAATATCTTCAAAAGTGGCAACTTTCTCAATCACTTGTCCTTGGATAAAGCCTGTAATGCGATCGCGCAGGGAAGTATATACAAAGCTATTGATGTTAGCGATCGCATCACTTACCAAATTCACCAGCAATGAACCTGCAAGACTGGAGAGTAGCAGAGGTTGGGAAAGTATCAAGGCGATCGCATTCTGCGTTGTTCCCGTACTCAATAAACGGGTAATTTCATCAATGATCGTTTTGTTGAGCCAAATAGCGATCGCTGGGCCTGCACCACCCAGCAATGTCAAAATTGCCACATAGCGTAGCTCCTTTGGAACTACTTGCATCACCGTCGTCACACTCCGGCGAAATGCTTGGAATGGAGAAATTTCAATTATTTGCATATATTTTAAAGTAGCAAATAATAGCAAAATTCTCAGACAGACGTTGTGATCTAAATTTCAATCAGTAGAGAGCGATCATACTGATATCAAGTTAATAGCAGATATGAGCGTAAGTGTAGCCCAAACCAGGCATCGCACACGTGAGTGAGAGAAAATTTTGATAATTGAGCGATAATTTTCCGAAATTGATAATTTAAGCTTGGTAGTAATTACCAGAACACTGATTTATAAATAACTTCTATAACTAGCCTTGGGGAAATATGGCCCCACAAAAACCTGGTCTTCATGACCGGGTTTTTTGGCATTGCTAAATATGTAAATTATGTAGCAATACGGTTCAGATAAGCTTTCTTCCAAAAGGGAAATCCTGCTTCAAGTTGATTGCGATCTAATCATCCACACCAAAATACCTAAAATTTGCTCTACTGGGGGAATTAAGTATTCAGTTAAATCAATAGTAACTGTGCTGTCTTCCAGTTTGAGGAATGTCCACAGATTGCCACTAGTAACACTACCGTAGATAGTAGCAATAGGTTTTTCGTATTTGGCATTAAACCTTTGGGCGGCGATCATTTCTGCGATACACTGTCCCAAACCACCTTTAAGATTTTCCTTTTTAGCTTCTACAATTACCACTGCTGGGGCTTCAATAAATAACTGTTCTGGCGAAACGCTAATCAGAAAGTCGCAAAATCCCGCTAGTCCCACTTCTGGTTCAACGTTAAATTCTTCTCCCGAGAAAAAACTGATTTGTCTGTTGAGAATTTTTCTGACTTCAAACAATATTGGGCTGATAATCAATTCTGATCTAGCTTTCTCAGAACCCATTGCAATTGCTAACTGGATACTTTCTGCTAAAAATTCAGCTAATAGGGGACTAGGTGAAATTGGTTCTATAGAAGGTAAAAATCGCCCACCTTCTAGTAAGGTGAGGTTAAAGTCTTGTTTTACTTTTCTTAAAGAAAACTCTCTATAGGACATCAAGTGTCTCCTAGTATTCCATCAAGCAAGCCAACAATGCTTGGTAACACAGATTTTTATTTCTCTCTTTTCCTTTTTCCTTCTCTGCGAGACGCTGCGCGAATGCGCTCTTTGCGTCCTTCTCCCAAGGGGAGACGCTAACGCGAATGCGGTTAGTTCCTTTACCCCTCTTTGCACTGCAAAGAGGGGTTGGGGTAGAAGTTACGCCGGATAAATCCGCAATCTTCTATTTGGTTCTTCGCCAAAACTATGCGACTTGAGGCGATAATGTTCTACCAACTCATGTTGCATTTTGCGGACTTGGGGAGAACGCGGTAATAATTCAACTGGCTGTCCTTTCGGAATCACAATTTGCTCAACAGCAAGTCTCGCTTCTTCCAAGGCATCCATCTCATCATCGCTACCACTGTGCAAAAACAGTTGCAGTTCGAGGTCATCGGTCATTTCTGGGTCGTCCATGTTCAGCAACCGCCGCAAGCCACGGGTAATTTGCGGAATGGTGCTGGACTTAATCATGTGGATGGGTACATGACGGGCTTTGGCCATCTGGCGTAATTTGGCGTGGTTTTTGACGTGCGATCGCAGTGCTAAAATTGCATCCGCACTATCTATATCTTTTGTCAATACCACGGGTAAAGTTAGCACGCTAATTACCTGTTCTAGTTGATGGCGGCTAACGCCATAAGGGTAAACATGCAGTGGCAAATCTTCACCATTTGGCCCTGGCTGTCTAGTTGCAGCATCTAAATCAATGCTCTCAGAATAATTGAAGGATTCATCCAGCAATCGATCAAACTCACTACGTCCAGTCACCCGTTCTACAGGCAATTGTGGCAGTGCAACCATTTGTCCCGAAGAACGCCAGCCATTAGACGGCCGCGCCGGTGGGAAAGATTCTTCCACTGTCCCTAACTGTCCACCACGACCGTTGACAACAGCTAACTGCCTTGTCACCGCAACTTTGCCCTGGTCATCAACGGTTCTCGTTTGTGGGGTAGCCTGACGACCTCGCAGCAGATTATCTACTGTGTCAGCAACGCTTTCGTGTACTACCCAGCGTTGGCGTTCCAACATTTCCACAGCAATTTCAAAGGTAGGAGGGGCTTTCCGCTCCAAAACAGTCTTTTGAGAGCCTCGCCGTCTGGCTTCGTCATCTCCCAAAGTCACAGCTTGGATACCCCCAACTAAATCAGCCAGGGTAGGGTTTTTAATCAGATTTTCGATCTGATTCCCGTGGGCAGTACCTACCAACTGTACGCCCCGTTCAGCAATAGTACGAGCCGCTAAAGCTTCCAGTTCCGTGCCAATTTCATCAATGACAATGACTTCTGGCATGTGGTTTTCCACTGCCTCAATCATCACCTGATGCTGTTGTTCTGGATGAGCCACTTGCATCCGCCGAGCGCGACCAATGGCGGGATGGGCAACATCACCATCTCCAGCGATTTCGTTGGAGGTGTCAATAATCACCACTCGCTTATGCAGATCGTCTGCCAAAACCCGGGCAATTTCCCGTAAGGCGGTAGTTTTGCCCACACCTGGACGACCGAGCATGAGAATCGATTTACCAGTCTCTACCAAATCGCGGATCATGCCAATGGTTCCGAATACCGCCCGACCAACGCGACAGGTCAAGCCAATAATCTTACCAGTACGGTTGCGGATCGCACTGATCCGATGCAAAGTTTGCTCAATTCCTGCTCGATTATCTCCGCCAAAAATTCCGACTCGTTGAATGCAATCATCTATCTGTTCTTGAGTAACGGGTATTTCGCTCAGATACTCGGCTTGATTAGGAAAGCGAGCCTCTGGGCGACGACCCAAATCCAAGACCACTTCTACTAAAATATCTCGTTTGGGATGACTCTCTAGTACTTGTTGCAGGTCTTGGGGCAAAATGTCTAATAACTTTTGGAGATCGTCTGTAATCGTCATGCTTTCTATGGTGACGGAAACAACAGTAAATCAGATACTTTCAGCTTCTAACTGTTCTCAAGCGCTCATTCAATGCTCAAACCTCCTACCTTGACTATACAAACATAAATTAAACATAAGTTACAGTATCTTCTGGTACCTAGTAATTATGCTTAATTAATGCTCACTCTCCCTTCTCTGAGATGACTTGATTTGGGAAACAAGAGAATGGGCAAGTTCTACAGCTTGCCAAAGTAATACTTCATCTTCTTCTAGGCAAACAGTCGCCTTCATATTAGTGTTACTTACCTCCTTATTCTCTAACTTTTCGAGAATTGGTGACAGCAGTACACGGGCGTAGCTACCGT
>NZ_JADEXU010000094.1 GCF_015206895.1 Nostoc sp. LEGE 12450 | reverse complement strand
AAGTTTGGTCTTGCTCATGCGTCAGAAATACCCTTAAACGTGCCCCCATACACAAATCACTTTGTAGATGCATTTTCAGTATTTATATATCTTAACATACCGGATTTTTTTGATGCCTACCTACTTAGACAAATTGCTCAGATGTTAGTACATCAAGGATTAGAGGTTTTTCCAGAGGATTTAATTATTACTAATGGCTCTCAGCAAGGGTTGTCATTAGCTATGAATTATTATGTACAACCTGGTGATTGGGTGATTGTGGAAGCTCCCACATATTATGGTGCAATTTCTATTTTAGAAAACTTAGGAGCTAAGATTATTGGTATTCCGATGACTGCGGAGGGAATGAATTTAGATTTATTAGAGCAATATCTCCACAGCCACCGCCCGAAATTAATTTATACAATTAGTACTTTTCACAATCCAACAGGATTGACGACAACACAAAATCATCGTCAACAATTACTAGCATTAGCCGAAAAATATGAGTGCCCTATTCTGGAAGATAATGCTTATGAAGGAATAAATTTTGATGCAGTAGCAGCGCCAATTAAAGCTTTAGATAAAAATAATTTGGTGACTTATTTAAGCACCTTTTCTAAAACTTTAATGCCTGGTTTACGAGTGGGCTATATGGTAGTTACAGGTAAGCATTATCAAGCAATTATTGAGCAGAAATTGCTCCATGACTTGCACACATCCAGTATTTCGCAAACAATAGTTAGCGAATATCTCGCTTCAGGACATTACCGCCGTCACCTCAGCCGACTTCGCACAGATAATCTGCAAAGTCGTAATATAATGCTGCAAGCTTTGGAGCGTTATTTCCCTGAAGAGATCCGGTGGACAGTTCCCACGGGAGGATTATTTCTTTGGGTACAGTTACCAGATGATATTCCGATTGGGACAATTCGTAACGAAGCTTTTGCAGAAAATATTTACCTGGCGTGCGGTTCGGCATTTTTCCCCGATAAACAGGGTTATCCGGCGATGCGTCTAACTTTTTGTCTCTCGCCAGAGGAAATTGAGCAAGGTATTTCGATTGTGGGTAAGTTGCTGAAAAAGTATATTTCTAGAGGATGCGTAGATACAGAGCGGCTTGTTGTCAAACATCGTATATCTAATTATCAACCTCTTGTTTACAGTTCATAGGTTAGCACAAGATGTCCTAATGTACTTCGCACTAAGAGGATGTTTGAAAAGCTCTTTTGTTGGTATCAAAAGCTTTAGAACCCTTAAAATTCGAGTATGGATAATTCTTGGAGCAGAATCAATTAACTTCCGCAGCAGAAGAATAAATGCCTGAAGACGTACTTTCCGTAATTTAAGCGATCGCTATCAGCATAATTCCTTTCATCCCTTCGCCATTGAAGCCGGAAACGCTTATTTGCTAATATTTCCAGTGCGACAACATTGAAACAGGGCAACTTCTCATCGCTATGCCAACATCTACACTTGACGATAAAGACGCAGCAGCAATCCAAGCTGCCAGAGTTGGGGTTGCAATATGCGATCGCACCGCCTGGGGACGTATCAAAGTAGCTGGCGACGATCGCCTCAATTTCTTACACAACCAAAGTACTAACAATTTCCAAATACTCAAGCCAGGACAAGGTTGTGATACGGTTTTCGTCACTTCCACAGCTAGAACAATTGATTTAGCAACCGCCTACGTTAGAGAAGATGCGGTAATCCTGCTAGTTTCACCTAACCGCCGCCAATATCTTATGGAATGGCTAGATAAATATATTTTCTATGCCGACAAGGTGGAATTATCTGATATTACCCAATACACCAACACCTTCAGCCTCATTGGCCCAGGAAGCGACGCTGTTTTAGAAAAATTGGGTATTGGCGAACTCATCGGCCAACCTTACGGTAATCACCAAGTATACACGATCGCTCCGGCTGAGGGAGTGCGGATTGCTGTGGGTAGTGGGTTAGCGGCTCCCGGATACACCTTCACTTTTCCTTATACTGACAAAGTAACGGTGTGGAACAAATTGTTAGAAGCTGGGGCGGTAGAGATGACCGATCGCGCTTGGGATGCCTTACGAATCTTACAAGGTCGTCCTGCCCCAGATGCTGAACTCACAGATGATTACAATCCTCTGGAAGTTGGTTTGTGGCAAACAATTTCTTTTACTAAAGGTTGCTATATTGGCCAAGAAACCATTGCTCGGTTAAATACATATAAAGGTGTAAAACAACACCTTTTAGGTATCCGTCTCAATGCCCCTGCGTCAGTTGGAAGTGCGATCGCAGTTGGAGATGAAAAGGTTGGCAAACTTACCAGTTACACAGAAACGGCTGATGGTTATTTTGGACTAGGTTACATTCGCACCAAAGCTGGTGGCGTAGGCTTAAAAGTCAAAGTGGGAGAAACTGAGGGTGAAGTCATAGAAATCCCCTTTGTTTCTCACGAGTACCCATAAGTAATTCAAGTCAAAATATCTTCTTCTTTATTCCTAGCGCCGTAACAAAATTCATCTACCCAAGAAGCTAAACTACGGGCATTAGTGGTTGGTAAATTCACTTTGTTTTTAACATTTTGTGGTTGAATATTCGGTTGCTTGCCGCTACTTTTAACCTCAGTAGTAATTGCTAGCGATCGCACTGGTTTACCATTACTGTTAATCTCAGTAGTAATTGCCAGCAATGCGCCTACAGGGATTCGGACAGATGGCGCGTTGCTTTTAACCTCGCTAGCTAACGCCACAGATGGCATAGTTTTGGCTTTGCTGTTGGCTTCAGCAATCATTGTCAGCGATGTTCCTGAAGGAAAACGTTCAAGGGGCGATGTCTGACGAGAAGCTGCAAAGTCGCTACGTACTGATTGATATTCGTTCAAGAAACCCGATGATGGCGTTTTCATCGGAGTATCTGGAGCAATTTTAGTAGCAAATGCAACTACTAACTCAGGTTTACGGGTGCGATCTACCTCTGTGGTAGCCGTAAATAATGGCGCAAGGCGATCGGCGCGTGACAAGTTGGAGTCTAAAGTCTTGGCAAGAGAACTAGGCACAATGTTGCTAGCAGTTACAACCGATGACAGATGTTTATCTTCAGAATGCTTCTCGTCTGGCGGCTCGATTTCAGCTTGGCATATAGCCATAGAATGCTCTGCTTTTATTAAACGTAACTCTTCATCAGGATTAAAGTTAAGACCTAAAGCGGCAACTATTTTATCTGGATCGTTATTCAGATCCAGCATAAAAGCAAGTATTTCATCAAACTGGGGTTCTAAAACAGACAGTGTTGCCAAAATAAAACCGGACAAAGGACGGCGCAGACCATCGTAAGTGCCCCAAATTCGCATTTTGACCAGCCAAGAAATATTTTGCTCGTAGTAGATCAGCCAGTTTTGTTTTAAGGATTGACGCAGCTGTTGGATATTCATTGGATGCCTCGCTTCAGTCAACAAGATTACAGACCCTGATATTGAAAATTTAGCTTTATTTCTGGGGATGAAACCGATAATAGAGCATCTGTTTGACTCTTTGACCACCTAGCAAATGATTTTCTATCAGTAGAGATACTTCATCGGGTCGAACACCGCTATACCAGACCATATCGGGTAATACCAGCACCATTGGCCCATTGCCACATTGCCCCAAACAGCTGCTAGCCGTTACTGTTACATCAGGAATCGGCAAAGCTGTAAAAGCTGCAAAAACCTTGGCTGCACCTTGCTTTTTGCAGGTACGATTTTGACAAACCCGCACACATTTAGAAGAAGAGGGTTGGTCTATTGTCGGGGAATTTGATGGTTGAGTTGTCATTTGTCCTTTGTCCTTTGTCATTTGTCATTTGTCATTCGTCAGTTGTCCTTTGCTAATGACCAATGACCAATGACTAATGACCAATGACTAATGACTAATCTATTGAAAGTCCTTTTGAAGCTAGCCATTCAGGGTTGAATATCCGCGACTGATACCGGGAACCACTATCACACAAGATGGTGACAATGGTATGTCCTGGGCCCAATTGCTTTGCTAGAGCAACAGCTGCGCCAACATTAATACCTGTTGAACCGCCCATTAATAGCCCATCTTTCCTTAGCAGTTGGTAAACTACCCGTAAAGCTTCTTTGTCATCGATTTGGATGGCATCATCAGCAGGTGCGCCTTCCATATTGGCTGTGACACGACCATTTCCGATACCTTCGGTGATGGAATTTCCTTCTATATGGATTTCGCCGGTTTTGACATAGCTATAAAGTGCGCTACCCAGTGGATCGGCAACAACGCATTTAACTGCTGGATTTTGTTCTTTTAAGTACAACGCCACACCAGCATAAGTACCACCAGTACCAGTTGAAGCTATCCATGCATCTATTTTACCATCTGTCTGTTTCCAAATTTCCGGCCCTGTCGTTTCGTAATGGGCGTGGCGATTGGCTAGGTTATCAAACTGATTCGCCCAAATAGCATTTTCCAACTCAGCAGCGACTCTTCCAGATAGCTTGACGTAGTTATTTGGGTCTTTGTAGGGTACGGCAGGAACGCGACGAACTTCTGCGCCTAATGCTATCAGTGCGTCTATTTTTTCTTGTGACTGGGTATCGGGAATAATAATTAGGCATTTGTAGCCTTTGGCGTTGCAAATATGCGCCAGTCCAATGCCAGTATTACCAGCAGTTCCTTCCACAACCGTACCACCGGGTTTGAGTAAACCTTTCTTTTCTGCATCTTCGATGATGTAAAGTGCGGCGCGATCTTTGACGGAACCGCCAGGATTGAGAAATTCAGCTTTTGCAAGGATTTCACACCCTGTTTCTTCACTGAAGCTGTTTAAGCGAATCAGGGGTGTATTGCCAACAGCGCCGACGAAGCCATTTTTAATATCCATTTTGACTATACCTGTGTGAGTATCTATAAAAATTTTGGCTTATAGCGGTGGCATGATTTACATCTAATTTGCCTAAAATTCTATTTTGAGGAAGAAAACGCGATTCATCGCGTCTCTATAAATCCCTATAAATCCCTGGATTGCGGAAAGATCAGACGCGATGCAATACAGTTCAGATAAGACCCAAACACTTGTTAAGTGGTTACGCAAAATTATTTATGTCATTGCGAGCGAAATTAAATGTAGCGTTCGCGTTGGCGTAGCCTCTCGTAGAGAAGCGCTCCGCAGGGTAGCAATCCCAAACCGCAAGCGAATTGCTTCATTTCGCAACTCTTGGAGACGCTACCGCGAACGCTTCATTCGCAATGACCTGGATAGACTAGAATCCTATCGCTTGTTTTTTTTTGGAATAATTTATTCTTTGGAAGTCCCTTAAATGTTAAACCAGATTTTTGCCCTCAAAGCAACCCTAGCTCATTCCGGATTTATCCCATTGTCTTCCTTAAACACCTCTATTAGCTTTACCAGCGCTTATTGAGAAGTTACGAAAGCTACTTAAAAATTTTTATACCTTGATTCCGGTTTTCATCGATTTGTTGCTGCAATTCACACTATTTTTGTAACATCGCCTAATCAAGAAAATTTCAGACTTTTTATAGATAACCATATCTATAGAAAGAAGGAGTAGCTACTCCAACGAAAAATATAAAAGTGAAGATACATTGTTGGTTCGCCACAATGACTTCCATAAGAATTTCAATTAGGTTTTGAATGGTCTGGAGCATTAAAATTCCAGATTTTGATCGCTCCAAATTTGTATTTCAGATCGGTACAGTTTGTAACAGGTAATGAATAAAACTGAGGTAATTATGTCGGAGCAAATTAACATATGTGAGTTGCTGACAGAACTATCCACAAACGAACAGCAGCTTCTATCTGGTGGTCACGGAGGTTATGGTCACGGAGGTTATGGTCACGGGGGTTATGGTCACGGAGGTTATGGTCACGGGGGTTATGGTCACAGAGGTTATGGTCACAGAGGTTATGGTCACAGAGGTTATGGTCACAGAGGTTATGGTCACGGGGGTTATGGTCACGGGGGTTATGGTCACGGGGGTTATGATGATTAATAAAAGTAAAGCCATAGCAGAGCGTCTGCCTCTGCCTGCCACCAGTTGAGCATAGCGGCGGGAAAGCCAGGTAATTTTATGGTTACAGCCTTGCTAGTGATTCGTGATTGCCTGACAGCCTCCTGTTTGTTCGGGCGCAATGTAAAAACGTGGGCGTTGCATAATTGAAGTATGAATTTGAGCGATTGCCCAAATGGCAGTTGCAAAGGCAACCGCTCGAATCTGGCTCTCCTTACCAAGGCTATGGTGTACGCACAAGTAAGTAGTACTACATAGTAATGTTCCGAGAAAATAAGAGTCGTTTAATACATTAACTATGCATCGCTCTAAATGCAACTCGAAAAACATCGACATTGAGCAGGAACTAGCAGACGATTGCGCTCCCGGCGTACCCGCCGCCAAGAGCGATCGCCCTCACCCACCTAGATAAACATCGTCAAATGATGCCACAACGCATGCTAATAGGGAGCAACGCGATTTTGTGAGGTCGGGTAAAAAAGTTGCGATGCCTACGGCGGGCTACGCCTACGCTAATCAATATATTTAAGTAAAATATAAATATTTATACATTTAAAGTAGTATTAATACCTGCAAAAATTTTCGGTTTTATTGTACTAGAGTTTAGTAGATCATGAACTTTCAATTCATAACCCACTAAACTCCAGAATGACAGATGTATATTTAATTTTGCACTACTACTTAGAGAAAGCATTTATCGCGTCTCTCTTTAATACTGGAGTTTGGACTAAAAAGCTAGAGAAAAGCAGTCAGCAGTAACACTGACTGCCGTAAAGTCAATGAAAGTAATCGATAAATCATTGACGTGATGATCCTGACACAACTAGAAAAATTCCGCCAAGGTATCTACGATTGTTTGGGAAAGGCTAAAGATGCAGTATTTGAATTGATGGATGCAGTATTAACAAGCCCGAGTATCCCATCGTTTGTAAGCTTGTCACAAAGCCCAGTATTTCGACGGCAATGGTCGAGCATCTATGCAGCACTGCACGATAGTCGTCCACCGAAAAGGAAACTGATGAAGCTGCTGGTACAGGAGGTAGAGACGGATGAACAGCCATTTCTGGCAGGAGATCATAGCTTTTGGGCAAGACCAGAAGCGAAGACACTAAAAGAAAGAACTTTTCATGGGGACTCCAGGGGAAGCATAGGCATCGGACAAAGTTACAGTACCTTAGCGTGGATACCAGAGGCAGATGGGAGTTGGGCATTACCATTGAAACATGAACGGATTACCAGCTTTGAAACGCCAGCAAGTAAAGCCGCATTCCAACTTAAACAAATCACTCGTGAGTTAGGCAAAAGACCGCTTGCCGCTTATGACCGAGGCTACGGCAACGCCAAATTTGTCCAAGCAACGGAGAAGATTGACGCAGACCTGTTGCTGCGGTTAGCTTCTAACCGATGCGTATGGGGTACACCCGATGCTTACAAAGGACGAGGCGCACCATGTAAGCATGGTCATAAGTTTAAGCTCAATGACCCCCAAACTTGGCCAGAGGGAACTGAAACTTTAGAAGTTGAAGACCCGAAGGTTGGTCGAGTGAAAGTAATGCGTTGGAGCGGGTTTCATTTCCTTCAATCCCCAAACCGAGCTATGGAAATCATTCGCGTCGAGGTACTTCAACCAGTCGGACGCAATCGTAAGTTCCAACCCTTATGGCTAGCTTGGTTGGGTCAGACAATGCCTGCATTAGAGGATATTTGGCACAAATACCTACGCCATTTTGCCCTAGAGCATTGGTATCGATTTGCGAAGCAGAGGTTATATTGGACACTACCTCAACTTAGTTCTACTCAGGCAGCAGAGCGATGGAGTGACCTGATACCCCTGTTAACTTGGCAACTCTGGCTAGCCAGAGTTGCCAAGTTGACTCCCCGTTGCCTTGGCAATCAAATCAGGATACACTATCTCCAGGACGTGTGGCACAAGCCTTTCCGCTAATTTTAGCCGCCATTGGCACTCCTGCTCAACTCCCTAAAACTCGCGGTAAATCACCAGGTCGCGCCCAAGGGCATCAGCCATTTCCTCGTCCCCGTTATCCCACTGTCAAAAAACACCCATCTAAAAAACCTAAAACCGAAGAATCACTTAAGAACTCTGACCTAACTGCTGCTTAGTTTATGCTTCTTTTTTAACGATTCCATTTAACTCAGCCTCTAAAAGAAGTTGGGTTACTTTCTGTTGCCTTCTATTCATTGCTGCTAAATGCCAATTAGTCCAAACTCAAGTTATAACCAATTATGAAACAAACATCATCTCAACTTCATTTGTATTGTAATCAATGAAATTCTTACGCTATATTCATTTTTAATTTTTAATTCCGCCTTGCGGTACTAGCCTTGCCTGAAGGGGGATAGAAACAATAAATTCAGCCCCTTGTCCTAAAACGGATAAACATTTTAACTGTCCTCGATGCTTTTTAGTCACAATCTGGTAACTAATAGATAGCCCTAAACCAGTGCCTTTACCAACAGCTTTGGTAGTGAAAAAGGGTGTGAAGAGTTGCGATCGCACATTTTCACTGATACCAGAACCGTTGTCAGCAATGCGAATGACGGCAAAATCGCCTTCAACAGTAGTACGAATTGTAATGATACTTGGCTGAAGTGCGATATCGGCATAAGTCCGATGTTCGTTAAATTCCTCTAAAGAGTCGATCGCATTTGCGAGCAGATTCATAAATACCTGATTCAGTTGTCCAGGGTAGCACTCTACAGGTGGCAGGTTGCCATACTCCTGTATTACCTGAATTCCGGGAGAGTCTGGTTGGGGTTTGAGCCGATTTTGCAAAATCATTAGGGTACTATCAATGCCCTCATGGATATTAACGGCTTTAACATCAGCTTCGTCTAGGCGGGAAAAGTTTCGTAAAGATAATACAATTTGACGAATGCGATCGGTTCCCACTTGCATAGAAGTCAACAGCTTAGGTAAGTCTTCCATCAAAAAATCTAAGTCAATTGCATCTATTTCATTTTGAACTTGAGGTGGTAAATTTTGGTTTTGCTGCTGATAAAGTTGTACTACACTCATCAAGTCTTTGACATAATTATTTACGTAGGTCAGGTTGCCATAGATAAAGCTGACTGGGTTATTAATTTCGTGAGCAACGCCTGCCACCAACTGCCCCAGGCTAGACATTTTTTCGCTTTGCACCATCTGAGACTGGGTGAGCTTCAATTCATCGAGCGTGTGTTCTAGCTGCTTTGCTTTATCACGCGCTTGTGTTTCCGAAATTTCTAACTCCTGGGAGTATATGTGCAAATTTGTGTAGAGCCGAGCATTTTCTATAGAGATGGAAACTTGCGAAGTTAATAAGTTCAGTACCTCTAATCGATCTGCGGTAAAGACTCCGGTAGTGAGGTTATTTTCCAGGTAAAGAACTCCAGTTAGCTTACCCTGATGAGAGAAAGGCAAACACAAAATTGATTTGGGTTGATTGGCAACAATATAGTTGTCACTTACAAAACGCTCTGTGTGGCTAGCATCTTCTAAAACCAAATTTTCTTTTGTTCTTTCAACATAGTTAATCAGCAAAACTGGTAGCTTATGCTTTACTTGAAACAGACTAGATGATCGCACTGTGACTCGATCTCGATCAATGCTTCCTTCGGCTTCGATCACCCACTGATTCTCTCGTTTTACAAGTAGATAACCCATTTGCGCCCCAGCATTCTCGATCGCGATCGTCATCATTTTCTCTAGCAGAGGATTTAACTCCATCTCGCTTGAGAGTGCCTGCGATGCTTTAATTGCTGTGCTTAAATCTAGAGTTTGGGTTTTAGCTTCAGAAATATCCCGAATCTGCTTTGTAGCCGTACCCCGCCCGTTTACCTCCCCGGCTGGATCTCTAAAAAGTTGGGAATATTGTTCATCTAGTTGCCGGACTTTACCTGTAGCTTCCCACTTGAGATAGCAATAGCGGGCTTCTTTAAAATAAACTTTGGCAAAGTTTTTTCTATCCTTGTCTAAGTAAAATCGAAATGCGAGTTCGTTTGCTAAGGCTTCATTCTGTAAATAACCGTTTTCGGCAGCAGAAGCGATCGCTAGATCGTACAGCTCCATTGCCTGATAATCTTGTTTACAAATCCGAGCAATTTCAGCTTGAATCAGCAGAAACTTGTGTTGATAATTAGTTGGGCAGTGCATTGCCCATTGCTGGAATTTTTCTAAGTTGGCATTTAGTTTATGCAGATAAATAACTTGAGTTGCGGTATCTGCCTCCACATAAGCCCCTGCTAAGGTAATACTTTGGTGAAAGTAGAAAACAGGATTAATAAAAATTCCTCGCGCTCCTGCAACAAATTTTTCGGCATTCTCTGCATACTCAACAGCTTTGGTATAGTCTCCATACCAGTTACAGAGTGCCAGTTTATAGATGTAAACTACAAATGCACTCAACATATCCGAAGATGCTAACGCAAACTCTAGCACTTGCTGTTCATCTGCCCAAATGCCAACAAGTTCGTCAATCTTGCCTGCTGGCTTAGTCAAGTTAGCGATCGCTTCCATCGCCAGCAGATGGTAGTTCAACATATTTTTGTCAATCTTGCGGAGGCTAGGAATAAAATCTTCGGCTACTTCTGCGGTTTTTTCTAAGGATTCGTTTCCAAATAAGCATTGCCATAAAAAATTAACTGAACAATAACCAGACCATTGATAAGAACCTGTTTCTAAACCACTATTAAATCCCTTCAATAAATAAGGTTTTGCCTGGCTAATATGGTCTTTGTAATGACAGATTAGACCTCCCCACATATTCAAAATATTTGCTTCTAATTCTTTGGTTCTTAAAACTTCATGTAAACGCAGAGATAGCTCACCAAACTCATAACCTGAATCTACCTCACCATATTCAAATACTAAGTTGAAGGAATACAGCATGTAACCAAATACAGAAATCGGTGAGTTGCCATGCTGAACTGAAAGTTGAGTTATATTCATTGATGTGATGTGCAACGCTTTAGATCCTAAAAAGTAGGCAATAGGCCAGACTTCTTTTAAGATGCGTTGAGCCATTAACTTCTCTTCGTCTTGCATTGGTGGTAATTCTGCGAGACTAAAAGTTGAGCGATCGCCAATAACTTTTTTTGTTTGATTGAGTTTTTCTAATAGATATGCATCATCAGGATAAGCTGCAAACTCAAAACCTAAAAGTTCTAAGGTGTTTAACCCAATTTTATATGCGGAGTTTAAATCATTCTCCATGCGATAACACATAATCAGATATTCATTCACTCTACACATATCAAGAGTAGTTTTAACCTTGTTAAAAGTCTGCTCGAAAATCAGCAAGGCTTTCTCATAGTTACCATTTAAAAATTCTGCTTCTCCAACTTGTAAATATAAAGTTAATGTAAGTAAATATTTATCTTCCCAGCTATTTACAGGTAGATAATTCATCCCTATTTCTAGCAATTTGAGTGCAGTTACAAACGCCGAAGATGATTTTGCTCGCTGCCCTGCTTTCAGATTTAATTCTGCAAGTTCATATATTTCTACTAGTTCCACAATCAATGAACTGCCAGCATTGAGGTGGTTGACAATCTCAAAAAGATGCTCTTCCAACTGGGCTTTTTCAGTATTGTGTAATAGTAATTTACCTACCTTCAGGTGTACTTGTTTTTGCTGGTCGGTTGGAATTAAAGAATAGGCAGCTTGCTGAACACGATCGTGCAGAAACTTATATTCAACTTGTAACGCAGTATTGCAGTATGTTGCCAATTCTGACTGATTCAATAATTGAGGAATTTTGTAAGTATCGCTTAAGGGTAGAATTAACCCCGCCCGCAAAGCTGACCATAAATCAATTGCTGTTGCTGATGGAGATTTTTCGTTGACTACAGCTAGCATTTCTAAATTAAAACGGTTGCCAACACAAGCCGCTAATTGTAAAACTTGCTGCGTTGGTTCTGACAATCTCTGAATTTTATTCACCATTAAATCGACTACATTATCGGTAATGGCTTGTTCTTGAATTCTGTTGAGATCCCACTGCCATAAACCCGAACGATAATCAAATGTCAAGAGATTATCTTGATGTAATACTTTTAGTAACTGAGTTAAGAAAAAGGGATTACCTTGGGTTTTTTGAAATAGCAAATCAGCTAAAGGTTCTGCCTGACATAATTCGCAATTGAACGTATCAGTAACTAGTTGAGTAATATGAGGTGTTGCTAATGGCTTCAAGAGCAACTCTTCAACCGTAGCCCCAGATGCTTGAATTGCCTCTAACATTAGCATCAGTGGATGGGTGGGACTAACTTCGTTATCTCGGTAAGCCCCAATTAGCAAAAGATACTGACTTTCTGGGTCAGTCATCAGATTCTCGACCAGGTTCACAGAGGCGGCATCTGCCCATTGGAGGTCATCTAAAAACAGTACTAAGGGATGTTCCGCAGCAGTAAACGCATGGATAAATTGCTTAAACACCCGATTAAAACGGTTTTGAGACTCAGCAACGCCTAACTGCGGTACAGGCGCTTGTTGTCCAATAATCAATTCTACTTCCGGGATGACATCAATAATAACTTGACCATTAACTCCCAATGCTTGTAGTAATTTATTTTTCCAAACCTCAACTCTGGCTTGGCTTTCAGCTAATAGTTGTCGCATCAATTCTCGAAATGCTTGAATCAAAGAAGCATAAGGAATATCTCGCTTGAGTTGGTCAAATTTGCCACCGATGAAGTAACCTCGTTGCCGCACAATCGGTTTGTGAACTTCGTTAACTAGTGAGGATTTGCCGATACCTGAGTATCCTCCTACCAACACAACTTCACTGGAACCAAGGCTAACTTTTTCAAAGGCAGCCATTAAAGCCGCCACTTCCACTTCTCGACCATAAAGTTTTTGAGCTATTTGGAATTGATGCGAAAAATCCTGCTGACCTAAGCTAAAAAGGTCAATGCTGCCTTTTGTTTGTAGTTGTATTGCTGCTTGTTCTAGGTCGGCCTTTAACCCGTAAGCACTCTGGTAACGGTCTTCAGCAGTTTTGCTTAGAAGTTTCATAGCGATCGCAGAGATTCCCAATGGTACATTAGGATTAATTTCGTGAGGAGCTACAGGAATTTTTGCAATGTGACAATGCACCAACTCCATTGAGTCTTGAGCATTGTGGAAGGGAAGCTGACCAGTCAGCATTTCGTAGAAACTGACACCTAATGAGTAAAAATCTGTCCGATAATCTAAGGTTCGGTTGATACGTCCGGTTTGCTCTGGCGACATATAAGCCAGCGTTCCTTCTAGAAGGTTGAGGCTAGTAATTTCTGGACTTTCTTTGGATAACAGCGAAGCGATGCTGAAATCAATCAGTTTTATTTTTTCGGTATTGGGGTTATAAAGAATGTTTTCGGGCTTAATATCCTTATGGATAATGTGGTGGGTATGTAACTCTCCCAATGTTTCAGTAATTTGATCGGCAATATTAAAAAATTTTGTAAGTTCAATCCCTGTAGTAGATATCTGATATTTTAAGGTCTCTCCACCAAAGTCTTCTAAAATCAATGCTAAACCATTATTGTAGCCGTTGTCATAACTGATTAATTCATGGGCTTTAATTACACCTGCAATATTCAGATTTTGGATGATTTCGTATTCGTGCTTGAGTTGGGCAATCTCTTTGATACTGGGATACTCTGCTTTGAGCAGTTTGATAACAACTGAGTGTCCGTTAGCCTTGGAGTATGCTCGATAAATTACTGTGGCAGCAGCTTCATAAATTAAACTTGTAATACTATAGTCAGGGATGTGAGCAATTAATTTAAACATTAATACTTGTCTGAATGTTGTTTTTTAATAAATTTTGGTAGTTACTATGATAGTTCCCAGAATTCAAGTCAAGTTAACTCTTCAAATGCTAATTAAATAAAGATTAGCGAAGCTAATCTTTACCACCACGCAATGACTATAAACTTTTTCGTACAGTGTGTACAGTTCGTTTATTTACGTAATAATCTAGGTTTAGTTGTGCTAAATAACTGGTGAATTTACTTACTTGCGTCGGTCTAAGAGCCACAAATACAGATTTGTACTGAAGTGAACGATCGTCAGCAAATACGCATTGCAGGATTGGTTATTATTGCTGATTTATTGATAGCTTTGTCAAAATCTTGACAAAATTACCCGATTGTCAAATAACTGAGGTGACAGGTTCAACAACGAAGGAGCAAAAATCATGAATAGCAATATTAAGAAACTCACAGGTAAAGTTGCCCTCGTTACAGGTGGTTCACGGGGTATTGGTGCTGCGATCGCTAAACGTCTGGCTGAAGACGGCGCAGACATTGCCATCAGTTACGCCAACTCATCCGAAACGGCCGCGATCGTTGTCCGGGAACTCGAAGAAAAAGGCGTTAGTGCCGCCGCTTTCAAAGCCGACCAAGCCGATCCTCTCCAGGTGGGGAATTTGGTTAAGATGGTCGCCGAACACTTTGGTCGTCTCGATATTCTCGTGAACAACGCTGGCGTATTTGTCCTTGGTGTAGTTGGCGATCCTGCAAGCGATATTGCCTCCTTAGAACGGCAGTTTGCGATCAATGTCGGTGGCGTAGTGGCTGCCGTTCGCGCTGCTGCACCGCTCATGACTGAAGGTGGACGGATCATCTCCATCGGCTCCTGTGTTGGAACTCATTCCCTTTGGGCAGGAATCTCCGATTATTCAGCAACTAAATCTGCGATCGCTGGCTACACGCGCGGATGGGCACGTGACCTGGGATCGAGGGCGATTACAGTTAACGTTGTACAGCCAGGCCCAATTGAAACTGATATGAACCCATCTGATAGTGATTTTGCGGTAATCCAAAAAGCAGCCACAGCGCTCAACCGCTACGGTAAGCCAGAGGAAGTTGCAGCTACGGTCGCTTTTCTCGCCAGTCCTGACGCGGCTTTCATCACTGGTGCAACACTTGATGTTGATGGCGGTATGAATGCTTAGATGTCTTAACCAATTAGGTGCAACAGTCTGCTGCGGCTTTATTAAATAGTCGTATTACCAAAGCCCGTGTTTGATTGAGTCGGGGTCTTAAACCCAAGACCCGTTTGGTTAAAACTTATCCTAACCACTCAGGATTTTTAGCTGTACTATCAAATTGGCTAGTGGTTTTAAACAGTTCATACTGACCTTTAAGAGCAGCTTGGCGAGTCCGATTCAGTAATGCTCTAACTTGTTCCTGGCTCATGGGTGTAAAAGTACTTACTGCCTCGAAAGCCTGGTTTAAGATGGGCATACTTTCAATGCCTGTAATCACCGTTGAAGTTGGCAGATTCATCGCGTAATGCAGACATTCGATAGGCTTGACCACATTGCTTTTAAGGATGTTTTGGTCGCCCATTGATTTCATCCCCAGTACAGCAATTCCGTCCTGAACCAGTCTGGGTAAAACTTGCCTCTCAAAACTGCGGAAATGGGCATCCATAACATTTAAGGGCATCTGCACTGCATCAAAACGGAAGTTGTTTTGATTGGCAACTTCCAACATTCTCAAGTGTACTAAGGGATCTTTGTGTCCAGTAAAGCCTATGTAGCGAATCTTGCCAGCTTTTTGTGCTTCCACAACTGCTTCCATCGCACCACCAGGGGCAAAAATCCGGTCTGGGTCTTCCATACGAATGACTTCATGATGCTGCAATAAATCAATGCGGTCTGTTTGCAAACGTTTTAAAGATTCATCAATTTGTTTAGTAGCAGCTGCCTTTGTGCGACCGTCAATTTTCGTCATCAGAAAAGCTTTTTGACGATAACCATTTTGCAGAGCTTTACCCATGCGAATTTCGCTACCTCCGTTATGGTAATCCCAGCTATTGTCCATAAAATTAATTCCGCGATCGAGGGCAGTACGAATCAGATTAATACCTTCTTGCTCATCTTTTGGTCTACCAATATGATGACCACCTAGACCAATTACAGATACTTGTTCTCCGGTGCGTCCTAACTGTCTGTAGAACATTTCACCTTTTTTTATCTGGATTTGGGTAGGCTGATTTTGCGCTAAAACCTGTTTACTTAAACCTTGTAAAGCAAATACCCCAGCTCCACCTAAACCAGAAGCAGAAACTAGCTTCAGTAAATCTCGTCTGTTAATATCCACAAATTAATCCTTTTGCCACAGTATGAGAACTTGCCCTGATAGCTAGCTTTGCACGAGAGCAAAATTCGCTGCTTCTAACTGTTGAAGGATAAAACCAGTCAGGTAGAGATAGATTTTTTATATGGATGACTTGGTATTCGCCGGTTACGGTTAGAGTTTCTGCTGTGATGTCGGCAAAATCTGAGATAAGCTCAATGTAGCGTTCAGACATGATTGGGTTATGAAGAATAAAACCTGTTTTGGATGCTCAGGTATCGGAGCCTATATGCCAAAGTTCTTGGTATTTAGCGCCTACGTTGCGATCGCTGTTTCCGCTTTCTCGGTATCTGGTTGTATGCGCGAGAAAACAAAAAAAATTGTCGGATTTTCGCAGACGGAGAACATCGGCCCGTGGCGCATTGCCGAAACAAACAGCATTAAGGAGGAGGCTGCCAAGCGTAAAAAAACTTATGATTTTCTGATGACGGATGCTCAGGGGCAGACATCGAAGCAATTTGCCGACATTGAGGATCTAATCGCACGACAAGTTGATGTCATATTTCTCGCACCACGTGAATATGAGGGTCTTACGCCCGCCCTGGAAGCAGCGAGAGCGGCAAAGATACCGGTTTTTCTGATCGACCGTGAAGCGGCGGGAAGACCAGGCGAACATTTCGTCAGCTTTCTGGGGTCGGATTTTATCGCCCAAGGCCGCCGCGTTGGTGAATGGCTAGCGAAGGCAACCAATGGCAAGGCATCCATCGTGGAACTCACCGGAACAGCCGGTTCATCGGTTGCAATTGATCGGGCTAAGGGGTTTCGTAATGCGATCGCCAGTTATCCCAACATGAAAATCATCGCCACGCAGACGGCAGATTTTTCGCGAGCTGCGGCAGTGCGTGTAATGGAAAACATCATCCAGGCGAAGGGTTCCGACATCACCGCAGTGTATGCTCACAACGACGAAATGGCATTGGGTGCGATCCAGGCTCTCAAATCCGCAGGTATGAAACCCGGCAAGGATGTAATGGTCGGTTCAATCGATGGTCAGAAAGCGGCGCTGGAGGCGATAATTCGTGGTGAGCTTGGTGTTAGTGTCGAGTCGAACCCGCGTTTTGGCCCACTTGTTTTCGCCACGATGGAAGAGTATTTTGCTGGTAAGAAAATTCTTCCTCGGATTATTCTCAAGGACAGACTTTTTGACGTGACCAACGCTAAGGATTTTGTCGATGAAGCATACTAATAGTAATTCGTAATTAAGAAAGTCATATCAAGTCCGGGTAATTAGTTGTGATTCCCATAGTCATTGCACCCCACCCCCAGCCCCTCCCCGCAGGCGGGGAGGGGAGACAAAGCACAGCTTTGGCGGGGTGCAATACTTCTCGGTTAAGAATTAAGCAGTATTGAGAATAAAAAAAGTGAGTGGTTGGTGTTGAGTACCCGCTCCTCTGTGGATTGGTTTTCTAGACGGAAACTTAGAACGAGGTTTTTTGACTACTCTGGGATTTGTTCTGCCAAGTCTTTGAGGGATTTTTTCCTCCAAAATTTCCAGAATCAGCTTGGAGAATATTGGGTAGTTGCTCACTATTAGCATCTTGAAAATCAGAAATAGCACAGGCGTTTGACTTTGAGAGTACCAGTAAAACCTAAGCGTAATGGAGATATTCCAGCAGCAGTCGCGGCTTGAACTATTATTGTGCGAACTGCATAATGACTCAGAAGCCAACCGTAGATTTCTTGAACAACTTCACGGGGTTTGAGAGAACGGATGGGAGTTTTACGCCCATTAAGATGGGTTTTTAGCTCATCAATAGTATTTTCGATTTCCCAACGCTGATGATACTCTGTGGCTAACAACAAAGCAGGAAACAAAGCAATATCCAAAGCCAGCGATGGGATTTAGGGTTTTTGGTGACTAATTTAAGGGGTTTTTGTTGTAGAAGCGATCGCTGGATTTATCTATGGGGCTTTCAATTTTACTCATTTTTCTTCTTCAGCCCCCGATTCCTCAAGGCGTGGGGTGGCATCCAAAATTTGCAGCAATCTTTCAATTTAGATGGTGCAGGGTAGTTTACGCAAAGAATACGTAATCGGCAAAGTCGTTTTAAATCATCAATTACGAAAGTAGCATTGTGGAGGCTCTAATGGACGAATCTTGTGTCATTCCAGTGGTCAAATCGCCGCATGAATATCAGGCTTACCGTATTAGTCCAGATGCCACAAATCGGTTAGCAATCGTTTTTGATCCAGCAACTGTCAATTTATCCATCACGTATTGCATTGAGATTTTTGATGTTGATGGAAAAACACCACCCAATCGACATCTATTTGCAGTTGAGACATTTTTTGTAAAGCTACCATAGCGAAACTCAGAGCGACGAATGCCTTTTTCTTCAGTAGTGGTTTCAAATCTGCGTTCCCCACTGATTTCAACTGCCTCTGGGGACACTTTCACATCCAAATCATCTGGTTCTAAGCCAGGTAATTCGATGCGTAGTTTAAAGGCATTGCTAGTCTCGTGGATTTCGGCAGGAGGTGTAAATGCTATAATGTCGCCGCGCTGGGCTACTTCCCCCTGTAGGCGATCGCTCTCTTGATGTGACAGCATTTGATCGAATAATCGATTTATTTGCCGCTGCATGATTTCTACTTCTCTAAAGGGTTCCCAACGAATTAAAGGCATTTTGGTTTCCTCAATTTACTTAATTCGATTCAATCTTAAAAGTCTGGTTTATGCCTACTAAATAAGAAATAGTCTGTATGCTATTATTTCTATCCAATGGTTTGAATTTGTGTGAACAATTAGTGCATTCTTAGATACAAAAGATCGTTCTGAGCCAGAATTAAGAGTCTTGTCCACTTTTGGTAATGGCGTAAGCGGACTGAATCATAACGTGTTTGCACAAGCTTGGGAAGTAATAATAACTTTAGCTTATTAGCAAGACTTTGAAATTGCGATCGCGGCAATTCTATAGGAATATGTGTATTTAGTTGTGAAGACGAATAACTATCCACTAAGACAGAAGTGACTGAAGGTCTTTTTGACTAGAACTTAAATAATGCTTTGTGCTAACAACTCAGTTACCGCACGATTTTCGATGTTAATTAGTCTCAATGGTCGTATTCCCTTTTCTCGTCCTTTGGTATATGCGACATATCGAGATAAACTGCCAACAATATAGCTCTCATCGTGGAAAGAAGCACCACATTATTCTCTTAACTTTTGCAACAAACGGTTGAAATAGTTTGCCAAGATGCGCTCAAGGCGATCGCAGAAACAGGTATTGATGCCTTGCTAGTGGATCAACTCGAACTGTTGGCGAAACATTAGCGGAATACTAAACAATCAGTATTTCATTGCATTGCTGCTTGTAAAAGACTTGATGTACAACTATTAATTTTGCATAGAGGTGGGATGAGTGAAGAAGCAGTGCGTTTCCTAAAGGGGCTGTCGAATTTAATACTATTGTTAATTAATTTTAATTTTTTGTGTACGAAACCGAACAGACAAAATAATATTTGTCTGTTTCTATTTAAAAAATAAAATGTCTTACTGTGTCATCTAAATATTGACAAGATATAGTACTTAGTACTTAAACAATGAAGTAATTTTATATTTATTTCGATAGATGAGAAACCAAAAATAAAACAGTATTTTGTTATTAAGGCGGCAAAGTATTGGTTATACCGATTCGATATGGAAATGCCCTAAATCGTGTTGCAAGTCTTTACCAAAAATTAAGTTTGGTGTTGGCTTACAAAGAAAGGTATTAGCGATCGGCTAGCCAGAATTAATCATCTAAGATAAGAGCATTTATGGCAAGTGCAAAAGCTCAAGCAAAAAATAACGCTGTCATAATATTATTTCCTCAAGTCAGCGTAAAATAAAGCGATCGCAGCTAGATTAAACGCAATCATCAGTACATCACTGCTGAATTTAAATTCCTATCATAAAAAAATTTAATCAACCGAAACCTTTAAAAATACGCCTGATATAGTTTGCTTATGCTAAACAAGAATTAAGAACCTATGAAAGAAAACTTACAAAGCAACTATTGTCCCTACATTTCATACCTAGCCTGACAAGGGTTTTACCTTTTATTCTTGACATTTTGCCCATCTGAAACTTAGTGCCCTAAAGCATTATGATTAACCAGATTAGATTTTTGGAATCCTGCTGGCATCTTTCCCCTCCGTGGGGTCAAACCATGCCTCCATTAGCAGTTCAAATACTAGAAGAAGTTTTCCTGTCAAGCTCTGATTTGCCAGGCTACTGCTGCGGTGTTCACTGGGAAGGACAGGAATGGGTTTATGCAATTTTTTGCCTTGGCGAAATACTTTACTTGCCTTCTAAAGAATTTCATCCAACAAATGTATTCAAAAACGGTGTTGTTCCTAGTTCGCTTTTTAAATTAGGCGATATCGTTGAAGTTGATTTTACTCCCCAACCGACACGTCGTATTATTCAAGGAATTTTTAGGCTCAAAAGCAGTTGGCTTTACGGCGTGGAGTGGTGTACCCCAATTGTGGAAGAAACGGCATTGAGTCAAAGCCAATTCATCTGGCTTGCTGATGTTGATTTAGTAAAAGTGTAGCATTGTTAATAAATGATGTTGCAACTATGAATCAAAATGGTTCAGCAAGAACTATCAAACTTTTGTAGTTCTCGTTTTGATTTGAGGCTACTCATCTTAAAATCAATAATTTTAATTAAAATTCTCTTCTTCAAGGATGTATTTCAATATCTCCAAAGAATGATTACGTAGTGTTAGGAATCATAGTTAATTAAGATTAATGAATTTAATATCAGGAGTCATTATTATGCAAGGTAATAGCAAACAAGAACTCATAATTATTGGAGGAGCTGAAGATAAAAAGGAAGATTGTCAAATACTACGCGAGTTTGTACGACGCGCTGGAGGTACGAAAGCAAAAATAGTAATTATGACAGCAGCAACAGAACTACCTAGAGATGTTGGAGAAAATTATATTAGAGTATTTGAAAAGCTAGGAGCTGAAGATGCTCGGATTGTTGATACGGAAACTCGTGATGACGCATATTCTTCTACGGCATTAGAAGCTGTCAGCAAAGCTACAGGAATATTCTTTACTGGAGGAGATCAAGCTCGAATCACAAGCATTCTAAAAGATACTGAACTTGACACCGCTATTCATAAGCGTTTTGCTGAAGGAGCAGTTATTGCAGGCACAAGCGCAGGAGCAGCTGTGATGCCAGATAAAATGATTGTAGAAGGCGATTCTCAAACTAACCCTCGGATGGAAATTGTAGATATGGGGCCAGGTTTAGGCTTTCTACCGGGAGTAGTAATTGACCAACATTTTTTACAACGTGGACGCTTGGGGCGCTTAATTTCAGCTTTGGTACAAGAGCCTGCTGATTTAGGATTTGGTATTGATGAGAATACTGCGATGGTAGTTACTGATAAACAAATCGAAATCATTGGTGAAGGTTCAGTCACAATTGTCGATGTACAGGCTACATATAACAATATGGGCGAAATCTTAAAGGATGAGGCTTTAGCGATTTGTGGAGCAAAGCTTCATATCTTACCGCATGGCTATAAATTTGATTTGAAAACCCGCCAACCTATCTTAAATAATGGCTATATCCCAGATGTGTCTGTATTAGCAAATTCAGAAAATATTTAACGTTGAACAGAGTCATAAACTAAGCCTTTACAGTTTTAAGGGCTTAAGTTGGCTTGAAATAATTACTAACTCGTAATTCGTAATTTTTAGGTTTAACAAAAAAATATGTAACAGTCCTTAATTACGAATTACGAATTACTTTAATTTACTACCTGGCTGCCATGACTGCGGGGGTCATCTTGACTAGCTGTTGGTGCTACTGGGGCTGAAAATTTGGAAACTTTTCCGCTAGCTTGAGCATAAGGAAGAGACGAACCAGTAACCAAAGCTTCTAAGTTACTAGCCATAATTGTGCGGGGTTGATCGCCGATTGCTTGAGCTATGGTTTCCCCTTGCTGACTCAAAAATACAAAATGGGGAATCCCGTCCACCCGATATTTCAACATTTCAGGTAGCCACTTGGTATTATCCACATTCAGCATGACAAAATTCATCTTGTCAGCATACTCTGTTTCTAGTTGAGTGATATCTGGTGCCATTTTCTGACAAACAGTACACCAATCAGCATAAAACTCTACTAGAGATGGTTTGCCGTTGCTGACGGCTACTTCTAATGGTGTGGACGAATCGCTTAACTTGGCTAGAGTTGCTGAGGTTGTTTCAGTTCGCAATCCCAAGACGAGGGCAACGCTAAGAGCGATCGCTACCATTACAACTAAGAAGTTTCTCAAACGCTTCCCTAATGAAGATTCAGGCTTATCGGGAGAATTAACAGGTGAATCAGTACTCATAACAGAATTATTAAAACTTATTAAGCAATTTCTTCTTTAGTCTAGCTGACTCCAGCCGCTCTTTAATACGTAATTTGATCCTCAAAATGAGTATTAGAGGCTATTTATAAAGTAAAAATAAAATTATTTTAGGGTTTGTTAGGCGCATATTTCGATATAGTTTGTTACAAAAAATATGACTCTCGCACCTAACGCACCGTTTTATGTAGTGGTGAACACCCTACTTAAGATTTATGCCACTCATAACTTAGTGTTTTTATTTACCAAAGCGACGCTCTATATCATCTGCTTGGGAACCACCGCGAACTGAGTTAATCCGTAATGAGGTCTTATCTTTAGAAATGTTATAAGTTAAAGGCTTTGTCTTAGATATTCGCGCTTCACCCTCTTTAGCCAAAGTTTGGGGTGGATACTTAATAATTAAAGCTTTGATTGCCTCAATCCGTTTGGGTACTGCTGGATGAGTTGTATCAAATTCAGAACCAGGAGTTTGAGCCAAAACCTGCATTACTCTTAAACATCCTTCTGGTTCAAAGCCTGCTTTCACAGAAGCTATGTAGCCAATTTCATCAGCTTCAAACTCTTGTTGTCGTTCTTGTTCAGCTAAACGCTGTTCTAACTCTTTTTTCTTTTTCTCGACAATCTCATTAATGCGTTGCTGTGATTCTACTTGTCGTTGAGCGCCTTGATTACCAAGAACTGAACCCAGCAAACCACCAAAAGTTCCTCCAACTACACGATTCACGACGGCACCGCCAACGTTAGCAGCTGTTGACTCTTGGTTTGCAGCTTCTCTTTCTCCCAGTACTTCTTTGGTTGCTTCTTCTTGAATTTTGGCAATCAACTCAGTTTTTTTAGCTTCACCAACAGCAATGTGACGCTTGGTGTGATGTCCCATTTCATGGGCAACTACACAAGCTAATGCTGAAGAATCACCAGCTAACTGGTCAAGTATGCCATCGTAAATAGCAACTAAATTAACGTCACTTGCATAAGCATTGACATCATACTTGGGAACAGCCACAACCCGCCAAGGACGATTATCTAATTGGTTGGCACGTGCTACTCTATCTATGACGCGATAGAGGGTATAAAAATCTTCAGGTAATTCTTTTTTAGCTTGCTGGTAAATTGTTGTAGCTGTGGGTGCTGCTTTCTTTGGTTGGACTGGTTTAGCCTGGACTGGCAGTATTGCACTGAACAAAAGTAGGCACAAAGAACTAGTAGTTAGAAGTCTTCTATCCCAGTTCAGCATTATTGTTGATACCTCTGTAATACAAGGATTATTTTTATACAATAATGCAAAATATATTTTATGTAAATCAAAGGTTTACAAAAGTACTACAGACCGAAGTCCGTTTGAGCAGACCTCGGTCTGTTGGCGTGAGCGGCGGTAGCCATGTCAGTGAAGCTGCGTAGGCATAGCCCATCATAGACATCGCTGTTACTCAGACATACAAGTTAAGTAAGTTGGCACAATAAAACCAAACTATGTAAAGAGAAATGAACTAGGCTAAAATCCTTATACCTATTGCCTTATCCCAACGATAATTTACGCTCACTTACTTAGGTCGATATTTACAGTTTGTATTGGCGTAATTGCTCTACTATATAATGTTCTAGTTCTTGTTTTTCTCTGTTACTGGCATTTCGTTGATAGGTTCTTCCTGTTTCTTGAATAAACTTACGTTTCTCGCTTGGAGAAGATTTGAGTTTACCTCCAGTTCCTTGCAGCTTTTGCTGTAATTCTTCCCAAGTCTTTTCGCCCACACTTTCACCTAGTTTGACAAGTACCTTTGGTAGTAATGTTTTTGCTTCTCTTTGAAAATCTTCGTCTGTCTCAAGGGAAGCTAAATCTATATTGCTGAAGTCGATATCGATTTGAAACTTACTCATAGAATTGTATTTGTTCTTTTAACGATTATTACCACAATGAGGAAAAGATAAGTTTGATTGATTTTGCTATCAATCGTAGATAGGATACGAAGATAGCATGATTGAGCAGCTAGTAGATGGTAGGGATCAGTTAACTTTGCACTGACAAGTATCGCCAATGCTTTGCGCGTGGGCGTTTGCCTGCTTGAACCTATGAAATAAACTATATGGAAGCTTTCGTCACGAATTTGACGACTGTACTTGCTACAGCAGTTGATATCTTTACTGGCATTATCATTGGTATAGCCGTCTTGGAAGCCGTAACCAAGATTCTGGTTTTTTTCTTCAGCCGCCGTAAAAAGTTGAATGAGGCTAAAGAGGAAATTCGGCTATCGCTGGGTATGTGGCTGGCTCTTTCCCTTGAGTTTGCATTGGCTGCTGACATTTTACGTAGTACGATCGCTCCAACTTGGGACGAAATTGGTAAACTAGCTGCCATCATTGCGCTACGAACAATTCTGAATTTCTTTTTGGCAAAAGAAATTGAGCAAGCAAAGAATAAAAAGAACGATATCAAGGATGAATCTTTTTAATTTCTCAGTATGGGCAGTAATTATCCAGTTTTTAGGTTCTTTAGCGATCGCAGCTTATGTCTTCGCTGCCATTTTTTCTCTAATTTTCAGATGTAATGTCTATCAGGCAAGACTTATAGTAGCAGAAGGGGTGGTAACAAGTTTAAACTTTATGGTTGCAGCAACTCTGCTAAAGACAATTAATCTGCGAACTTGGAGGCAAATTCTAATCTTTAGCTTAATCCTATCAATCCGCATCTTCCTTAAGAAGTTATTTGTATGGGAGAAAATGCAAATTCTGACAATAAAATCCCGCGTTTAATGAGTCAAAAAAGTTTTTACTAATAATTTAAGACTGCCATATCAGAAAGATTTTACATATAGTTAATGCTTGCATAACCAGGTTAGCAATATTAAAAATGCTATCTTAAAGGCAAAGGTCATTTGCTCAATTTTTGAGGAAAAAACTATGACTACAACGCTCAAAGAGTCTAGTTCTATCGAGTCATTGCTAGGTAAAGAGGCTGAAGACCTGCTTACCTACAAAGCAAAGGTTTCTCAGGATTTACTACACTTGCCGGGGCCAGACTTTGTAGATCGGATCTGGATCAACAGCGATCGCAATCCTCAAGTATTGCGTAATCTCCAGCTACTTTATTCTACTGGTCGTCTGGCAAACACAGGTTATCTCTCGATTTTACCTGTAGACCAAGGTATTGAACATTCTGCTGGTGCGTCTTTTGCGCCCAATCCAATTTACTTTGACCCAGAAAATATTGTCAAATTAGCGATCGCCGCAGGTTGCAATGCTGTTGCTACCACTTTAGGAGTATTGGGTATAGTTTCGCGTAAGTATGCTCATAAAATTCCCTTCATTGCCAAAATCAATCACAACGAATTGCTGACTTTCCCCAATCAATTTGACCAGGTATTGTTTGCTGATGTGGAACAAGCTTGGAATTTAGGGGCGGCGGCAGTAGGTGCGACAATCTACTTTGGTTCAGACCAGTCTACCAGACAGATTCAGGAAATCAGCAAAGCTTTTAAACGCGCCCATGAATTAGGGATGGCGACTATTCTCTGGTGCTATCTGCGGAATAACGCCTTTAAACAAGATAAAGATTATCACCTTGCGGCTGACCTTACCGGACAGGCAAATCATTTAGGCGTGACGATTGAAGCTGATATCATCAAACAAAAGTTACCCGAAAATAACAATGGTTATGGTGCAGTTGCCAAAGCCAGTGGTAAGAGTTACGGCAAAACAGATGAGCGCGTTTACACAGAATTGACAACCGATCACCCAATTGATTTAACTCGTTACCAAGTACTAAATTGTTACTCTGGGCGTGTGGGGTTGATTAATTCTGGTGGCGCGACTGGTAAAAACGACTTCGCCGAAGCAATTCGCACCGCCGTAATCAACAAACGCGCTGGTGGTTCGGGATTAATTTCTGGGCGAAAAACCTTCCAACGTCCTTTTGAGGAAGGTGTAAAGTTATTTCATACCATTCAAGATGTTTACTTATCGCCAGATGTGACAATAGCTTAAAAAGTGGGGAGCTGAGGGGGCAGGGGAGCAGAGGAGGCAGAGGGAGCAAGGGGGAAATAACCAATGCCCAATGCCCCATGCCCAATTTTTATCTAACATTTCTCACTAAGAAATCTGGTTGACCACAACTTTTTCGCGATCGCTTCAAAATCTCGGCACTACAAATACCAGGTTCACCATTTTTGGAATAACAAAAGAAGACTTCTTGTAAAAACAAACGGATCGATTAGAAGGACACGGAGAGAAGTTGCGTGCGGGGATAGAGGGACATGGAGAGTTCTTTCTTTGCGTCTTTGCGTCTCCCACTCTCCGTGTCTTTTCTCCTGCCTTATGGTTTGAGTACAACTTTGATACAGTTTTCCTTCTTGTCTTTGAAAATTTCGTAACCCCGGGGTGCTTCATCTAACGGTAGACGATGGGTGATCACGAAAGATGGATCGATCCTGCCATTTTGGATGTGATCGAGTAACGTATTTAAGTACTTATGAACGTGCGTTTGTCCCATTTTGAATACTAAGGCTTTGTTCATGGCAGCACCCATAGGTATTTTGTCTACAACGCCGACATAAACACCAGGAATTGAAACGTGACCGCCTTTGCGACAGTCAATCATCACTTGCCGCAGCACATGGGGGCGGTCTGTTTCCAGACGCACTGCTTGCTTTACTTCGTCGTATACTCCTTCTAGACCCGTGCCATGTGCTTCCAACCCCACAGCATCAATGCAAGCATCTGGGCCGCGTCCACCTGTCATTTCTTTGAGGGCTTCACCAACATCTACTTCCTCATAGTTAAGGATTTCTGCCTTGCCTTGATCTTTAGCCATCTGTAGGCGTTCGGGAATTCGATCGATAGCGATGACTCGTTCAGCACCAAGTAGATAAGCACTTCTTATTGTGAATTGTG
This sequence comes from Nostoc sp. LEGE 12450, assembly GCF_015206895.1. Lineage (GTDB taxonomy): Bacteria > Cyanobacteriota > Cyanobacteriia > Cyanobacteriales > Nostocaceae > Nostoc. The sequence continues at coordinate 5,095 of NZ_JADEXU010000094.1, read as the reverse complement.
CGACTGGGCCACACCCCCAGACTGCGACAATATCACCGGGCTGAATATTACAGTTCTCTGCCGCCATATATCCGGTGGGGAAGATATCTGTTAGAAACACTACTTGTTCGTCTGTTAGTCCATCAGGAATCTTAAACAAACCAGTATCAGCAAAGGGAACACGGGCATATTCAGCTTGACCACCAGCGTAGCCACCTAGCATATGAGAATAGCCAAAAATACCAGAGGGTGAATAACCCATGAATTTTTCTGCTAACCAAGCGTTTGGGTTAGAGTTATCGCACAATGACCAGAAGTCATGTTGACAGTACCAGCAGTTCCCACAGCCGATAGGGAATGGTACAACCACGCGATCGCCTATATTTAAATTTTTGACGGCACTGCCTATTTCAACGACTTCCCCCATCATTTCATGACCCAGGATATCGCCCTTTTCCATTGTGGGGACGTAGCCGTTATAAAGGTGTAAATCAGAACCGCAAATTGCTGTTGTTGTGATTTTAATAACAGCATCACGCGGATTAATGATTTTTGGATCGGGTACTGTTTCTACCCGTACATCGTTGGCACCGTTCCAGCAAACTGCTTTCATAGCCATTAGTCCTTTGTCGGTAGTTAATTGTCAGTTGTCAGTGGTTATTTTCCTTGTCTCCTCTGCTCCCCTCAGTCCCCAACTTAAGGCTGTAACCTAACTTTTATGCAGTGGTCTTTTCTTTGGTTGAACAGCTCGAAGCCATGCTTGGCTTCTGTTAGGGGTAAGTGATGCGTGAACACAGCAGATGGATCGACTTCGCCCTTCAATACCCGATCCAGCAAGATAGGCATATACTTCTGACCGAACATCTGTCCCATTCTGAAGGTCATGGCTTTATTCATAGCAGCACCCATCGGTAGCTTGTCCACAAAGCCACCATAAACACCCATGATTGATAGAGTGCCACCTTTGCGACCAGCGAGCATCATTTGTCGCAGCACATGGGGGCGATCGGTTTCCAGGCGTACTGCCTGCTTGGCTTGGTCGTATACACCTTCTAGACCTGTGCCGTGAGCTTCTAGTCCCACTGCATCAATACAAGCATCGGGGCCACGTCCTCCGGTCATTTCTTTGAGGGCTTCGCTGACATCAACTTCTTCGTAGTTAACAATATCCGCTTTGGCAAAGTCTCTAGCTAATTGCAGCCGTTCAGGAACTCGGTCGATGCCAATGACACGTTCTGCACCTAACAAATAGGCGCTACGCATGGCAAATTGTCCAACCGGGCCACAACCCCAAACTGCGACAATATCTCCGGGCTGAATATTACATAAATCTGCTCCCATGTAGCCCGTGGGAAAAGCGTCAGAAATCGGTAGCAGTTTTTCGTCAGGAATATCTTTGGGAACTTTGATTGCTCCATAATCAGCAAAGGGTAGGCGCACATAGTCAGCAAAAGCACCTGAATAGCCCCCAAAAGCATGGGAGTAGCCATAGATACCTGACGTGTTATAACCGTATACTTTCTCCTGTATCGAAGCTTTGGGATTGGAGTTATCGCACAACGACCACATCTGCTGTTGGCAATACCAGCATTGACCGCAACCGATCATCGAAGAGACAACGACGCGATCGCCTTTTTTCAATTTCTTGACTTCATTGCCAATATCAACGATTTCTCCCATAAACTCGTGACCAATAATGTCACCCGGTTCCATCGTCGGAATGTAGCCATTGTAGATATGCAAATCAGAACCACAGATGGTTGCTGATGTCACTTTGAGGATGGCATCGCGGGGGTTAATTATTTTTGGGTCTGGCACTGTTTCCACCCGCACATCGTTAGTGCCGTACCAACAAACAGCTTTCATAGCAATATTTATTAACCTCGCGGTTGACCTTCTGTTGTGGCAATCTCGCCTGCTTCCATCAGCATTTTGAAGCCGCGTAAATCTTCTTTAATTTGCAGTTCTGGGTCTTCACCAAATAATTTAGCGATGTCTGCGACGGGCTTGGCCAACGCAGCCCCAATCGCACCCCCAGGCGGGGTAAATTCTCTGACTGTTTTTACCTCAGTGCCACGATTCCCAGGTGCTGGCTTGAAGTGGACGCGACCAGAGGTTTCAATTGCTGCGCCTTCAACCGAAGTCCAGGCAATCAATTCGTTTTCTCGGTCTTCGGTAATGACTACATCCCACTCAACGCTTTCATTTAAGAATCCTTTGCTAATCCAGTGCGTTCGCGTAGCGTGTCCGGAGGACTCTCGCTTCTCGTCGTATAGCCTCACCTCTTTGAGATGCTTGATAAAGCGTGGCAAGTTACCAAAGTTACGCCAAAAGCGATAAAGTTCTTCTACTGGTTTGTTAATGGTTAAAGTCTTTTCAACTTTGACCCGTTGGTTCATGACCATACTCATGACCATTGCCTCTTGTGTTTGCTATATGTCTTTTAATTATCAAACTTGGGACAAATTGATTTGTCCTAACTCTTCTATTGCTTAGAGTTGTAGTTAAAAAAAAATTACTTATACTCTTTCAATAGTCTTAGTTTTTCAATAAATTGATACTACAAAAGTAGTAATTGGCAGTTACAATATTTGTATACAAAAACACTTAGTTAATTTACAAAACAGTTGCGTTTTCAGAAGCAGAAACAGCATAGTGTCAAGTTACCCTTTTTATGATAAATCTGTGGCAGTTCTACGGCTGATTGATGGAAAATCTGTAAATTTGAGCTGCGTACAAAAAGCAAGGGCGATCATCTATTTCCGACTCCTTAAAGTTGGTAACAGGCTTATTAATCTACTGAACCATACTCTGGGTAATCTTTTTCAATGCCTGTATAACCGCCAATTGCTAAGTAGGTGGGCGTGGAAAAAACAATATATGTAAAGCAATGTTAAGAAGAAAGATGGTTGTTGAATTTAAAACGTTCTGTACCGTATATGCTGTGCTGTTTCTTAAATCCTTTGTTTGTAAACCTTTCAAGACTTAACGGGAAAAGTCAGATTAGTCATTAGTTATTCTCCCTTTGCTCCCTCATCTGCTCGACGATCAACGAATTTGGAAAAAGCAAATCTCGGTAATGATTCTGGGATATCCTTAGATAAGTGAAAGATTTGCCAAAATATAGTAAGAATGAAGCTGGCAGCAAGAGTAAGTCAGGTAACACCTTCATTGACCTTAGCGATCGCAGCCAAGGCTAAGGCACTGAAGGCAGAAGGAATAGATGTTTGTAGTTTTAGCGCTGGAGAACCAGATTTTGATACCCCAGCGCATATTAAAGCCGCAGCAGTCAAAGCTTTGGATGAAGGCAAAACCAAGTATGGTGCAGCAGCCGGAGAACCAAAGTTAAGGGAAGCGATCGCCCATAAGCTCAAAAATGATAACGGTCTTGATTACAAGTCGGAGAATGTCATCGTCACTAATGGCGGTAAGCATTCTCTGTACAACTTGATAGTGGCGTTAATCGATCCAGGTGATGAGGTAATTATCCCTGCACCCTACTGGCTAAGTTATCCCGAAATGGTGACTTTAGTCGGTGGAGTTGCAGTAATTGTACCCGCAGATGCCACGACGGGTTATAAAATTACTCCCGAACAACTCCGTAAAGCAATCACCCCCAAAACAAAGTTATTTATCCTCAACTCTCCATCTAATCCCACAGGGATGGTTTACACGCCAGACGAAATCAAAGCACTGGCGCAGGTAGTAGTTGATGCAGATATCTTTGTCGTCTCTGATGAGATTTACGAAAAGATCCTCTACGATGGTGCAGAACATATCAGCATCGGTTCTCTTGGAAAGGAAATTTTTGATCGCACTTTGATCAGTAATGGGTTTGCGAAAGCTTATTCTATGACTGGTTGGAGAATCGGCTATTTAGCGGGGCCAGTGGAAATTATTAAAGCAGCCAGTACCATCCAAGGGCATAGTACATCTAACGTGTGTACCTTTGCTCAATATGGTGCGATCGCAGCGCTACAAAGTTCTCAAGATTGTGTCGAAGAAATGCGCCAAGCCTTCGCCAAACGCCGACAGGTAATGCTAGACAGACTCAACGCCATTCCCGGATTGAGTACCGCAAAACCAGATGGCGCGTTTTATCTGTTCCCTGATATCAGCAAAACCGGTCTAAAATCCCTAGAATTTTGTGACGCTTTGTTGGAAAAACATCAAGTTGCAGTCATTCCTGGAATTGCTTTTGGCGCTGATGACAACATTCGCCTTTCATACGCTACAGATATGGCAACCATTGAAAAGGGAATGGATAGGTTAGAGAAATTTGTCAAGTCACGTATTTAGTTGTCATTTGTCATTTTTGAAGAGAACTTATTAACTCTTCAATTTCTTACTCCACCTTTTCAACTCAGAACTGGTGGAGTTTATTTTCAAGCCTCAAATTAGTTCCCAAAATACTTTTACTTAGAACTTATCAAACGCGGAAAGGACTTGATGAGTACAATTCCTCCAACCAAGGCAAAAATTGATCCTAAGCCAGTTAACATAACAGGTAAAAACCATAAACTTAGCCAAGATTTTATCATGGCAGAATTTGGCTTTTCAGGACTGTATAATATTTCTACCTGCTGACCTTTAGTAAATTCTGGTGGGTTACTGCCTGAATTTGATTCAAAAACCGTTGCTTCTCCAGAAAGGGCGGTAAATTTTATTACCGGATAGTAGGCATAAGAAGAACGACCTTTTTTATCAGTTGATGAACGTTGCACCAAATCAATTATTGTCCCTTGTGCTGGTATTGCTGAGGTAACAAAGGAACGAGTATTCAATGCAATCATGATGCCCGTAACAGCAATTATGCTGCCAACACCGCCGAATATTGAACCAAATATACGAAAGAACTTTGTATCTTCATTCATAAAATATTGAAAAGTTTAGTATAGCTAAAAGTTTAGATTGAAAATTTTAGGTTGATATTTTCAGATTAGTTAACAATCGGGGAGAAGTAGGGGAGGCAAATCTTAAGGCTATCACGCCACAATGCAAACAAAATTTGGTAACAGAGGTGAAGTGAGGTCATCTGTTGCAAATAATGTTGACACTAATTTTAGAACAGCTTTTTCTCAGCGATCTTCCCCCCATACTCCCCGCTCCCCACTCC
>NZ_JADEXU010000093.1 GCF_015206895.1 Nostoc sp. LEGE 12450 | reverse complement strand
GGGGAGGCAAGGGAGGATGAATTTTCATCCACGACAACACTCTCTGTTTTTGTTTGTTCGTAGCCACCGGCTAATAAAGCGCGATATAACGGGAGTTCAAACAGTTTCCGCATAACGCTTCTGGAGCGTTGTAAGTCTTCTACTGTTTCAAACAAGGGGACAACTTGAATTGTTCCGACAGCAATGGCGGGGTCAAAAAGTCTGGCTTCTTTGGCTAACAGTAGTACTTCTAGCACGTCGCTCACGTCGCGGCACATGCTGATAATGTAAGTTTGGCAGATATTTAGACCAAATTCTTGTTGCAGCGATCGCACGACGCGAAAGGTTTCAATTACATCGTTGGTTTTTTCAGAAAATGGTAATTCTGCTGGAATTAATGGCCGGCGGGTTTGCAGTTCTCCTGTGAGCCAAGCAACTTTTTGCTCCTCAGATAGTTCGTTGTAAGGTTGAGGTAATATTTGCAGGTATTGTAGGATCTCATCCAGCGCATCAGCGTGGCGGGATGATTCTTGACGGATATCTAGCTGTGTCAAGTTAAAACCAAAAATTTCTACCTGACAGATGAGATTTTCTAAATCTCGACAACTTAAACCTGTTTCTGTCAAGTTACGCTGAATCATCCGCAGTTCAGCTAAAAAATCGTCTCCCGAACGATACAGGGGACTCTCTTGATTTTTTGGCGTTTCCCGATTGTACAAAGCTAGATTGCGATCGCGAGTATTTTCTAGTCGTTTCAGTACATAAGCGAGTTTCAGCCGATAGGGTTCTTGCCGATAACGCAGCGCCAGTGCATCATATACCTCACTCAACTGGGACTGATCTAACTCTAGAGATTCCAGCAAATCTGGTAAGACATCACTCCAGTGCATCGACACACTCAACAATTCAATCAGATTTTTCACTGACTGAATATATCTCCCCAGCACCATTTTGCGCTGATAACAAGCTGTTTGCCAGGTGATTTCTGGTGTAACTGATGGGTTCCCATCCCTATCTGAGCCTACCCAAGAGCCAAAAGAACAAAAGTTTTTACTTGGTGGTTCTAGCCAAGGAAAGGTATTAGATAGTGTATGTTTGAAACGTTTATAAAGTTGAGGAATGCCATCAAATAAAACTTCTTGGAAGTAGTGTAGGGCATAATCTACTTCATCTAGCACAGTAGGTTTGAACTGGTGAAGTTCGTCGGTGCGCCACCAGAGGCGAATTTCTTCAAGCAATTGTTCGCGGACATCTGCTGCTTCCCAAGCATATCCGCCACCTGTACCACCAGCATGGTTTTCTAAGGTATCCAGTTTTTGCAAAAGTTGTACCACCTGTCGCTGCTTATCTCGGATGGTATGACGAACAATTTCCGTCGGGTGCGCTGTGAAAACTAAGCGCACATCCAAATGAGCAATGAGACGTTGAATTTGTTGGGGTGGTACATTCAATTTGAATAAATAGGGAAACAAAGCAGCGAAAGTCCCTTTTGGTTTGACTTGCGCTTTTTCTAGATAGTTCTTTGCTAGCAATTCTGCTGCTATTCCCTTGCTAACAGGTGCATCATCTTCTCTTTGATTGGACGAGTAATTGACATTAGATGCTCTTTCTGCGTCTGTAGGCTCTGTTTCTGCCTCATAGCGGCTCAGTTGCTGCCTTTGCTCATATTCCTGCTCTATGATGTTAATCAGCTGAAAATACAGAGCGAAAGCACGAGCCGCGCGGATTGCTTCGTTGATATTTAGTTGTTCAATTAATTTGACGGCTGAGGATGCTTGGTCATTTGTTGCCTGTCCTTCTGGCGAACACAAATCGCGCAACTGCCGCAACAAGTCTACCATGTTTTGACCGCATTCTTGCCGGAGAACAGACTCCCACAATTCTTCCACTACCTGGAGACGATGACGCAAAAATAATTCCGACACCGGGTATATATCCGCAGTTTGAGACGAAGAGTATAAAAGGGAACCCATATTCTCTATCTTGTAAAGCTAATAACTGTTTACGCTTCTAGGTTTTCTACTGAATGCTCATCGGGTTATTCCTGAGCAAATAATTATTCGGTGTATATTTTCTAAGTTTGATTAGTTTCGCGCTCCTCTGGGAAGTCGAGAATGGGTAGGCGATCGCCTCGAAACAATTCTTCACTGGCTTCCCCTATGCTTTCTAGTGCCCTTACGGTGGTTTTTCCGGTAATGAGCAGCAGTAATATAGACGCTGTACCTATTTGTAAAAGGAACGATTGGGGAATGGTAAATAAATCGAGATGGGATGGCGGGTTAGTTGAGGGTTGTTCGTTGGCAGGAGGCATTGCTAATTTTTGGTTATGGGAATAATGAGTAGAGACCTAGAGACGCGATTAATTGCGTCTGTATAGGAATTAAGAGTTAGGAGCTAGGATAACTCCAACGATCGAGAGATGGAATTGAAATGAGATAAGCTTGTTGGTTGTTTCACCGATCAGGGGCGTTAGCGCAGTGGAAGGCAAGTCTAGCTTTAAAGGACAAGTCATCAGTCAGTCATATAGAATTATTCTGACTCCTGGCTTTTGTACAGACACGATTAATCGCGTCTCTAACTCCTAACTTCTGATTTATGACTCCCTATTAGTAAAATAAACGCAAAACTCAATATTAGTCAGACTTACAACCTGTACAAGACTATCTTGGCCGATTTTGTGAGCTACGAAGGTAACAAAATTGTTAAAAAAAAACGTCAGAGTGTGATAGACCTATGGTTCTAGTTTACAAGTGCAGGCACTATCCCCCAACAATCGCTTCCTGTAAAGTTAACTTCCCATGAAAACAGTATTACCAGATCGCCAGCAATCCTTAGTGCAATGGGTAAGCCAAGCCACAGGGATTAACACTTTCGGGGTGAAAGTCCGGTTACGGGGAAATGACCTTCATATTCTTTGTGAAGGCACAGAATGTCCGCAGCGTTGGCGTACTTTGTCTGATTTGCTGCATGCATTACAGCAAACAAACTTAGATATCCTCACAAGCAGCGAACAAACCTCAATATATCAAGTATTTGTCTATGGCCGAAGAAAAGGGGAACAGCGCCCCAAATGGTGCCATCGAGTTTACTTGAATCAAATAGATAAGCATCTGGAGCAAGTGGAGCAAGCCTTGCTAGCAGATGCGGAAAAATCAAAACAGTCGGGTGGGGCACTCATTGTCTCTAACGAAAGTTTGGCACGCCAAGGGAACCCAGAGGCGATCGCTAGATATCTCAGCGAAACTCTGAGTACGTTAGGTGTATCGGTACAGGCAAAGATTAAGCCGTATCAGCCAAAGAACTCTCAGCCGGAAGAAAACCGCCTGTGGATATTTTGCCAGTCGAGCTATAGCCCCGATGCCTCATTGCTTGCTGAACCCATAGCAGAGAAGTTGCGTTATCTCAAGCTTTCTGGCTACCAAGATGCTGTAATTGTTTCCCAGGTGAGCGGCGAAACTGCCCCTGATTGGTTGCTGCGTGTCGATTTGACACCATCAGAGGTAATGCTGAAAGAATGGGCGCGTTGGGGTGATATCCAAGCGATCGCTCGGCTATTAACTGAGGTATTGTCAGGATTAAAAGTTGCTGTCCAAGCTTCTCTGAAAGAATCAACTCTACATATCTTTTGTACGCCAGCTTTTGATCCTTTAGGAACTGCGCCAATCCCAGACAAAGCAGTGTGCTTAGAGGCAATTGTACCCCAGTTAGAAGCGATCGCACCTCAAGGCATTCTCGCCGCCACCATATACGGGCAAAAAGCAGGCGACAAGCAACCCACTTGGATTGATTGGCTAGCTTTACCCGCCACAACCCATCCCGCCTTTGCCACATCACCGCTAGATTTAGCTAATACTGGCGATGAACCAGCCATCACATTTTTACTGGAGCGTTTACTCAATCCTGACCTAGATTGGCGTTTATTGACAGGTGGAATTCGCGTCCTCTTACTGAACAAAAATGATTTACTGCACATCATGTGTGATGCGCCTGTTTGTCCAGGTCGTCAACAAGTAGCAAGTAAAATTACGCAGTTTATCCGCCATTTGAAAATTCCCGGTATTATGGGAATACGTATATACGGTCGCCGGGCTGGGAATAAAGAACCTTTTTGGCACTATGGCGTTGATCTTGAACATCGCCAACGTTTAGTACCAGAAGCAACCCCAGAATTTGCTGCCACTTCTAAATACGTAGATGATTTAATACCCTCTGAGACTAGTGAACCAATTTTGCGCCCAGACTTAACAACAGAAGAAGTTCAAAGTTTTGTAACAGAAGTAGCGCGAGATTGGATAGCAACGGCGAGTGCAACCGCGAAAAAGTTCCTGTTAAAAAGCCAGCTATTTACCGAAAGCCACCAGTTGGCAGAAGAAAATCCTGACGATCAAGGACTTAAGATTGCTTTAGTTTGGGGGACACTGGGATTATTACTCACTCTCCAAACTGACTGGGTATTGGGTCGAATTACTGCACAGACTAAACCGAGTTTGCCAAAAGTGGCCAGTGTCTTACCTTCATCATCTGGACAAAAGGCATCTTTAACATCTGAAAAAACTCAGAGTGAGAAAACGGTATTTTTTAGCAGCACTTCTAAAACAAAATCTCCTGCAAATCAGAGTTCTGTATTTAATGCTTCTGAGTTTACCCAAAGTGATGATACTTCGACAAAGAATTTGGCAGCCGCACCATTGAAAGAAAAAGCAACCGCAACAGCTATTCTTTTAGCAGCGCGATCGCAAATGCCAAGTTTCAATGTCAGGCAGTTAGATGAGCAGCTAGCACTGTATAAACAGCGTTTGGCAAGAACTGGTACACCGCCCGATGTGTTGATTATTGGCTCCTCCCGTGCCCTCAGAGGAGTAGACCCAGCAGAACTTTCTAAAGCTTTAGCGACTCAGGGCTATCCCAATATTGACGTGTTTAACTTTGGGATCAACGGTGCTACTGCACAAGTTGTAGACTTTGTGCTTCGTCACGTGCTGGAACCATCAGAACTGCCTAAAATAATTCTCTGGGCGGATGGGGCCCGTGCTTTCAATGGTGGACGTGAGGACATTACCTTTAAATCCATCGCAGCATCAGCTGGTTATAAGCAAGCATTCCAAAAGAACCCAACAATAGCAAATAGCAGCGAATCGCCCAAAAATCAGGAAAGTTCGCCAGAAGAGAAGGTAAAAGAAGAAAAACAGGAGATTAGCACGTATCAAGCTGTCAATGATTCGTTAAATCAGGGTCTAGCATCTCTTTCTGCTAGCTATCAAAACCGCGACCAAATTAAAGGCTTACTGCAAAAACAATTGCTTATATTTGGTAGTAATCAGACAGTTGCATCACAAAAACAGCTAACAGACGGAACTTCAGATGAGAGTATTTCCCAGCAAGCAGTTGATTTTGATGGCTTTCTACCTTTGTCTATTCGCTTCAATCCTGCTAGATACTATCAAAAACATTCTAGAGTTACCGGAAATTACGACAACGACTATAAATCTTTCCAAGTAGAAGGACAGCAAGATGCTGCTCTTCAAGAAGTGCTTCAGTTTACCCAGTCTCAGAAAATTTCCTTAGTGTTTGTCAATATGCCGCTCACGGCAGATTATTTAGATCCAGTGCGTAGACAATATGAGCAACAATTTCAGCAATATATGTTGCGTCTAGCTACTAATCCCAACTTTATTTATCGGGATCTGAGCCAAAAGTGGCCCAAAGCACATGACTACTTCTCAGATCCCAGCCACCTCAACCGCTTTGGAGCATACGAAGTCTCCAAAAAGCTGGCTAATGACCCGATGATTCCTTGGCCAGTGAAGTAGTTAAGTGGGGAGTAGGGGAGCAGAGGAGGCAAGGGGGACAAGGGGACAAGGGGACAAGGGGACAAAGAGAATAATTAATACCCAATACCCAATGCCCCATGCCCAATGCCCAATGACAAATGACAAATGACAAATGACAAATGACGAATGACGAATGACAAATAACAAATGACTAAAAAATGAACTTTATATCAATTTTCTATGGTCTTTTCTTGTTGAGTGTTTTAGGAATTTACTGGTCTTTAGCACAACAGAAATTACGATTATGGACGTTGCTAATTGCTAGTTTGGTTTTCTACGCATCTTTGCATATCCAGTACATACCATTGCTATTAGCATTGACGTTTATCAATTTCCGTTTGGGGCTAGAGATTGGAAAAAATACATCACCAGGAAAACATTCTCTTGACTGGCAAATTTCTAATGAAGAGTGGCAATTTGCCCAAGGCGACTGGAATCGTCGTCGTCTAAAAGTTTTGTGGCTAGGTATAGCTCTAAATGTTTTACTATTATTAGCTTTTAAGTATCTAACCCCTTTATTTAAGTTTGTTTTCAATATCCAAGCAAACTCACCAGATAGCTCTTTTAAATTGATTGCACCTTTGGGAATTTCATTTTTCACCTTTGAGTGTATTGCCTATCTAATAGATGTCTATCGTGGTGCGCCTGCTACCGATCAGTTTCTTAAATTTGCAACCTATAAATTATTCTTCGCCAAACTGATTTCCGGCCCGATTACGCGCTACCACAACTTAGCAAATCAATTCAATACGCTAGACTTTCCCAGTGCAGATAGAGTAGCAGAGGCACTGTGGTTAATTGCTAGAGGTGCAGTCAAAAAAGGTATTTTTGCAGATCACCTGGGAATTTTTGTCGATTTATGCTTTGGTAACTTACAACGAGCCGGTAGTACCGATCTCTGGTTAGCAACATTTGCCTACGGTTTGCAGTTATATCTAGATTTCAACGGTTACGTAGATATTGCTCGTGGAAGTGCCTTACTTTTCGGCTTGGTTCTACCTGAAAATTTTGACTTTCCCTACTTCAGCACCAGTATTGGAGAATTTTGGCGGCGCTGGCATATCACTCTCGGAGATTGGCTACGTAACTATGTCTACTTTCCTTTGGGCGGTTCGCGTCGGGGTTTAGTCCGCACCTGCTGGAATTTATTTACTGTGATGCTAATCGCTGGTATCTGGCATGGGGCTGCTTTGGGTTATGTAGTTTGGGGCATATTCCACGGGTTAGCCTTGGTGGTTCATCGACTTACAGATGCTATGAGCGATCGCTTTGAAAATCTGGAGCAATTCTGGCAAAATCCTCTAGGTATCTTTGTGGCTTGGTTTTTGACCCAACTGATGGTTTTTACCTCTTGGATTTGGTTCCGTCTACCGAATATCGCAGACTCTTCTTTGGTAATTCGACACCTTTGGCGTTATCCTGCTGATGCCCAGTTTGCTCAAAAGGTCTATGTGGATGCTTTAAATATCAGCCAATACCAACTCACTTGGGTACTGCTAACTTTAGCTGCTCTGATGGCTGTAGTTTATGCCTTTAATCGGATGCTGAAGTTAGAGTTTAACTGGCCTATTAAGCTTGTCTTTGTCCCTCTATGTTTCTACGCTGTTTGGTTATTAGCTCCTGAAGGCAGCTTGCCCTATATATACTTTGATTTTTAGGTTTCTCCAAACAATCAACAGCAACATAAGACAATGTACAACTTATTATTTCGTTACAGAATATTCTGCCTATTTGTAACGGAATGTAAAGACAATAAACTAGGCGATCGGTTTAATTTTGTAATAGCTTAGAAAGCTTTAATCGCTTACTTTTATCACTATTATTCATAGTAGAAAAACTTTACATTTCGACGATCTTATTAAAGAATTCTATTACAGAATATTAAGCCAAAGATCGTGTCAAAGTAAATTCATGTAGACTGTAATTCAACAGGCAAAACAAAATTTGCTTGTTCCATTTTTAACAAAAAATAGCACTTATAAAACAATGACCACAACCTTACAACGGCGCTCTGGCGCTAACGTTTGGGATCGCTTTTGCGAGTGGATTACCAGCACTGACAACCGTATATATGTCGGTTGGTTTGGTGTACTGATGATCCCAACCCTACTAGCAGCTACTGCTTGCTTCGTAATTGCCTTCATCGCAGCACCTCCAGTAGACATTGATGGTATCCGTGAACCAGTTGCAGGTTCTTTGATCTACGGAAACAACATCATCTCTGGTGCAGTTGTTCCTTCCTCAAACGCTATTGGCTTGCACTTCTACCCAATCTGGGAAGCTGCTTCCTTAGATGAGTGGTTGTACAACGGTGGTCCTTACCAGTTGGTAGTTTTCCACTTCTTGATCGGTTGCGCTTGCTACCTGGGTCGTCAGTGGGAACTTTCTTACCGCTTAGGTATGCGTCCTTGGATCTGCGTAGCTTACAGCGCACCTTTGGCTTCTGCTACCGCAGTATTCTTGATCTACCCCATCGGTCAAGGTTCTTTCTCTGATGGTATGCCTTTGGGTATCTCTGGAACCTTCAACTTCATGATTGTGTTCCAAGCAGAACACAACATCTTGATGCACCCCTTCCACATGTTAGGTGTGGCTGGTGTATTCGGCGGTTCCTTGTTCTCTGCAATGCACGGTTCTCTAGTAACTTCTTCCTTGGTGCGTGAAACCACCGAAACCGAGTCCCTTAACTACGGTTACAAATTCGGTCAAGAAGAAGAAACCTACAACATCGTTGCAGCCCACGGTTACTTCGGTCGTTTGATCTTCCAATACGCTTCCTTCAACAACAGCCGTTCACTGCACTTCTTCTTAGCAGCTTGGCCTGTCGTCGGTATCTGGTTCACCGCTTTGGGTATCAGCACGATGGCTTTCAACCTGAACGGTTTCAACTTCAACCAATCAATCATTGACTCTCAAGGTCGCGTTATCAGCACCTGGGCAGACGTAATCAACCGCGCTAACTTGGGTATGGAAGTAATGCACGAGCGTAACGCTCACAACTTCCCCCTAGACTTAGCTGCTGGTGAAATTACTCCTGTAGCAATGACTGCTCCTGCTATCAACGGTTAATTCTGAAGATTAGCTAAATAAAAAGCGCCCCCCAGTGATGGGGGGCGCTTTTTATTGGAACTATATTTAATTGGTTTAATCAACAGATGGGTAGCAAATTTTTCAGCCAAACATCATCAGTAGCGCGATAATAGATATAGAGATCAAAATACTTTATATGTCCTTTTCCCCCTCCGCCTGTTGTGTTGTCGTCCTCAACCAACAACAGGAGCAAAATATCTCCCACCAGAACCAGTGTAAGGATGTACAAGTTAACCACAGCAAAAGTATGGTTAAAAATTGCACTGTAGTTGAAAATGGTCGAGTCGTTGTTAAAGCCTTACAATCCTCAGACAATCAGAATTCCGAGTAAGTTTCAGACATTTAAAGCATTTCATCTAAAGGTGAAACATCGTGAAAGCGGTTGTAATCAATGTAGCGATGTCCATCGGGTGCGTGGTAGAAGATATCGGCAAATTGATTATTCCACAAAATTTCATTAGCAGCATAAGTATGACGGGCATGGACTACCTGTGCAACCGTTTCATCAATGCCACTCAAAGAGACAATTAGGATAGTATTTGTCTGGATTAAGGATTCTGGTGTCATGCCATATAGAGGACTAAACTCATCAATGACATGCATCACTGACCAGCTTAAGGTGAAGCTAGGTGTTTGGTTCCTTAACAGTTTTAGATCGTAGAACCGACGCATAAATTGCCCTTCTAGGGTTATTTCGTCGCGCATTAAATAGACTCGCATCTGCGCCTCTAGAATCATATTGCGACGCTGATTAGCGGTGCGAAATATGAGAGTTGGCATTGCATTATGAGGTGTAATTACAGCAACACGACTAAAAAGTACCCTAGCTGTAGGTCGGGAAAATCGAGCAAAGGCTAGCCCCGTCATCACAGCAATTCCCACCAAACCGATCATTGCTTCAATGGTGACAATAATGTTGGCGTAAGTTGTTTTGGGATACATCGCCCCATAGCCAATGGATGCTAGGGTTTGCACGCTGAAGAAAAAGACATCTAAAAAAGAGCCTGGCCGGGCGTTGGCAATACAATCTCCTCCTATCAAGTAAGCTAGGGCAAATAGAGCATTGATAGTTATATAGAAAGTACAAATCAGCAGTAGAAAGCCAGCCCAGGAAATCGTTAACAGCAAATGGTAGGGATCGCGCCAGTAAGAATGCCATACACCCATACCCATAATCTCAAATTTTCCGTCTCGAACTTGAATCTGAATAGGTAAAATCAGACGCTGTTGTTTCTTCCGTGAAAGTCTCTTCAGTCGAAATTTCATTGCAAGTAGCCAAAAGAACGGCAACTGCTTAGTATTTTGACACTCTCTGAGCTGAAGTGATTAAATAAGCAAAAAAATAGGATGAGCAATGCCCATCCTACTAAATTTATCTGCTAGAAACTTATTTTTACGGCTTGGGTGATTGATCTTTCGAACAGCGATCAAACCACTCCTGGTATTTATTCTTGTGTGACTCATCTTCAACAGCAATGGTAACACGCACCCGATTGCAGCCGTGATTTTGCTCTAGTGCGATCGCATTCAACAATAAACTAGCAGTTTTCGGCGAGTTAAATTCGCCGCTTATTGTTAAACCGCTTTCAAAATATGTACCTTCGAGTCTTTCTACTCCGGTCAAGTCAACATTAGCAATTTCCTCTTGACCTAAATCAATTTCTGCGAGTTGTTTGTGTTCTGGGCTAATTTGTTCCACAATCAGCTTTTCACGCCGGACAGGAACTTGGATCATCTGGGTTTCGATGACTTTGCGAACAATCACCTCACCAACTTTTCGCTTACTGCTTTCAACAACCAGTCGTTCTTCTAGTAGACGAATAATCTGTTCTTCGCTGACTTCTTCTAAATCCACTGGCTCAACTGCACTATTTTGAGTTTGATTGTTAACCAATTGCTCATTTGGGTTGTCTAGGCGTAGCCCCTCGTAGACATCGCCGATTTTTTCTGCTTCTGAATATTCAGGCATATATTCGATTTCTGATTTGTTGAAGTCTATGAAAACAGATTTAGTCGGCTTGTCAATTTTTTTTATTCTCTGGCTCTGCAATCGAAAAAAAGAAGGATGTTTATCGGCTAACTGCTCGCCATATTCTAGAGTTTGTTGACTGACCTGGTTTGATATAACTAGGTTTAGCCGCCTATTAGCATCCACAATTAAATCATGAACTACTCCTACTAGCTGACCTTGGTTATCGAACACAGCAAAATTCTTCACCCTCTTTTTCAAATCTGCTATTGAGGTGTTAGTGCCAGAATTACTATTTGCCTGTCCAATGTTTTTTGTCATCGGTTGGCTATTCATAATATGCAAAGTTTAGGAACTGCTTTTTACTTAGCTAAATTAAATGTATTGCTCATTCTAAGCTATTGGAAGCACAGGTAAAGCTAATTCAACGGCCTTACCTGTACTGTGTCGAATTAATTATTAGTCATTAGCTACTAACTAATGACTATATTTGGTTAGCGTTCTTCAATGGGAAGATTACCAGAATTCACATCTAGCTCTTCACGTCGCACAGTTTCTTGCGTTTCAACTGTGTCTTGGTCGACCACTTTTCTAACTCTGACTTCTTCACGCAAAAATGCTTCTTTACGAACATCAGGAGTTTCTTCGTGGATTTCTAGACGAGCAACTTCGCCTTCACGGAAATCTGCATCGCGTCCAGAAACGGCAGTACCTGCATCTGCTGGAGTTACACGTTCAATCACAACTCGCTCTCTTTCTACTGGCACTGCGACCCGTGCAGTCTCAGTCTCAACACGCTTGCCAATGGATACTTCTCCAGTTTTTTGGCGATGTTTGCTGGCAATCAGCCGTTCTTCATACAATCTCAGAGTTTGATGATCTTGCTCATTTAACCCGAATAAAGAAGGCTCACGTTCGTAACTATAATTATCACGGGCGTAAGTGGGTGTTGTACCCAATGGGGCTACAGAATCTAATGGTGCGGAAGCATCTACAGGAGCAGTATAGTCAGTGGGTCGGCGATATACACCACGCACCCGTTCCTCATAGTCGTAATCAAGGGCTTGACGTTCATTGAACTCAGGTAAGTCTTCTGCTTGCTCTCTAGTCAAGCCAATTGTGTAGACGCGATCAACGTTATAGTCGATACGGGCACGACCAATTGGTAGTAATACTTTTTTACCAAAAATCCAGAAGCCTAAGTCAACAACTAGATAGCGAAAATGACCTTCTTCGTCAACTAAAACATCGCTGACAGTGCCAATTTTTTCATCAGTTCCTTGTGTATAAACCCCAAGCCCAGAAATATCGTGGCCTTCAAATGCATCACGATAGTTAGGTTCAAAATCTTCTAATTTGTAGAGTACCATTATTATTTAACCTCAATATTTTTCTTTTCAATTCATAGCAACTATGATAAAAATTTCTTTATTTCTTTACATCCTTCTGTCGAATGAATTATTTCAATAGTTAAATAACCAAAAGTTATAGTTATTTTTCTTGATGCTAGATAAAAGCACTCATAAATGAATGAGAGTTAAAAATTTATATTCCCGACTTTTTTTAAAAGTCGGGAATATAAACACAGCAAATTTTCACAAAACAAATTTAAGAAGTTAGGAATTTTGGTTGTAATTAAAATACTGTAGAGATGGTAAATTGATCTGGCCTTCTCTACGAGACTTTATCGGGAATGCTCCGCTACCCTAACATCCCGCGTCTCTACAACTTTTAAAAAATCCAATCCTCTTAAATAGCTTCATGTCTAGTACTGCCATGTTCATTCACATGTAAATTACCCGCGGTATCAACATCTAACTCTTCTCGACGAATGGTGTCTTGTGCTTCTACTGTATCCCTTTCTACGACTTTCTTGACTCGGACTTCTTCACGCACAAAGGCTTCTTTACGTATATCAGGCGTTTCTTCGTACACTTCTATGCGTGCAACTTCACCTTCTTGAAACTTAAGTTCATTGGTATCTAGAACGTTTCCTGCTTCTGTTGGCACAACTCGCTCAATTACAACTCGTTCTTTTTGAATAGGTACTGTAACACTTGCAGTATCTGTTTCAATGTGTTTACCAACCGTTACTTCTCCGGTTTTGATGCGCTGTTTATTTGCAATCAACCGTTCTTCATAGAGTTTGAAAGTTTGATGAGATTGCTCATTCAGCCCGTATAAAGCTGGTTCTGTCTGGTAATTGTATGTATTACGATCGTAAGTTATACCGCTAGTTGGAGAACGAAATCCACTACGTACCTTTTCTTCGTAATCGTGATCAAAGATTGTGTCTTCTTTGTACTCAACTAAACCTTCTACTTGGTGTTTGCTTAACCCATCAACATAGACACGTTTTGCAGGATAATCAATTCTGGAAAGACCAATTGGTAGTAATATCTTTTTCCCAGAAAAATCTCCGCTTGTGTCAATAACTAAATATCGGAAATGACCATCATCATCAACTAAAACATCAGCGACTGAGCCAACTCTGTCTCCTCCCTCAGTATAAAGAACCAATGATTTAACGTCGTCTCCACCAAAAGTTTCTCGATAGTTTGGATCAAAATGTTCAAGTTTATGAAGAGGCATACTCTGTTTCCAGGTTTGTTTATAACTGTTATGAGTATAAAAAATATTGTGCTGAATCTCATCCTGCTGGCGACTGAATTCAGTTGAGATATTTTATGGTTTATAATTCATCCTTTATGAGCAAAATACTTAATTTGAACACTTAGGTCAATCAATAGGAGTACAACTAAAGTCATAAAAAGCTCTAATTCCTACTGGTATCAAAAATTGCTTGAGATATTTTATCTCGAAGGCTAGCCAGTACAGAGGCACTTATGTAACATCCAAAGACTAGAACGGTAAAAAAACAAAGAGATGGGAGGCACAAATCTAACCTGCAAGTATTTTCTTAAACCGTTCATCTGCTCGAATTAAATCAAAGTCAGAATTATTTTTTGCTAACTCCCGATGTTGATCGCCTCTTAATTTAATTGCCTGTGTCAAACTTTCAATAGCTAAATCACGATCGTTTTTTAATGCATGACAACGGGCTTTATGGCACCAAGCCCAATGAAATTCAGGCTGAAGTTCTAAGGCTCTCTCATAAGAAGCGATCGCTTCATCATGTCGTTGTAGTTTTCTAAGTGAATTACCGCACCCAAACCAAGCTATATAGTTATCTGATTGGATAGCAATTGCTTTTTGATAGGATAATAATGCTTTTGGATAGCGCCCTAATCTTCTCAGTGCCCAGCCGTGATTGATCCAAGCTAGAAAAGAATTAGGTTCTCTCTGAATAACTTGTTCATAGCAGGCTAATGAATCTTCATATCGACCTTCAAAAAATAAAGCATCTCCTTGTTTAAGATAATCATTAGCAGTAAAAAATAAATGAGTATTTCCAGCCTTGAGTATTTCTAGCTGTGTTGTTAATTCTTGGATTTTTTGCTGAATTTCTGGGTGAACATAATCTTGTGTTAATGATGGGGAAGGTGTTAATCCAGAAAGTTGCTGAAGAATTAGCTCTTTTTGGTTTTGAGCATCTAAAAATAGATTATTTAATTGGGATAATTGCCCTAAAAAGTCGGACTTTAATATTTCTAGCTCTTGCTTAAAATCTTCTGTTTGTTTTTTTACCTCTGCCGCGACTTCTTTTTCTAGTTGTGTTTTGACTTCTGTCTCTAATTGTTGCTTTGTTTCAGTTACTAATTCACTAACTACACTACGACGTAGCAACCAAACACCAGCCGCCGCTAAGATTGGCAAAAAAGTTAATACGATTAGCAAAATGTTGAGTAGGGTTGTGCTATGACCAAAAGCCCGATCTACTTCAGATTGAACGCGATCGCGTATTTCTTTCTCTTGTTGTAGTTTTTCTAGTTGGTCTTGCTGCTGAGTTGAAATTGTCGGATTGGGCAAGTCAGCTGGCTTTGTTTGGGCGGTAGCAATACTGGCAGATAGTAAGACGAGTGAGAACGCTAACCCTACCCGATTCTTGATTTTCATGAAACTCTATTAAGTGTTAATACAGGAACCATAGTTATATACACAACTAAATTCCTGAATTCCATGTTTACACTACTTGAAAACTAAAGCTAAGACTTGCCCAATTATTCACATCTAAAATATATGAGTCGGCTGTGCCGTTCATCTCCGTTTTGAGGGGGCTGGCGTTATGCAAATCTTGTAACAAGGCTTGTGCAACGTCTAAAGGATTTAACAATGGGCCAATCGGCCCTTCTTCGGCTGTGGAATATTGAGCAGTATTCAAGGCGGAAAGAGTTCCACTAAAGGTTGTAGTACTAAAAATCAGTTGTTGTTCGCACTCAGAAGCTGACCCTGAAATCACCCATTGCGAAGCAGCCTTTTGGGGTAGTGTGAGGCTTTCACCTGGGGCGATGACGACTTCTTGGAGAATGGGCTTAGTATCCGCAGTATTTGGTTCTTGGGGGGTTTCCCAAGAGTAGAAGGCAACTGCCGTATGATTATTGTTTAATCCCAGCAAGATTAAATATACTGGGCGATCGCTCTGGTTTTCCACTCGATATTGCATTCGACTACCGATAGGCACAATGGGAGTGGGAAGAGATGTGATTAATCGCGTCTGTACTGATTTTTTAATCGAAGTTTCAGTTCTGAAGGTTCTTACTGTTTGGCGCTGCATGACAACGCGAGGCGATATATTATTAATTATTTCTAAGGTTGCCTTGAGAGCCAAGCGAGAAGAACCTCCATTTTCTGTAAGTCGCCATAACTTGGCTGCTAACAAGGTTGATAATTTTGGCGCTAACCTCTGCACTGTTAATTTTACTGCTTCTCCTACTTCCCCCGTGGTATTGGGAATTAGGTCGCCACCAAGAGAAAATAGACCATAACGACTGGGAGTTTCTTGTAGCTTGGCAAATACATAATCAGCTGGTTTTTCTCCTACTACTACGGTGGATACATGGGAAAATCCAGCAAAGGCACTTGTAGCGTCTACCCGCTCAATTCTTTCCAATCCAGTATCGAAAGCTATTGTTAAATTAATATTTCGGGGTAAAACTCGGACTGCTTCTTGGACGAGTTGCCCGATTTGTAGGGGATTTGCACCTTCAATTTTGGAAATTTGCGCTTTTGCTGTTAACCCAGCGCGCGATCGCAATACTAATTGCTCTTTTGTCTGTAGTGTAAATCGAGAATTCACTCCGTAGTATAGCAGCACTTCTGGGGGTAATCCTGCTAACCATAAATGTACGGTTTTACCATCTTCTTCAATATCACTCACCGCACCTTCTGCACCAATGATATCGTCTGCCACTAGAGACGTTACATCTGGATTTTTCTGACTACTTAATAACGCTGGTTTCTGTTTACTACCTAATTTATATAGAGAATTTCCCACGTGGGAAAGGGCGACTTGAATTTTGGTGGCTGGCGTGAATTCCCACAAATACTGCGTCAAGGCGTAGGTGAATAACCCAGCACTAAAACCAGAAAAAAGACCTTCCCTTGCTGGCTGCTTTGGTTCTGAGGTAGCTGCTAAAACAATCGGAGTATTGGATAACTTCTGAGTTTTAAGTTGTTTGAGAAAGTCGAGTTCTTCAGTTGCTAGCTTTCCTACCGACTCCTGAAGGGCACGAGTTTTTAATCCTATTACTGTGTTAGGAGTATCATAGCTAGTATCCAATACTGCTGTTACTTTGTCTGTGGAGAGCGATCGCAATAATAGCAGTAGAGTTTCTTCTAATATATGATTGACTATTTTGTCATCTTGTAAGTCAAGAGCGACATTAGCTGGCACTAGAGCATTTTGGATTGTATCTGACGATGTTTCTAATTTGACACGAGTGCCATAACCGCTAAAGTGGAAAGCGACGATATCACCAGGTTTAGCTTGTTTGCCCAGATGATCCAAAAAAGCCGCCTCAATGAATTCCCTGCTGGCTTGTTCCTCAGTTAAGGTTAGAATATCTGACCCTTGAAAACCAAAGCGGTTAATCAAAAGTTCTCTTTGCAGCTCTACATCCGTCAGACAACCACTGAGGTTTGGAATTTTCGAGTATTGGTTAATACCTATTAACAATGCCAACTTGCGTGAGTTGGGTTGTGCCAAAGCCTGATAATAGCGATTTCCTAAAGTCAACCACTCAGCTTCCGTTACTCCCAATACCGCGAGTATTGAGCCAATTTTATGTAAAAACGTGCGGCGTTTCATAATTAGCTATCAGCCCTAAGCCCATTAGCTAGCAGCTTACAGGGCTGAACTCTGTATTGTAAAGTTACACTGTTTGCAAAGGTGGGGAATGCTGAGAGACGCGGTTAATCGCGTCTGTACAGGAGTTAGGAGTGTGAGTAAAAAACCAATTCCCAATTCCCAATTCCCTAAACAGGTACTTCTATCCGCATTGCCCGCGCTAACTCAGCCGCTACCTCTGGACGAGAAAATTCTGGTGGAGGTAATTCACCACGCCGCAGCATTTCTCGGACTTTTGTCCCTGATAGGTGAATGCGTTCTTCTGGCTTGCTGGGACTGGTTTTAGATGTTGCCATCTGCTTAGTGCGCGTGCAGTAGAAAGCGTGTTCAAATTTCATCGGCACAATGCCCAATTCGCCTGGGGCAAATTCATCAAAGATATACTGTGCATCGTAAGTACCGTAATAGTCACCAACACCAGCATGATCCCGTCCGACGATAAAGTGAGTACAACCGTAGTTTTTGCGGACTAAAGCATGGAATATTGCCTCACGAGGCCCGGCATAGCGCATTGCAGCTGGATTAATTGCCAAAGTTACCCGGTCTAAGGGGTAGTAATGTTCCAGCAAAATTTCATAGCAACGCATCCGCACATCGGCGGCAATATCGTCTTCTTTTGTCGCCCCGACTAATGGGTGCAAAAATAGACCATCAACAATTTCTAAAGCGCACTTTTGAATATATTCATGGGCGCGGTGGATAGGGTTGCGAGTTTGGAAACCAACGATTGTTTTCCAACCCTTATCTTTAAATAATTGCCGTGAGGCAGCTGGATCTATTTGGTAAGTGGGAAACTGGGGATGAGGTTCGCGCTGCAACAGCCAAATATCACCCGCCAGATGTACAGTACCTTGGTTATAGAGTACCTGCACGCCTGGATGTTTGACATCATCAGTGCGGTAGACATTAATGGCTTCGCGGGTTTTGTCGTAGTTATATTTTTGCGTGAGTTGCAAAACTGCAATAAAT
Organism: Nostoc sp. LEGE 12450; assembly: GCF_015206895.1. Classification (GTDB taxonomy): domain Bacteria; phylum Cyanobacteriota; class Cyanobacteriia; order Cyanobacteriales; family Nostocaceae; genus Nostoc. Next base: position 14,581 of record NZ_JADEXU010000093.1, on the reverse strand, counting down.
TCACCTCTGGAGTTATCCAGACGGATTAAGCCACCTTCTTGCAATGGGGAAGCTACTTCTTCAGTGACCGATAGTGTAATCGGGATTGACCACACAAGACCATTAGCTAGTCGCATTTCTGTAACAGTGCGATCGTAGTCTTCTTGGTTCATAAAACCCGTGAGTGGACTAAAAGCACCGATCGCAATCATTTCTACATCCGAAACGGCGCGATCGTCTAGTTGCACTCGCGGCAAAAAGTCAGCTTTTGAGAGAAACTCTGCTCTTTGTTCTGGTGTGGCGATACGGTTAACCAACTGTCCGCCGTGGGGGGCTATGGCATCTGGATTTTGACTCAACGTAATCCCCTCTTTGTATTAACTGTTATTGTTTCAGATTATGTACTAACTTATCAAAATGCTGGTACTGAGAAAAAAAAGAGTTTAGGGAATGGAGGAAAATTTTTGCAACTAGCCTCTAAGGGATCTGATTAAGTTAGGCTAAAGCTAATCCAGGCTCAAGTTTCAGAATAGTTCCTTTCTAAGGAAAATGCTTATGACTGCTGTATCCCCCGTTGTTAAACCTGTTAGTCAAATGCGGCTAGCACCTGGTAGTACAGTGTCTATTCAAGATGTCAGTTGGGAAGAATTTGAGTCTATTTTGCAAGAACTGGGGGAAAAGCGATCGCTACGAGTTGCTTACAGCAAGTCTACGTTAGAAATTATGGTTCCTCTACCCGAACACGAAAAATCAAAGGACTTAATTTCGGCTATTGTCAAAATCTTGCTGAAGATCGCAGGGAAAAGTTATGAACCCTTCTGTTCAACTACCTTTAAGCGGGAAAATATAGTGGGGGTAGAACCAGATGCTTGCTTCTACATCCAAAATTACCAAAGAATGATTGGTCGTCGCAAACTAGAACCAGATGATCCACCTCCTGATTTGGCAATTGAAACAGATGTAACATCAAAAACAACTCTTGATGCTTACGAAGCGATCGCAGTTCCAGAACTATGGATTTACGATAGTAAAAAGCTGAGGATTTATTTACTCAAGGATGGACATTACATCGAATCTGATAAAAGTCCTAATTTTCCAAATATCCCTCTAACTCAAATTATTGCCGCTACACTTGAACGAGCTTGGCAAGTAGGAACCGTACAAGCTTTGAAAGAGTTTGAAGAAACATTAGAGAGAAGTAGTTTTTGATAGAGAGTACGTAAGCGTAGCCCGCCGCAGGTATCGCTTTTGCTAATTGCTCCTTGTATGGCAATAAATGGCATAAATTGCCATAAACTAATATTATGAAGGAAAAATTAGAGAAGTTGTGCCAGTGAAAAGTATAAATATATCTCTCCCTGATGCGATGCGGACTTATATAGAAGAGAAAGTGGCAACTGGTGGTTACAGCAGCGTCAGTGAATATTTTCGTGAGTTAGTGCGCCAAGACCAAAAGCGTCAAGCGGCTGAACGGTTAGAAACGATGCTTTTAGAAGGTTTAAATTCTGGGAATGCAACTGAGATGACTCCTGACGATTGGGAAGATATACGCCAAGCTGTGCGGGAAAGAATAGCCAAGCATAAAGGGTCAAACCAAGGTTAATGAGTGACGTAAGCAAACGACCGCAAGTCATCCGCGATTTGATAGAATTAGCAACTTATATTGCAGAAGATAACTTGGAAGCTTCAGATAAGTTTCTTGCAGCAGCAGAAACAACTTTCAAACAACTGGGTAAAATGCCAGGGATGGGAAAACCTTGTCAATTTTCTCATCCTAATTTGACTGGTGTTCGACAGCAAGCAATAAAAGGATTTAAAAATTATCTTGTTTTTTATCTTCCTTCGGATTCTGGTGTAGAGATTCTTAGAGTAATTTATGGCGGACGAGATATTGAAGCAATCTTGGATGAAGATTTAGGAGAGAATGACTTGGAAGAATAATTACCAGTATTTTAATGCGTCACTTTCAGGATAAGCGATCGCTGTTTTAGAACTATGATTTACTTAAAACTCGCTTATTTGACAAGAGTCAATTAAATTTTTAAGTCTGTCAATGTCAACGTCTTTAAACTTAAATTTTTTATTAAGCTCTTCTCGGAAAGATAACCAATAGTACGGTATAGTCCCACTGATGTCTACAGACTTTTTTAATAGTAAACAAAATCTACCAGGGCAATGGCGAGAGCCATATATTTGATTATTTTTACAAAAAGCTTCTAAAACTTGTTCCCACTGTATTATACTAAGATTTTCGGCAATTTTAATTATGAGGTCAGTGTTAGAAATTGCATTTACATAAGAATAAGAATTTATAAATTTAGAAACTATAATCGGTATATTTTCTTTTAAAAGACTCTGAAATGAATCATCAGAAAATTCATCCCAATATTCCGATTGCTCAATTATTTCATCAAAAGATAATTTACTAATAAGCTTGCTCACGCAATCATCAAACAATTTAGTCAATTCCTCATTTGGTACATTTAATACTTGGTATTTTCTTCTAGCTTCAAGTAATTCATCCAAAGGAGCATCATTGATTTCATTTTTTAACCAAGGCTCAATCAAGTCATTTAATAATTCATCTTCATACCTTGACATTATTAAAACTAATTTTTCGAGAGAAGCTTCTTTTATCTGCTCTCGTAGATAAGGCTCGATTAGGTCATTTAGTGTTTCATCTGCTTCTAATCTTATTAAAATAAGTTCATTTAAATTTGCTTGTGGTACTGCTCCTCTAAAAAGATCATTCATTACTACTTTTGTAAAATTTTGATCTTCACAAAGCTCTCTTATAGTTAATAAATCTTTTAAAGGAAGGGTTTGAAGTTTATTAATTACAGATTCTTTTAGAAAAGACATATAGGATGCTTTTACTAAAATATTTATCATTTTAGGCAAAAAACGTTTATTGAATGTTGAAACTTCATGAAATACTTCAATTTTTTCAATAAAGTATTTTGCTTTTATCTGACATGGCTCGCTCAATACATCCCAACCTTTAATACTTCCAAGATATATTATTACCTTATCCCAATTTGCATCACTGACCTTATTAAGAATAATGTTTGATAGGGCATTATCTAAAATATCTACTATTTCTTTGGGATATATTTTATATATAGCATTTAATGCAGAAAACTGACGTAATCTTTCATCTTCGGGAAGATTTTCTGTCAATAAATTTACAGTTAAGCCTAGTACTATATCTTTAATCAAGATAAAACGTGCACGAGCAAGTGGACTTTTTTGAAAGTATTGCGCTGCTAATTCCGGGTCTGTTGGAAAATAATCAGATTTAATATCTTGAAAAATTCTTTCACGAGCAGAGCGACCTTGAACAGGCGGGCGTTGCAATAGATGCATTACGGCACTTCTCAAGTGGTAGCGTGCTAGTTCTGCTGTAGCCTCAAATGGTTCTTCTAAAGATGTCATTGATGGATGAGCGCATCGACTTCTATCCTCAAATAATCTTTCTATATCTGACTTTTCTACAGATGAAATAAGCTCAAATTTTGTGAGAGCCAAATCTGGAATACTTGACTCAAATTGCCACAATTCTTTCACCTTTGATGCTGAACTTATATTTTCAAATTGCTTTAATAGACTAGATGCTTCACCATTTCCTAGAATATCTAGTTCTCTTAGTTTGTGAAGAAAATCAAATACCACTGCATTCCATGTAGCAACTATGCAAGAGCGAAATGCCCCAGCCCTATAACAAGCAACAGCCTCTTGAATAAATTTTTTAGCTTGTTTATCTCTACAGCGTACTATCAGTTCATCAAGGTCAATAAAAGTTTCATACATAGATTTTAATCTGTGGAAAACTTAAAATGTGACAATATTAATAGTAAAGACTATGGATACCAAATATTAAGTTGAGTTGATTTCAATAAATCCAAAAATTAGCATTTCTATTAGAAATAAAATATCCCCTCCTCGCTTACACGGAGAGGGGAGGTTTTGGTTACTAACTAAACCGGGGTTGGGTTCAACTAAACTGCTCAATTATTCCGCCACCTAACACTTTTTCCCCGTCGTACCACACCGCCGCTTGTCCAGGGGTGATGCTGATTTGGGGTTCATCAAATACCAAACGCACACGGGAGTTTTCCAACGGAATCACTGTCACTGGTGTAGGCGTTGAACGATAGCGAATTTGCACTTCGGCATGAATTGGGGTAGATGGTTCTGCAATGGAAACCCAGTTTACCCGTCCGACTGTGCATTCTGGCTGAGTTACCTTAGTGCGATCGCCTACTACTACTTTATTATTTTCTGCATCTAATTCAATCACATACAATGGTTCGGCAGCAGCAATCCCCAAGCCTTTGCGCTGGCCAATGGTGTAGTGATGCACACCATCATGCTGTCCCAAAATTTTGCCTGTGGTATCGACAATATCGCCTGTTTTGGGAGCCAAATATTTATCTAAAAATGCCCGCATGGAACCATTACTTTCCACTAAGCATAAATCTTGACTTTCTGGCTTATCAGCAGTTTTCAGTCCGTATTCAGTCGCAATGCGGCGCGTATCAGTTTTTTCGAGTTCGCCGAGAGGAAATATAGTTGCTGCAAGTAAATCTTGAGACAAATCATAGAGGAAGTATGATTGGTCTTTGTTGCGGTCAATAGCTCTTAATAACTGGTAACGTCCAGTTGCTTCGTCATAACTAATTCGGGCATAATGACCAGTGGCAATGCGATCGCACCCCAATTCTTCACGGGCATACTGCACCATTGGCCCAAACTTCACTGTTTTATTACACTGGGAGCAAGGCAAAGGCGTGATTCCAGCACTGTAGCCAGTCACTAGGTAATCGACAATATGGGTTTGAAAGAGATCCCGAATATCTACAATTTGATGGGGAACACCCAGTTGTTCACAGAGATCAGCCGCGTCGATCATACCTTCAGAGCAACATTGACCTTTGCCTTTCATTAGCCAAAGAGTCAAACCAATCACTTCATAGCCCTGATGGTGCAGGATAGCTGCGGCGGTGGAACTGTCAACGCCACCAGAAAGACCAACGACGACTTTTTTCATACAAAGCACGACACGATAGCTGCGTGGTTGTCCAATTGTAGCACACACTCTTCCAAAGCCTTGCTACCAAAGCACTTCGGTTTTAAAGGAATCAAATAGAGGCGATCGTAGTAAAAGTGAAAGCAGTTTATGCACGCATTGAAAATAGTACCCTCTGGGGTACTATTAAGCATTGAGAAATACTTCTATATTCGGAATACAAACCCTGGTAGAGTCTAGTGCAAAAAGCAAAAGTTAAGCTATTTGATTGGGTGGTGTTGGCGAATAATTGAGCATTACCCGGATGTCGACGGGGAAGCTTCAAGCTACGCAGAGTTTAGGGAAGATTATAAGCTGAGAAAGCTTGTAAAATAAACTTTTAAGCCTTACTAAACTGGATAGTTATTTCCGCTACCTGACTAGTAGAGGTTGGCGTAAATAAGCCACTCTTATATATCTAAAACCCCTACGCAACAGTAATTACGAATTAAGAATTATGCGCTCGCGTAGCGTCTCGTAGAGAAGGGGTATTAGTTTACTTCTGTCTTGAAAATTAGATCCGCAACCAGGGTAAAGGCAAGATTAAGCAAAGGAATATTTATGACAGATCAAGTTATTAATTGGAACAATGTATATTTACAAACAATTCGTCTGAACGGTGGCGCACCTGGGCCAATTTCCCGTACTGGTGCTATATTACATGCTGCAATATACGATGCTGTCAATTCCATTGATCAAGACTACAAACCGTATTTAGAAATTCTTCCGGTAAAATTAGGAGCTTCTAAAGAAGCAGCAGCAGTTTATGCTGCATTTACTGTATTAAGTAGCGACACCGTTTATCCTAATGCCAATTTTCCCAAGTCCAAAAATAAAAACCAGAGCTTTTTTGATGCAGAACGAGAGAAAGCCATCCATGAAATTAAAAGCAGTGGTGTGTCGCAACAGAGCATTGATGATGGTAAAGAACTTGGAATCGCCGCAGCTAAAGCAATTCTCAAAAATCGAGAAGGGGACGGCTTTGATGACAAGACCGATTACAAATCAGGACATCAGCCTGGTGATTGGCGACCAACTGGTTCTGGCCCTGCAACTACCCCAAATTGGGGCAAAGTAAAACCTTTTTCGCCAACTTTAATTAAGAAGTTTCGTCCGACTAAACCAGCAGGCTTCAGCAGTAAACAGGATCTACTGGCCAGTGTTGAATATGCTGCTCAAGTAAATGAAGTAAAACGGCTTGGTGCTGCTAACTCTGCTGAACGGACTCAAGAACAAACCGATATTGCTCTTTTCTGGGCAAATGATCTTGATGGAACATATAAGCCACCTGGACAACTTTATACCATAACCCAGATTGTCTCTAAATTGAGATGTCTGAGCTTTTCCGAAAATGCACGGTTGTTTGCTTTGGTGGGTTTAGGTTTAGGCGATGCGGCCATCTTGGCATGGGATGCGAAGTACGACACCGATTTGGATTTGTGGAGACCAGAAACGGCAATTCAAAGGGCATTTGAAGACAACAACCCTGGAACAACTGCTGATCCCAGTTGGAGACCTCTATCACCCAATGCTGATGGCACTAGATTTTCTCCTTCATTTCCAGCCTATATCTCTGGTCATGCCACTTTCGGAGCAGTCCATGCCGGTATTTTGCGGAACTTCTTTGGCACCGATAATGTTACTTTTACGGCAACATCTGAAGATCCAAGTGCGAGAGGAAATAATGGCATTAGAATCACACGGACATTTAATAGTTTCTCTTCCGCAGCTTTAGAGAATGGGCGCAGTCGTGTTTATCTGGGTGTCCATTTTCAATGGGATGCAGACGCAGCTTATGTGTCTGGCACCAAATTGGCAGACTTTCTGTTTGAAAGCTTACTGACACAAAATTGTAGTTAAGTAGCACAGCGCTAATATTTTCCTCATTCCTCGTCGTATGGGAGTGCATTCATTTGGGCTGTTGACTCAATTTCTGATTGGATTAGGACTTACGCAAAACTACACATGGTAGGGGCAATTCATGAATTGCCCCTACAAATGTATCTAAAGAGCCTTTAATTAGCCATTCATTAACAGAGGAAATGAACCAGTATTGGGGTGGTCAAAAATTGGCGTTGCTGAATTCAGGTATGAAAATGATTTTGCGTGATTTCAAAACCCTTGTAGAGACGTTGCAATGCAATGTCTCTACACCAAGATTGATATATCTTATCAACACCGAAAAATGAATGCAGATGACTATCTAAGAATGGTTACAGATGTATTTTTTGCCACGCAGATGAGCTAATTTTACGTTAACGCTATATAGTAGTTGCTACAACGGTGAACTAATTAGTTCCTCATGGAAATTGCTTAAAAATACTTTGACTACTTTCTAAGTACTATGTTGAGAGGAATACCAAGTAAATTTACCCCATTTCAGATGCTGCGCCGAAGTTCTGAGGGTTGGAAGCGTACTATCCGATTTCTCCCCCTGTTAGTAGGAGGATGGTTAGTGCTGATTCCTGACTATGCCCCAGCACAAGCAGAAATCCACAACAGTATGCTACTGGCTCAACAAAGAGGTGAAGCTTTACCACCACCCCCAATTCCCTTTGGTCAACAGCCATCACCGCAGTTACAACCAGCAGAACTAGTGGAGGATAATCAATCCGATCTGAACTTTCAACCCCCGCAACCATTACAAAATAATCAATCCGATCTGAACTTTCAAGCCCCTCAACCATTACAAAATAATCAATCCAATCAGAACTTTCAGCCCCCTCAACCTACACAGTTTAGTCAATATAACCAGAACTTTGAGCGCTACTTAGTTTACGTAGATAGTAGTGATTTCCAGACGTTACAAGCAATCCGCCAGATTGAACCCAGTGCTTACATTCGCGAGTACCAAGGAAGGAATGTTATTCAGTCAGGTGTTTTTAATAGCGTATCTAACGCCCAACAACGGGTGAATGAGTTACAGTCACGGGGAATCTATAGCGCTCGGATTATCAGCTTTGGTAACGGACAGGAAATAGATGTAGGCAATAGAGGCTTTGTAGGGGAACGCAGCAATATAAATCCTCCCAAGCAAGCCTCTAGATATTATGTCGTTATTCCGACTACTCAAGAACAGTTATCTGCGATCGCAGAACAAATTAGGCAGAATCTAGCCCGATTTAGTCAAGATTTAGGACGATCTGGCGCAGTCCTCGAAAGGACGCAACCACGAGGACCACACGTAGCAGTAGGGCCTTTCGCCGATCGATTCCAAGCTGAGGAATGGAATAAGTATCTGCGAAATATAGGATACCGAAATTCCAGGGTTTTCTACGGTAAATGAAGAAGTTAGGAGTCTATCCAATACTTTTGGGGTTTTGGGGAAAAGGGTAATGGGGAAAGGGTTTGAATTCCCCTTTCCCCATTACCCTTTAACCTTTCCCCAGACCAAAGAGAGATTATTGGGTTTATCCGAAAAGTATTGAGAGTCCATCGATTTGAGATTTTGAATTTTGAATTGAAGAACAAATCTAAAATTTAAAATCCAAAATTGATAGACTCTCCGCTTCCACAGTTTTTAACGCAGGGATTCAATAATTACCGCTATTGTAATGAAACACAAGAGGATAATTCCAACAGGAAGCAAAAACTGTTGTAACAGGTACAGCAGTATGGGTATGATTTTTAAAATACCTAAACCACTGGATAGTACGTAAGCGATCGCAATCCCAAACAGCACTAACAAGAAATATTTTAAAGACTTAGAAGCAAAACGAAATAAAAGCGTATCTTGATTGGTGTCCATAATCTTACTCACGAAAGTAGCTGATTTTTAGCAGTGAATATTCTTTATGATTTCCCATTTTCTATTTACAAAATGAGACTATGAGAAATCATACCCAGGATGAAGATTAGCTTTACAGGTGGATATTTCCTCGCTCTGGTGGATTATTCAAAGACTGTTGTTGCCTTTGTGGATTGCTTTGCTTTTCATAACTAACTAATAGTTGGAACGAAATAAACAAGCCCAACAACAGCAGCAAAAACGAGCCGAAACCAGAGGAATACTTATTTATTTCTCGCTCAACACCACATTTGAGGCAAACATATCTATTGGGATTACGTGTATCTTGGGCAAAAGGACACTGATTTTGATTGCAATCATGATGACAATCTCTGTCTAACATCATTGAACCTCCTGTAGGATAAAGACTTACATACTTAGTTGTAAATACGCTCTACAGAATCTAGTTAGTTAATATCCACTGCTGTTTAGTAGACACCACTTTCATGAGTCATTGATATAGGACGGTAACAAATAACATCTGTGATTTACTAAGGTTGCAGTAGTAGCGCTGATAAAATCTATCCTCAACCACCTTATTATTGGCGCTTAACTTAACTTCGCCTGTATTACTTACAAGAGTAATACAGTCCATAATGCTTTGCAGTCGGATAAAGTAAGCTTCCTACCGAGTAGGAAAAAGTATTTTGTAGTATGGTGGGTAGGAAGAAGTAGTAAAAATATCGTTATAATGAATTACAAATGATACATCAAGTTAGCAAATGGGTGTAGAAGAGGCCTTAGAGTTTGTAGATAACTTGGTTTTTCTCCAGACGGGAGAACATCTAGATAAAACTCAAAGGATTATCTTGCGTAATTTGTGGGAGGATGAAAAGCGGACTTACCAGCATATCGCCAACAGCCGTGGTTATACAGAAGCGCATTTAAAAGCAGTTGGTGCAGAACTTTGGCATTTACTCTCCAAAGTGCTAGGAGCGAAAGTCTCAAAATCTACCTTCCAAGGCGTAGTTCAGGGATTTAGAACAACCCAACAGTCGCAAAAAGCTTTTCAGATTCCAAATCTAGCGACGAATGGGACTAAACCCCTAGATTCAGATTCTAATTTTGTAGGGCGCGATCGCCAAATAGCCGAACTTCACGCCTTATTCAATCGGGGAGAAAAAGTTATTCTCATCCAGGGTGAAGGTGGTGTTGGCAAAACAAGATTAGCACGCAAATATTTTAAAAGTCAAAAATTTAATTTTGTCCTAGAACTGTGGATGGCCACAGAAATCCAAAACCTTACTCCTGTAGAAAGTGTAGTTGAAGAATGGCTACGGCGATACTTTAACGAAGAACCCGGAGGGGACTTTGGGATCAGCTTAGAACGACTACGGCGCAAACTCCGAGAACAAACTTCTAAAATTGGGGTATTTATCGATAATCTAGAAACTGCTCTCGATAAAAATGGTAAGTTCCTAGAATATCGTCGCCCTTATGTTGAGCTATTGAGAGTATTAGCAGACTCGGATGTGCATTCAGTTACTTTAGTCACAAGTCGTGAGCGTTTGCGGGAGTCTAGCCTAGAGGTTTATCTTTACCCACTCGAAGGTTTAGATGATGAAGCATGGCGAGAATTTTTCAGCAGTTGCCACATCAATTGTGATTGTACTATTCTCAGCGAAATGTGCAGAGCTTATGGAGGTAACGCCAAAGCAATGCAAATTCTCCGAGGAGCAATATTGACAGATTTTTCTGGTGACATCCATTCATATTGGCAGGAAAACTCTACAGATTTATTAATAGAAAGAGAATTAAAAGATTTAGTTGCCAGTCAATTTAACCGTCTCCAACAAATTGACTTAGAAGCTTATCGTCTCCTTTGTCGTTTAGGATGCTATCGTTATCAAGATATTCCTTCACTACCTATCGAAGGAGTTTTATGTTTGCTTTGGGATATACCCGAAAAAAAACGTAGAGGTGTAATTAAAGCCTTGCACGATTTGTCTTTAATAGAAGCGAAAAAAGGGCAATACTGGTTACATCCCGTAATTCGTGATGAAGCGGTTAGTAGGTTAAGGTTAGTCGGTGAGGAATGGGAATTAGTAAACCGAAATGCCGCAGAGTTTTGGACAAAGCGAGTTGCAATAGTTAAAAATATCACAGATGCCTTAACCGCTTTAGAAGCTTATTATCACTATGTAGAAATTAGCGATTTTGATCGAGCTGGTGATGTAATCTTACAAGGAAGAGGCAAAAAATGGGGTACAGGTTTACCTTTGGGTTCCTCATTTTACCAATTGGGACTACTTCAGAAAAATTTTTCTGTAATTAAGCGGATAATAGACGATATAGAATCACCAGAAAGACTGATTAAACTTTACAATATACTAGGCTATACATATCGGATTATTGGTTGCATTCGAGAAGCTATAGATTGCTATAAAAAATCAGAAGAAATATTAGACAATTTAGATATCAAGCTAATAAAAATTTCTGTATTGTTCAATACAGGACTTTGCAAGCTTGATTTATTGGAAATGGAAGCAGCCGAAGATTGTTTTATGTCAGTTTGTAAATTGGCTGAACAAGATAGCAATCTTGATGATTACATGGCATACGCTCAGTGCTGCCTGGCTTTTGTTAAATCATGTTCTGATTTTAAAGAAGATGCTTTTTATATTGCAGAAAAGGCATTTTCTGCAATATCTTCATCAACTAGAGTAACTTTATGGGGAATTGGGCATAGCTTAATCAGCCTATGTTTAACTTACAAAAATTTAGGTAATATTAAAAAGTCTTTTGAACTGTGCCAAAGAGCTATATTTTCTTCCGAAGAGAATAACTTTACTCAGCTTAAAGCTAAAGCTATAAGTTGTCTAGCCGGGTTATATAGAGAACAAGGAGAATTTGCTAGGGCGCTTTTCCATCATGCAGAAGCGATAGAAATTCTGGATAAAATAGGTGCTAAATCTAATTTAGCAGAAGCTTACTATCAATTGGCATTGACTCATCAAGAAATGGGTGAAATTGACAATAGTATGGAAAATTTTATGCAGGCGATCGCACTTTTTAACGAAATGCAAGCACCAAGGCAAGTTGAGAAGGTTCAAATAGCAATGAAGTATTTTGAAAAATAAGCAATCATATTCAATTTTACTGCTTATTCCTGTTTTTCATTTAGATATGAAGTCTTTGGAGTGACAGGTTTGGCGATAACGGGGGAATTTATGGAGCGATCGCTCCTAAAGAGGTCTGTTGTCTCCATATCTCCATAATAGATACAGAGCGTGTGATCAGTAGAGGTTTTATGTCCCTAACGCTTGAAGACTTGGAAAAAATGCAGCAACAGTATCCTGACTATCGTATGGAACTAGTCAAGGGTAATATTATTGTTTCGAGTCCATCAGGATACGAATCAGATGAAGTCGCAGCTGCAATGATTGCCGAGTTACGTAACTGGGTTAGACCGCGTAAACTAGGACGAACAGCAGCTTCTAGCGCTGGTTTCAGATTGCCAAATTCAGATTTACGCGCACCGGATGCTTCATTTGTTTTAGCCGAACGCTTGCGTCGCAGTCCCAAGTCTTTTGCTCAGTTGGCTCCCGATTTGACTGTCGAGGTGAAGTCCCCTAGTGATAATTTAGAGGATTTGAGAGCCAAAATTCAAGAATTTCTGAGTTTGGGAACTAAGGTAGGAATTTTACTCAATTCAGATGAGCGGATTGTTGAAGTTTACAACCCTGGGCAAGAAGCAATAATACTTCGTGATGGCGATATTTTAACAGTTCCCGATTTGCTTCCAGGATGGGAAGTACCAATTGCCGATTTGTGGCCTTTAGAGTTTGACTAGGATAGTGGTAAAAGATCCTACAGATGTAGATAGATAGAACTAAATGTTATGGATTGCTATGTAATCCTTTAACCTTCAGAAGCTTAAAAACTACCGAATAGGGACGTGTTTTGGAATTGAAGAGCTTCCGGTCATTTTCGGCAATATGATATCGCTCTGGGGTAATTCTTGGTTCTTCAAATTCGTCCACAGAAAAACCTGCTGTCTTGAAGACTTTCCAGTAATCGGAAAGAGGGCGGTGGAACCAGATAAATGGTGTTGTAAAATGATTCCAAGGTTCGTCGTTGTGTTGTGTCCTTTCAAAGTAAGAAGAAGCCCAACTATAAGAAACTGTCCCATCCTCATTTACAGTCGTCGAATTGCCTTGGGGAAAGCAAGGATGTGAGAACACAAGGATTGCAATACCACTAGGCTTAAGAACACGATTGAATGCCCTTATTGCTCCTTCGAGATTGAGCAAATCCATGAGAACATAATTTGAGACGATCATATCAAATTGCTCATCTGGAAGCGACTTTAGTTCAGTGCATGAATCCAAATGAAAATCTATATCTAGATTATTTTGGCTAGCTCTGAATTTGGCAATTTCTATCATCTGAGGTGAAAAATCTATACCAGTTACACTGGCCCCTTTAAGGCAAAGTTGGCGTGCTAGATACCCTGTTCCACAACCAGCATCAAGAATAGACAATCCCGCAACGTTACCAGCAAAACTCCATAGTACTGGATCTGAGTTGAGAATTCGATTGCTATCACCATCATCCCCAACTTGAATATCCCAGTCTTTAGCTCTATGATCCCAGAGTTCAAGTATTTCTTGATCGTCAAAATTTGCCATGATTTCCTCAGTCATATCTTCCTTCTGAAAAGAAGAATTTAATAAAACTTAATTTCCGTGGATATCTGCTGAACTTTATATTTCATTGTAGTGCTGTGCTGCATTTAATACCTAGTTCAGTTGGGAGAGTAGACTTTTCAATGGACGCTTAGGCTAAGTTTATGGCGCGGCTTGCAGAAATCAAAATTTGACAACTGCCATAGTGATTTAGTTCCTCATTAACTGAGTGACGGTAGAATATACCTAATTTATAATCTTCATAGCTTCAAAAGCCTAACCATGACAATGCATCCTACACTCCAACGTGCATTTACTAACCGCCGCGTTCTGAAAGTGATTAGCGGCTTGAATAACTTCGACGCTGCTAGCGTTGCTGCTACTGTCAAAGCCGCTGAATTTGGCGGTGCTACTTTTGTTGATATTGCCGCCGATCGCGCTTTGGTACAGTTAGCTAAAAGTTTGACAAAATTACCAATTTGCGTGTCAGCAGTAGAACCAGAAAAATTTGTGCAAGCTGTGGCAGCTGGTGCTGATTTAATTGAAATCGGGAATTTTGATTCCTTCTATGCTCAAGGTCGCCGCTTTGAGGCTCCAGAAGTGCTAGCGCTGACTAAGCAAACCCGCGCTCTCCTCCCAGAAATCACCTTATCTGTCACTGTTCCCCACATTTTGGAACTAGATCAACAGGTGCAGTTAGCAGAAGAACTGGTGAAAGCTGGAGCAGATATTATCCAAACCGAAGGCGGTACTAGCAGTAACCCAGTTCACCCTGGAACTCTAGGATTAATTGAAAAAGCTGCTCCCACCTTGGCAGCAGCTTTTGAGATTTCCCGTGTGGTGTCAGTGCCAGTATTGTGTGCTTCAGGCATTTCTAACGTTACAGCAGCATTAGCGATCGCTGCTGGTGCAGCTGGTGTTGGTGTTGGTTCCGCCATAAACCAACTCAATAGCGAAATAGCAATGATTGCTGCTGTACGTGGCTTAGTAGAAGCTTTGGCGACAGCAAGAGTGCTAACTCAGAAGTAAGAAGTAGGGAGGGGGCATTGGGAATTGGGAATTGGGCATTGGGCATGGGAAAGAGGACTTGGGGACAAGGAGAATTGGGGACAAGGGGAA